>CAYRVL010000004.1:0-45112 GCA_964427665.1 uncultured Fluviicola sp. | reverse complement strand
CGCGAGCAACAATGAATAATACGCGCACGTGGTGATCCCGATAGCGATCGGGATGGTAGACACGAGAGCAACTAGAAAAATTAAAAGCGCACGTGGTGAAATTGGTAGACACGCCATCTTGAGGGGGTGGTGCCGTAAGGTGTGCTGGTTCGAATCCAGTCGTGCGCACGGAAAGATCGGAATTGAATTCCGGTCTTTTTTTTTGCCGTATCATACATCCATTGCGAATCATTGTCCGCTGCAATTCTTAGAACAATTCATGATCGCAGTAACGAATCAAATCCTACTGACCCTGTTACAAACAACGTTTAAATGTGTATAACTAATGATTTATCTGTGAGAATAAACTCATTAAATTCCCGAAATTTGCAGTGCTTGAAACTAAATTAAGATGCTTCGAATTGGCTTAGCTTTTGGAATACTGCTTTTAATGTGTGTGTTTGCAACACCAACAAAAGCGAATGTGCCATTTACTGCGCACACAAATACCGCTTTATCAGCTGACGACACCTTGATCGTCGACGATTTGATCTTTGCGAATTTTTTCTCTCCAAACAACGATGGATTCAACGATACGTTTGTGATCATGAACTTGGAGAACTATCCAAACAACAGTTTAAAAGTATTCAATCGTTGGGGAGAAGTAGTGTATAAAGCAGAACCTTACATGAATGATTGGGATGGTTTGAACAATCAAGACCCGTTGATGGATAATAAATGTACAGACGGTGTTTACTTTTTTGAATTCTATAACGGAAACGGTCGCATTATCACCGGTAAAATCACCTTGAAACGATGAAAAAGTTCTTTTGTTTTTTCTTGTTGTCGGTTCTTGCGACATCGGCCACGGCTCAATTGCGTGGGGGATACGGCACTTATATGTTGAACCAAAACGCGTTTAATCCCGGATTTCAAGACATCAACACACGCTATGGCGGAAGTCTGAATTTCCGTCGTCAATGGATGTCGTACGCAGCTGCACCAATTTCCGGAATGGCCAATGGATATTACCGTTTTACACGCAATCACGGCGTGGGAATGGTTACCTCGTACGATAAGATCGATCAAGTGGGAACTTTTGACGTTGGCGCTAGCTATACGTATCAGGCATGGATGACCGACCGTGTTGCAATTGGTCTGGGTTTGAAGTTAGGTTTCAGTCAGCGTTCTATAGGAAGTGATTTCGTGTATTTCGATGCCGGAGACCCAACATTCAATCAAATGTCCACTGCCGGATTCAACATGGGCGCTGGACTTTCGATACAAAGTCAGAACTTTGATTTTGGTGTATCTCTTCCCTACTTGTTCGATAATCAATTGGGCAAGAAAAACCAGATCTACGCAACCACGGACAATCATTTGTATGCACACATGGGTTATAAATTGCGTTCGCGCAATGATTGGTTCGTTTTCTACCCTTCGGTACTCGTAAAAGGCGTTCCCGGATCGAATATCAACATGTCATTTGACGGACATTTCTTACTCGGTCAATGGCTTTGGATGGGCGGAGGATATCGTTCAGACAACGGTGTAGGGGCCAGCGTAGGCGTCTTTTTAGATGATGGATTACGCATCGTTTACAACTACGAATCGTCCGTTTTCACGCCACACAAACGTTTCAACAATTCCCACGAAGTGACGTTGAATTACGCGCGTTCGATCAAGGACAACCCGTTTAAAAAGCGCCGTTACACCGTACGTAAAGGAGGTAAATTGCGCAAGAGTCCGCGCATGAAGGGCTAAATCGCAGTATTGTTATTTCTTTTCACGCATACGTGTCCAAATGATCGGCACGATGAAGATCGACAGGGTTAAAATCGAAATGAACAAGTCAAAATGTTCGCCTTCGATCCATTTGGCACTCGGCACAAAATGAACGAGCACCGAAAGACACAATTTTATCCCCAGAATACCAATCACCAAGAAAGCAGATTTCTCAAGGAATGGATATTTTTCGATCAGTACAACGAAGTATTTTGCCACATAACGCATGGCAACGATACCAATAAATACCCCGATACAGATCAAAATAATGTTATCTGAATAGGCTACTACCGCAAAAATGTTGTCGATCGAGAAGACGATATCCATGAATTCAACCGCCAAAACCGTCGACCAGAATACACCCAATACGCCAACCGTATATCGGTACAAGAAACTCTGTTTGGTGTCTGACACTTCTTCATCGATCTCCGTTTGGATCGTTTTTGCAGTAAAGTGTTTGATCGACATAAACAACAGATACGCACCACCGATCGGTTTCAACCACCAGATCGATAAAATGGAATCAACCAGGATCAAAGCAATTCCCCGAAACACATAAGCTCCAACAATCCCGTATTTCAATGCCTTTTCCTGTTGCTCCTGAGGCAAATCCTTCACCATGGTAGCCAAAACCGCTGCATTATCAAAGGATAAAATGATCTCAAGTAACAAGACACCCAGGATCAAAAAGATCGCATTTAACGGGTTATCTGTTAGCATGGCAATGAATTCGTTGAACTGTTGCATTTTTTTTTGAATTTGCACAAAGATACGTTTTAATGATTCAAGACATTTCCATCACCCCGATCTTCTTCCAAAAAAGGAAGATTTTCGGTATTTTTGAGAATGGATTTTCAGCTCGTTTCCGATTTCAAACCAACCGGTGACCAACCGAGGGCAATTGAACAGCTGGTGCACGGCATCAATGATCAGCATCGCGCCCAAACGCTTTTGGGAGTTACAGGAAGTGGTAAGACCTTTACCATGGCCAATGTGATCCAACAAGTGGGAAAACCAACCCTCATTTTATCGCACAACAAAACGCTGGCGGCTCAGCTTTATGGTGAATTTAAGCAGTTCTTTCCCAATAATGCGGTAGAATATTTCGTCAGTTATTACGACTATTACCAACCGGAAGCTTATTTGCCAACGACCGATACCTACATTGAAAAAGATCTAGCGATCAACGACGAGATCGAAAAACTGCGCTTGTCTGCCACCTCTGCCCTGCTTTCAGGTCGCAAAGACGTCATAGTGGTTTCTTCCGTTTCTTGTATATATGGTATCGGGAACCCGAATGAATTTGCCAAATCGATCATTTCCGTGCGCGTAGGTGAATTGATCGCTCGCAATAAATTCTTACTTCGACTGGTAGAAAACTTGTATTCGCGCACAGAAGCCGACTTCAAACGCGGGAATTTTCGGGTAAAAGGCGATACGGTGGATATTTACCTCGCATATGCCGATTATGCCCTGCGCATCGAATTTTGGGGAGATGAGATCGAGGCTATCCGAGCTATTGACCCGGAAACCAATCAGGAAATCGACCGTTTTGAAGAGATCCTGATCTATCCGGCCAACATTTTCGTTTCCAGTCCGGAAAATACTCGAAAAGCCATTGATCATATTGGCGAGGACATGGTAGTTCAAGTAGAGAATTTTCGCCGCTCCGGAAAAATCATGGAAGCCAAACGCCTGGAAGAACGCACCACCTACGATCTGGAAATGATGCGGGAATTGGGATATTGCAGTGGGATCGAGAATTATTCGCGCTATTTCGACCAGCGTGAACCGGGATCGCGACCATTCTGCTTACTCGATTATTTTCCGGATGATTTCTTGATGATCATTGACGAAAGTCACGTGACAGTTCCGCAAATTCGCGCCATGTATGGAGGTGACCGTGCGCGCAAGATCAATTTGGTAGAGTACGGTTTCCGTTTACAAGCTGCTATGGACAACCGACCGTTGAAATTTGAGGAATTCGAAGGACTGGTCAATCAGATCATTTATGTATCGGCCACCCCGGCAGATTACGAATTGGAGCAATCGGAAGGGATCGTCGTGGAGCAATTGATCCGTCCTACCGGTTTATTGGATCCGGTGATCGAAGTTCGTCCGAGTAAAAATCAGATTGACGACCTGATCGAGGAGATCCAATTGCGGATTGAAAAGGATGAGCGCACCTTGGTCACGACCCTGACAAAACGTATGGCGGAAGAACTCCAGAAATATTTAGACAAATTAGGGATCGCCTGTCGCTACATCCATTCAGACATTGATACGATCGAACGTGTAGAGATATTGCGCCAATTACGCCTTGGAGAATTTGATGTCTTGATCGGGGTAAATTTGCTGCGTGAAGGTCTAGATCTTCCGGAAGTTTCGTTGGTTGCTATCATCGATGCCGATAAAGAAGGTTTTTTGCGCAATGTGCGATCTTTGGTACAAACTGTCGGTCGAGCTGCAAGAAATGTAAACGGAAAAGTGATCATGTACGCGGATAAAATGACCGATTCGATGCGACAGACCATTGAAGAAACGGCCCGTAGACGTGCACAGCAAATGGCCTACAACGAGGCGCATGGAATGACACCAACACCGCTTCAAAAAAGCAAAGAAAAGATCCTAAAATCGACCAAAGTAGCCGATGGTGATCCAGCCACACGAGCGCAAAAAGAAAGTTATGGTTTTGAAGAACAGGAGAACCTAGCATCGGAACCTTTACCGATATATACGGATCCGGAAGCACTGGAGAAAGCCATTTTGGCGAAACGAAAAGCTATGGAAAAAGCTGCCAAGGAATTGGACTTCATTGCAGCAGCTAAATTCCGCGATGAATTATTTGAATTACAAGCTCGAAAAGTATGAAATACCTTGCAATCCTCTTAATAGTGATTTCTATGATCACATCCTGCAATAAGCCGGTCTACAAATACAATCCCGATTTTGAAGGCACCTGGCGAACAGAATCCGTGTATGATTCAATCATCAATGAGACGGTAGTTAATGAAATCATCATTGAAGGTAAAGATGGTGCCTATTACAATTCCTGTCGCGATACCTGTGCGGAAAAATTATGCGACTGTATCGTTATTCAAACAGGACGGGCTGTCATGAATAACTCAAAAGACCAATTGAAATTTGGCAGTCGAAACTACGCTATAAGCATTCAACAAGAGCCAAAGATCGATTCTAACGGAAATTGGTCGATGATCATTGATAACAAAACGTTCTTTAAAACAAATTAAGCTTAACACTCATGAATTTTTCTTCAAGTCTCGGCATTTTGCGACTCCTTTCACTCATTGAGGGGATATCCTATTTATCCTTCGCGATCACTGTTCCTTTGAAACGCATTTACGGAATCGACGGTCCCAACTACTGGGTTGGGATGGCTCATGGCTTTTTATTCATCGCCTACTGCTTGTATGTTTTGATCGTCGCCAAGCACTACAAATGGTCATTCAAGACAACTTTCATTTCCGGATTGGCATCATTAATTCCATTCGGAACCTTTGTCGCTGACTCAAAGATCTTTAAACCTCTACAGCTCAAATCACAAAAACAGGCATAATTTTGCAGCTTTTTGTACCTTCGCGGCCATATGGATACACGTAAAAGAGTTGAAGTGTGCTTTACACCTGGCGAGTACACCTATTTTAAAGACGAGTTTGAAATTGTTGTTGTCATTGATGTGCTCCGTGCAACTTCTGCCATCTGTGCCGCATTCGACAACGGTATTGCAGCCATCATTCCTGTGCCGACGGTGGAAGAAGCTTGGGAATACAAACAACGTGGATTCCTGGCAGGTGCAGAACGCAAAGGTCAAATCGTGGAAGGATTCGATTTCGGAAACTCACCATTCAGTTACATGAAAGAAGAATTTCGCGGTCAGGAAGTGGTATTAACAACCACCAACGGTACGAAATCATTAGATGTTGCTAAAGATGCGGAAATCGTTGTGGTAGGAAGCTTCTTAAATCTTGAATCACTGAACACTTGGCTGTCTGAACAAGACAAGAACATCTTGTGTTTGTGTTCCGGGTGGCAAGATAAATTCAATTTGGAAGATACCATTTGTGCCGGAGCTATTTGTGACGCCTTGATCAATACCGGTAATTTTACATCTGTTGAAGATTCATCCATTGCCGCAAAATATTTGTATCTTTCCGCAAAGGATAACTATCTCGGATATCTAAAGAGCAGTTCGCACCGTCGTCGCTTGAAGAATTTAAACTTGAACGAAGACATCAAGTATTGCTTGACGCCGAATCAAACAACGGTTATCCCAATTTTACGCGATGGGAAATTGGTTCAATTGGAAGTGGTTGTTTAAAACCTGTGTATTCTTCTTGTGCTGGAATGTGACTTTTGCCAAGCCGCTTCCTGTGCATAAACCTGTTCACGCCACTGTGTGGGGGTTTTTCGGTCATAAACGCATCAACCGTATGGCCATTTTCACCCTTCCTCCTGAAATGTTCGGTTTCTTCAAAGAGAATATCGAATACATTACGGAACATGCTGTGGACCCAGACAAGCGTCGCTATGGTGTTGATGGAGAAGCGCAACGACACTACATCGATATCGATCATTACGCACACAACGGTCAAGATCCATTCGAAATCGTTCCTCGTAAATGGAATGACGCAGTTGCCAAGTTTACAGAAGACACTCTACAAACTTACGGTATCGTTCCTTGGCACATTCAAGTGATGAAATTCCGTTTGCAAAAAGCGTTTGAATCCAAAAATGTAGACCTCATCCTGAAAAACGCTTCAGAAATTGGTCATTACATCGGCGATGCACACGTTCCGCTTCATACTACTGAAAACTATAACGGTCAGTTGACCGGTCAACGCGGAATACATGGCTTGTGGGAAAGTCGCATCGTAGAATTAAGCGCTGAAGATTACGACTATTTTGTAGGGAAAAGTAAATATGTTTCAGCGGTATTGGATTTTGCGTGGGATGCCGTGAAAGCCTCGAATCTTGCTGTGGACTCGGTATTGAGTATGGAACGTGAATTAACCGCCAGCTTTCCATCCGATAAAAAATACAGTTACGAGCAACGCGGTCAAGCCGTGATCCAAGTTTACTCCAAAGAATTCTGCGACGCATATCAAGCACAAATGGGCGGTATGGTCGAACGTCGATTACGCGAAGCGATCATAGCTGTTGGATCTATCTGGTACACGGCTTGGGTAGATGCAGGACAACCAAATTTAAATGACCTCACTTCTACTCCGCCTTCCGCGGAATTGCTGAAAGAATTGCAAGAATTGGAGGATATGTACCAACATTCGGAGCACAAGGGAACAATTTGTGATTAATGTTATAATTTGAACATATTTCAAATCAAGTATTTCATCTGTTTTTGAATTAAAACCCTTGATTTCATTGTGTTTCAGTGAAATTTGAGGGAATTCGGGAATTCCCGAACGCTGATCTAAATTTTAACATTTTGACATAATTAACACCACTTTTAAAACCAAGCTCCAAACCATTCCTTACATTTACAAAAAAATAAATTACATGAAAATTGACATCAACACCGTGGTTTCCTTGCACTACAAGCTAACCAATCAGCAAACAGGAGAAAAAATCGAGGAAACACTTGTTGACCGACCAATGCAATTTCTTTATGGCGTAGAACGTGTGATACCCGCTTTCGAAGAATCAATCCACGGAAAAACTGCCGGTGAGAGTGTGCAGATCTCTGTAGAAGCGAAAGACGCATACGGAAATCGCCAAGAAAACATGGTCGTAGACATTCCAAACGAAGTATTCTTCGACGAATCAGGAAAAATCAACACAGAACATATTTTTGTTGGAGCAATGGTTCCAATGACCGATCCAGATGGACGCCACATCAGAGGTACAGTTTTGGAAATGCAACCGCAATCTGTACGCATGGACTTTAATCATCCATTGGCAGATATCGATCTGAATTTTGATGTAACGATCCTAAGCGTTCGTGAAGCTACTGCAGACGAGATCGCACATGGACATACGCACGGTGAACACGGACATCACCATTAACTCTTTAAAAGCGTCGGTAACGGCGCTTTTTTCGTTTCCATTCAACCTCTTTTTCAAACCTTTCACAGCACGGTAAGCTCGCTGGTGTGAAACCGAATCTCGTTTTAACATTTCTTTCAGCAACAACTGTGCTCCTCCTTTTCGAGTGTCGTATATTCGCTGCTCAGAATTGTTCGTATGATACACGTCGAAAACCTATCTAAAACATTTGAGCTGAACAGACAGCAGCGCAAAGAACTCGGTACCGAAGCCAAAACTGTAACCGCAGTTGACAATATCTCGTTCTCCTGCGCGCCCGGAAGAGTCCATGCCCTACTCGGACCAAATGGTGCCGGCAAGACTACAACCTTGCGCATGCTGGCTACGATCTTCAAACCAAGTAACGGAACTATTACGATCAATCACGTTGACGCCGTAAAACAAGCACAAGAGGCGCGCATGCAGATCGGATTTCTCACGGGTTCTGCCGGTCTCTATGCACGACTGACTCCCAATGAACTACTGGATTATTTTGCCGCACTCTACAATGTAAGCAAAACTGACCGCGATCTGCGCAAAGAACGCCTGTTCAGCCTGCTCGACATGCACGATTTTAAAAACAAACGCATTGGCAAGTTGAGCACCGGAATGAAGCAGAAAGTATCGATCTGCCGAACCATGATCCACGACCCGCAAGTTGTTATTTTCGACGAACCAACCAGCGGCTTGGATGTCATTACTGCTGAAAATATCATTCAATTGATCCGCGACTGCAAGCATCAAGGCAAAACAGTGATCTTTTCTAGTCATATCATGAGTGAAGTAGATTTATTGTGCGACGATATCACGATCATTCACCAAGGTAAAGTATTGTACAACGACACGATGGAGGCTTACAGATCAGTTACTGCCGGTAAGAATTTGACCGAAGCATTTATTGACATTATCCACCAAGCCAAGTGATCCAACCGAAAAAGCAAGCATCATGAAATTGACAACCATATTTTTAAAAGAACTGAAAGACACACTGCGCGATCGTCGTACGGTGATGATGATGATCGTCATTCCTACCTTGATCTTTCCATTGGTAATGAATCTGTTCACGACCGTTTCAAAATCGTTCGAAGACGAAGTGGCAGCCAAAGAAATGCGCATTGGAATGGTTAGTTCCGAAGCCGGAAGTCTGCAAGAAGCCATGACAAACTTGCCGAAAGAATTGGGGAAATACTCCCTCGAACCTTTTACCGACACCAATGCCTTGAAACAAGCCTTGAATGACGAAAAAATCGATGCTGGTCTGTTCATTCCCTCTGGTAGCGATGCCAAAAAACAAAGCTACTCGCCGGTTCCTGTGCGTATTTTCCACAACGGAACCAGTGTAGGAATGAAAGAGCGTATGGAAACCTATTTGCAATTCATCAGCGATCAATGGAAACAGGAACGCTTGACCGCCTTGAAGATCGATGAGCAAAAGATCACGCCTTTGGAGATCAGCTATCAAAACGTCGCATCAGACAAGGAAATGATCGGTAAATTGGCCGGTGGAATGCTACCCTATATTTTCATCGCATTCGGATTTTTGGGATGCATGTATCCGGCTATTGACCTATTCACTGGTGAAAAAGAACGCGGAACGATCGAAACGTTGCTAACCACACCCGTTCCGCGTTGGCAGTTGCTTTTCGGAAAAATGGGCGTTGTGATCCTTTCCGGATTAATGGCTTCTACTTTCAGTTTACTTGGATTATTCGCCTCGGTTGAATTCACAGCCAAAGAACAAGCACCCGAGATCGCAGCCATTGTAGCGGAAATTTTGAGTCCTTCCTTTATTGTCATGTTGTACCTCTTGTTGTTCCCGTTAATCGTTTTCTTTGCAGGTTTGATGATTCCGATCGCCGTCCGTGCAAAAAGTTTTAAAGAAGCACAAAGCATCATTTCTCCGTTGAACATCGTGATCATTCTTCCGGCGATGGTAGGCTTTTTCCCGGGTGTGGAATTGAACGAAATGACAGCGTTGATCCCGGTCGTGAACATCGTTTTGGCTACAAAAGAACTAATCGCCGGTACTTTGGAGTGGCACTTGGTGGCCATGTCCTTTGGAGTGATGGTGGCATTAGCAGTTAGCGCGGTGTTCTTGTCGTACAAGAAATTTGAAAGCGAAACGAATGTGGTGGGTTGATATTCAAGGACTTTTATGATCTATGATCTGATTATTGCCGTATTGTTGATCGGATACAATTCCGTTGAAATCATTAGAAAGATTATCTTTCGCAAACCTTCGTTTTTTGCCTTAGTTGGCTTTACGGTTCCAATAGCCTTGGCATTTGGAGTCTATCTACTTGTCAAAAACGGACTGATCATCGATTATGGCAGCGAAGCCGAAATGCTGCGATACTGGGCAGGTCCTATGTGGTTCACCGGAATAATTTGCATCGTTCAAGCGGTTGTTTATTTGATCTATTTTATAATCGAGGAGCTAAAGCGCTATTTCTTGAACAAGTAAAGTTGCACTCCACGTGAAAGTATTTTTACCTCTGGCTTGAAAAGAACTGAACAAATTCTTAAAATATCGGGCATTTCGTACCTTTGCCACATGCAACATCCGGACGGAAACATCCCGCATTTTACGCGATTTAAACACTCAGTGAAGGACATTTCCTTGCCGCAGCGCTTTACTTTTCCGTTCTATTACGATCCCCATCCCCTGGCAATTCAGGCTGCAGAAGAACTGCAGGAATACTTGGAAACACAAACGGATTGGATCCACAATTTCGGATTGGTTCCGGAACAAGATGGACTTGTGATCGGAAAGATGTTTGGCGTACTCGTTGTCGAACATCCAACTGGTGAAATTGGATACTTGTCTGCCTTCTCCGGAAAGCTCGCTAATAGCAATCACCACCCACATTTTGTGCCACCGGTCTTCGATATTCTCCATGAAGACGGATTCTTCAAAAAAGGAGAACTGGAGGTGAATGCCTTGAATGAAGCTTTGGAACGCGCACTGGTTGATCCTGCTTACCTCGCATTAAAAGAAGCGATCGACAACTTAAAACTGGAAGCTGAAACGCGTATTTCCGAGCAAAAAGCACGCATAAAAGAACAAAAACAGCTACGCGACGAACGACGAAAAGCAGGTGAATCAAGCCTAGATCCACAAGCCTTCCAGGCACTCTTGTCGGAATTATCGCAGGAAAGTGTGAAAGAGAAGTTTTTGCTGAAGGACATGATCAAGCATTTCGAATACCGTTTGACAGACTTACATAGTCAACTCGCTCCTTTTGAACATAAAATCGAAGAGCTCAAAGAAGCACGAAAAACACGCTCATCGGCCTTGCAACAACAGTTATTCGATCATTATTATTTTTTGAACCAAAGGGGACACAAGAAAAGTTTGGGTGAGATCTTTGCAAACATGCCAGATGCCAAACCGCCCGCCGGAGCTGGTGAATGTGCCGCGCCAAAGCTCTTGCATTATGCCTTCATCCATCAGTTAAAACCGATCGCACTGGCTGAATTCTGGTGGGGACAATCGCCGAAATCTGAAGTGCGCAACCACAAACACTATTATCCGGCTTGTCGCGGAAAATGCGAACCGATCTTGGGCCACATGCTTCAAGGAATGGAAGTAGACGACAATCCTTTGCTGCACAATCCGGCAGCGGGCAAACAATTCGAGATCCTTTTTGAAGACGAGTGGATCGTGGTGGTGAACAAACCCGAAGAATTCCTGTCTGTTCCCGGAAAATCGATCCAGGATTCGGTCTACGAGCGATTACGTGCGCGCTATCCGCAAGCAACAGGTCCATTATTGGTTCATCGTTTAGACATGAGCACCTCCGGAATTTTACTCGCGGCAAAGGACAAAGACGTGCACGAGCATTTGCAACGCCAATTCACCAAACGCAGCGTGACTAAAAAGTACGTCGCCTTATTGGACGGAATTCCAAGTAAACCAGACGGTAACATCGATCTGCCTTTACGAGTAGATCTGGAAGACCGCCCCAGACAATTGGTATGCTACGAGCATGGTAAAAAAGCCATGACGCGTTTTGAGATTGTTGAAACACGCGGCGAACAGACTTTGGTGTATTTCTATCCGTACACCGGCAGAACTCATCAATTGCGCGTTCATGCCGCACATCCGGATGGTTTAGGTGTTCCGATCGTTGGCGACGACTTGTATGGAACGAAAGCAGATCGTTTGCATTTGCACGCTGCGGAGTTGATCTTCACGCATCCGATCACCAAAGAACGCATTCACATTATCGCACCAACGCCATTCTAAAATGTCGGGATTAGACTTTCTTTCAACACTCAAAAAAGCTGTTCAGGCTGAAAAGCAATACCAGGAATGGCTCGATGCTTCGTTGGCTCAAAAATCCGTTCAGGAATTGCGCAAAGAGGGATTGGTTTTGTTTCCTGTTATTTACAGCAATTCACAGAACAGTCTATCCGGAACAAGTGTCTCCTTTACCACGAGCTACAGCATTCCGGACCATTTTTTCAAACGCGGAGCAACCGTTTCCGTTCAGGCCGGTGACTCCGAATGGCGGGGACGCATCGTTGAACTCAATGACAGGAGTTTAACCGTTTACAGTTCAGAGAATCCGGAACTGGATTGGTACGCCGAGAATCTAAAGATCAGTAAGATCTCCGATGACCGGACCTTGCAATGCATGGCAATCGGTTTGCGGATCTGTGAAGAACAAGCACTCTGGAAACACATTGATGACATTCGAGAACCAAGTGAAATCCAAATCACTTCGATCGTTCCAAAATACAACGACTCACAACGGTTGGCGATCTCCGCCATTACCGGTTCGGACAAGATAGTGGCCATTCAAGGTCCTCCAGGAACGGGAAAAACGACTACACTCGTAGCGGGAATTCAGGAATTGGTCAAATCCGGCAAAAAGATCATCCTGTCCGCTCCTTCCAACACGGCGGTCGACCACGTCGTACGGCAGTTGATGCAAGCACAAATACCGGTAATTCGTGTCGGAAATGACGAAAAGATCGCTACGGATGTACAAGCTGTGTGGTTGGATAATTTAGTAGAATCCGGACAGGCCAGTAAAAGCATCCAACAATACAAAAAACAATTACAACAAGCCATTTCAATTGCTGACCGTAACATGCGCAATTACGATGCAGAAGCGCGTGAATTAAAACGAGCAGCTCGTAAAGATATCCGTGAACTGAGTCAGTTGATTCGTAAGACAGCACAAGATCAAATGTTTCAACTTTTGGAACAAACGGCTGTGATCGCCGGAACACCTGTTGCATTGTTCAACGAATTGCCAAAAACATGGAAAAGTGACGTGGTGATCGTAGACGAGGCCGCACAAGCTTTGGAACCATTGACTTGGCTGGTAGGTAGTTTCGGAAATCGCTTGGTACTTTGTGGTGATCCACAGCAATTACCGGCCACCGTTCTTAGTCCGGAAGCACAGCAACTCGGACTCAACAAAAGTCTTCTGGAACGCATTCAGGAAACAAGACCTTTAATCCGACTAAAAACGCAATACCGCATGGACACCGGGATTCAAGACCTCATCAACGACTACTTTTATGATGGAGAATTGATCGCGTACGAGGGCGCATCTTCCGGAAATGTTTCGTTTATCGATATGGCCGGATATGGCGATGGAGAGCAACAAGACGAAGAATCAGGAAGTTATTTTAATGAAGCAGAGATCGAGGTGATTGACAAATTGATCGAAAACGAAAATCTGGATCCAACCGCATCATTCGTGCTCAGTCCTTATTCCGCTCAAGTAAAACGCTTGAAAGAACAACTGGGAAAATCATGGCATGTTTCTACCGTAGACAGTATCCAAGGTCAGGAAACAGCAACAGTGATCATCAGCTGCACGCGATCGAATGAAACGCAATCCATCGGATTTTTATCAGATTTGCGACGTATGAATGTGGCATTATCACGGGCAAAACACCGATTGATCGTTCTTGGTGACAGCGCAACGTTGGGAGCACATCCGTTTTACAATCAATTATTGGACAAGATCGAACGGCACCACCAATACCGCAGTGTCTGGGAGATATTATACTAACAAGGAATTTCGAACCAAACAGTACAACCGGGATCATTCGCAAAGCGGAATGATGCATCCAATTGTTCCCATAAAGAACGGATCAATTCAAAACCTAAAGAATTATCCGGTTTTCCTTCTGCACACGTTTGAACACCAGGTCCGTTGTCGTATACCTGAAATTGCAATTTTCCATCTTGTTTATGGATGTTTACAAAGATCTCCAGCTGTCTATCCGGAACACGCGCATGTTTGTACGCATTTGTCAATAACTCATTGATGATCAAACCGCATGGTATAGCTTTTTGCATCGACAGTTCTATCTCGTCTGTTTTTACATGTACTATCGCTTCTCCGCCCAAGGATTGCTCAATATTCTTAGTCAGATCTCCAATGTAGTTCTTAAAGTTCAATTTCCCGATTCCGGAATCTGCATACATCTGATTGTGGACCAATGCCATGGAATAAACTCGAAACTGACAATCCTCTAAAGCCGCTTGAACCTCTTTGTCTTTTGCCGAGTTCTTTTTCAGGTTGAGCAAACTTGTTACGATATTCATGTTGTTTTTAACCCGGTGATTCAACTCGGCCAACAATATTTCTTTTTCATGGAGCATCTGAACCACGGCATTTTCTTGTTTGTAGTTTTCGTAGGTAACAAAAATGATCATCACGACACTCAACATGAAGCTCATCACCATATTGAACGGGCGCAAGAATTCAATTGCTTCTGATGAGAGATCCACCAAGTTACCTTGATTTAGCAATAAGGTAAGCACAATGATCGATAGCAAATAAAGCATCAACAAAACCACCATGTGTTTCCAAGTTTCCCTGCGGCCCAGCATTTGAATCGTGCTGATCAACATCGGGAAATAGTACAACATGATGAATGAATCAAAGCCATAGATCCATGTTAACGTGAAGAACAGATACAAGCCCATTAAGGAAAACAAATAGGCTGCCGGTAAATATCCGAACCATTTATTCAAAGCCACAACAAACGGTGCTAAACACAAAATAATGACAAAATGCGGAACTACATCATCCAGAGAAATTCCCACGAAAATGAACAGAGTGAGTAGGACATTTACGAAGCCTACCATAGATAGAAAGTTAAGCTTTCGTGCAAGCGTAACTTCCCATGGCAAGTATTGCGCACGCAAACCTGTATTTAGCAAACGAGTAATCATGTGGGCCAAATATACGTGCAATCTACTATCATTTTACCGGACAGTTCCGGATTTATGCGATATCATTTTCGAATCGAGCATCCTACGCTTCTGGCAGAATATTTGTAAATTCGCACAATCAACTCATAATAGCGTGTTTCGATCTGTATTATTTTTTTTCGTGATCATCAGTGTGCAACAAGTTTATGCACAGCCATTAGCTTGGATAGGAAAACCGAAACCCTACAAGTGGATGATTGGTGTTTCCTGGAATACTGTAGACGATGACGGACGTGGATTTTGTCAGACCTTTGATGTTAACGAAGTTTGGAACACCCCAGTTTTTCCTGCCCGATTCATGGTGGATAGGTATTTGAAAAAGGGATTGAGCATTGAATTTGCCGGAGCCTATAATAATTACACCAACAACAAACGGATTAACGACACGACAGGTCTGAGTGGTTTGTTTCTGTCTTTCGATTTGAATGCCAAATACAGCTTTTACAACTTATTGAATACACCGCGACTTGACCCGTATGTGAGTGCTGGTGTGGGACTTACCCATCGTTCGGCTTTGGAAACACCGCTTTGTCCAACGCTTCAAGTGGGGGCAGGACTTAACTTCTGGATCTGGAGAGGATTGGGATTGCAGATTCAGGCAAGTGGTAAATTCGGACTTGCCGGAGAAATTTTCGGCGAAAATGATTACCTGCATTACACGGCCGGATTCGTTTATAAATTCAAAGGAGACCGAGCGGACAACAGCTTCAATGACCGCAAATACAAGTGGATCAATAAACGTGAACGTTACAAATCCGGAAAACGTAAAGGTTAAGCAGTTATCCCTTCAAGCCCATCATCAATAGATCGATGTCTTTGTATTTCAGATCAAAGACTTTCCCAAGTACTTCGCTTACCAAAATTCCGCGGTAGATATAAACTCCTGAGCGGAAACCGAGGTCATTGCGAATGAGATCCATGGATCCACCGGAATCTCCCATAGAGAGAAGAATTGGTGAAAAGATATTGGACAGTGCAAATGAAGCCGTTCGGGGTACGCGCGATGCAATATTGGGAACGCAATAATGTAAAATTCCGTGCTCTACAAATGTAGGGTGATTGTGATTGGTTACTCGAGACGTTTCAAAACACCCACCTTGGTCGATGCTTACATCGACGATCACGGATCCTTCCTTCATATTTTGCACCATTTCCTCTGTAACCACGCAGGGAGTGCGACCTAATGGCGAGCGAATTGCTCCAATAACGACATCCGCACGTTTGATCGCTTTTGCTAATACCTTGGGTTGTAAAACAGATGTGTAAACACGTGATCCAATATCATTTTGCAAGCGACGCAATCGCGATAAACTATTATCAAAAACTTTCACAGAAGCGCCGAGTCCCATAGCTGAACGGGTCGCAAACTCACCAACAGTTCCGGCACCAATTACCACTACTTCTGTAGGCTGCACACCAGCGATCCCGCCCAACATGATTCCTTTACCTTCGTTGAAAGAAGAAAGCAATTCACCGGCGATCAAGATCGATGTAGTTCCAGCTATCTCCCCCATGGTACGCACCACAGGAAACACGCCATGTTCATCCCGGATGTAATCCCAGGCAACAGCGGTGATCTTTTTCTGGATCAGCTTCTGCAAAATATTTTTCGGTTGAATACTCAGCTGCAGCGCTGAAATCAGAGTCTGATTCCCGGTCATCATATCTACTTCCTCTTCCGAAGGCGGAGCAACTTTCAAAATGATGTCGCATTGAAAAATGTCTTTCGCACTATAAGCGATCTCAGCACCGGCTTCGCTGTATTCGCGATCTGAAAAATGCACCGGATCACCTGCTCCTGTTTCAATTCGTACTTGATGACCATTGGCTACTAAAAAAGAAACGGCCTCAGGAACCAATGGCACACGGCGTTCTTGAAAACTGGTCTCCTTAGGAATCCCGATCAACAGACTTCCTTTCTTTTTTGAGATCTCAAGCATTTCTTCCATTGGAAGAATATTACCCTCTTTCAGTAATTGCTTTAACAATTCAGGATCTTTTACCATGTTTTTTTGGATTTGCCGGTTCACACGAAGATAGGAGATTTTACGGGAAAGCTATCAGGCTCACGCGGAATTTTAATAAAAGACCTGTGTTTAAAATTCAGGGCAATTTCACAGTGATCACACGATCCCCTTCCAGATTTACGGAAATAGTTACGTTTACGCGGTTTTCCGGCAAAATCGGTTCAACTTTATCCGGCCATTCGATAAAACAATAGGCACCGGAATACAACATTTCCTCCATGCCGATATGGAGTGCTTCCTCTACGTTGTCCAAGCGGTAAGCGTCAATGTGCAAGACCTCTCCAAAATAAGGGGATTGGTATGTATGAATAATCGCAAATGTGGGAGAACCTTCTGCATGCTCAATACCCATTGCGCGGAGAACTGCATTCGTAAAGGTTGTTTTACCCGAACCCATAGGAGCATCCAGAGCCACGATCCGATTATTTCCGATGTATTCCAGAAATTCTTTCGCAATAAATGGCAGATCTTCCGGCGTATGTGCTATCCAACTTTTCATTTAGAAGACAAAATTACAAACGGGATCATCAATTCCTCCATTGAAATTCCTCCATGTTGAAACGTATCGTTGTAATAATTGACGAAATGGTTGTAGTTATTGGGATACACGAAATAGTCGTGTTCACGTGTAAAAACGAACTCGCTCGATAAACTCGATTTCGGCAACCCTACTTTCTCTGGATGTTTGATCGCAAACACCTCTTTTTCTTTGTAGCTCAGGTTTCGTCCTGTTTTGTAACGCAAATTCGTATTCGTGGATCGATCTCCTACGATCTTTACAGGATTCGTCACACGTACGGTTCCGTGATCGGTTGTAACGACAACTTTTCCTTTCACAGCCGCAATTTTCTTGAAGATCTCTTGCAGTGGAGAATGCTCGAACCAAGAAACGGTCAGGGAACGATAAGCTGCCTCATCGCCTGCCAACTCTTTGATCATATCCATTTCTGTGCGCGCATGCGACAACATATCCACGAAGTTGTAAACGATGGCATTCAATTGATTTTCTTTCAGTTGATTGAACTGATCCAACAACCGCTTACCCGCATCCAAGTTGGTGATCTTGTTGTAACTCCATTTCACTTGCTTGCCGTTCCGTTTCAGATTCCCTTCCAGAAATACAGCTTCGTGCATGTTCTTACCACCTTCGTCCTCCTCGTTCAACCAGTGATTTGGAAAACGTTTCGCGATCTCAGAAGGCATGATACCAGCAAACAACGCATTGCGCGCATAATGCGTAGCTGTTGGTAAGATGGAATAAACGATATCCTCCTTTTCGATATTGAAATAATTGGAAATGATCGGTTTCAACACTTGCCATTGGTCGTAGCGCAGGTTATCGATCACGATCAAATAAACAGGCTCGTCTAGCAACGGGAAAACACGGTTTCGCAGGAGCTCATGGACCATTTCCGGTCCTTCCTCAGCACCGGAGAACCAATCTTCGTAATTATTCTCAATGAACCGACAAAAGAGATCATTGGCTTCTTTTTGCTGCGCTTTCAAGATCTCGCGCATTCCCTGATCTTGCAAGCCTTTGAATTCCAATTCCCAGTAAGTCAATTTACGAAAAACGTCTTTCCATTCCTCCGCATCCAGACGCGACGACAGTTGCATTCCCAACTGACGGAATTCTTGTTGATAAGACGAGTTCGTTTTTTGCGATACCAACTTACGGTGATCGAGATTCTTTTTCAAACAAAGTAACAACTGGTTCGGGTTAACCGGTTTGATCAGGTAATCAGCGATCTTGCTTCCGATGGCTTCTTCCATGATCGATTCCTCTTCACTTTTCGTGATCATCACCACCGGCAATTGCGGATGGATCTCTTTGATCCGCGACAAAGCTTCTAATCCCGAAATTCCGGGCATATTTTCGTCCAAAAACACAATATCGAAATTGGTTTCCATGCAGCGCTCCACGGCTTCCGAACCATTGTTGATCAACTCAACCTGGTAACCTTTCGACTCTAAAAAGAGCACATGAGGTTTTAAGAATTCCATTTCATCATCTGCCCAGAGAATCTTTGCTTGCATATCCTAAAGATTAATTAGCTTTGAGTACGGATTATAAAAGTATTCAATTGCGTACACATACTCACCGAAACAACAAAAAGAAAATCATCAACGACCCGGTGTATGGATTTATTTCAATACCCGATGAATTTATTTTCGATTTGATCGAACACCCATTCGTTCAGCGCTTGCGCCGTATCAAACAATTAGGCATGACGCATTTGGTCTATCCGGGAGCTTTACACACCCGCTTTCACCATGTGATCGGAGCCATGCATTTGATGGAAAAAGCTATCGCAGTGATCCGTAAAAAAGGTCATCCGATCAGCAAAGAGGAAGAGCGTGCAGCGTTGATCGCCATTCTGTTGCACGATATCGGCCACGGCCCTTTCAGTCACGCCCTAGAATACGACATCGTAAATGGTGTTTCGCATGAGAAAATTTCGGTGTACTTCATCGGTGCATTAAAGCAGGAATTTCCGGAAAACCATGATGATCTGGAACGCGCATTGATGATCTTTTCAAACACGTACCATAAAAAATTCTTGCATCAATTGGTGAGTAGTCAGCTGGACATGGACCGACTGGATTACCTGACCCGCGATAGTTTTTTCACAGGTGTTTCGGAAGGAATCATTGGCACGGAACGCATCATCGAAATGTTGAATGTGCACCATGATCAATTAGTAGTTGAAGAAAAGGGGATCTATTCGATTGAGAAATTTCTAGTCGCCAGACGCGTGATGTATTGGCAGGTCTACTTGCACAAAACAGTTGTTTCCGGCGAATTCATGTTGATCAATATTTTACGTCGCGCGAAGGAATTGGTCAAAAAAGGCGAGAAGTTGTTCGGATCACCGGCCTTGCTCTATTTCATGTCGCATGATGTTCGGGATACCGACTTCAAAAATGACCCCAATGTATTGGCCACTTTTGCCCAATTGGATGATTACGATATTATGGGAGCCATCAAGGTTTGGCAGTTCCACGAGGACAAAGTATTGGCCATATTATCCACGCATTTGGTGAATCGCAAATTGCACAAAGTAGAGATTGCCAAAGAGCCGTTTAGTCCGGATCGCATTACATTTGAACAAGAAATGGTGCGCAATCAATTCCAATTAAACGATGAGGAGATCAAGTATTTTGTGTACGCTGAATCGTTGACGAACAACGCCTACAGTCAGGTGAAACAGACCATAAACCTGTTATTGAAGAATGGAACGATCATGGACGTATCCAAAGCGTCTGATAATCTAAATATTTCAGCCTTAGCAAAACCGGTTGAAAAATACTGCTTGTGTTACCCGATACCTGGAAGTAGCAAAGATTAATTCAGAACGATACGCTCAAGTCGATTTCCAATTTTCAGCAAATAGGTACCCTTCGTGATCACCTGGAAGTCAAGCACGGCTTTTCCATCGGAGAACGCAATTGTTGGAGCTGCGACAACTTTACCATCCAATGCCATCAAAAACACTTGTGCTTCGAAGAAATCTTTTCGATTGACCTCCAAATGAAACACACCGCTACTTGGATTTGGAAAAACGCTCACGTTGAAAACCCAATCTTCAATCAAATCATTCGCGTTACCAAGTATCTGAATGTTTTCTTGGATCACACAACCATTTGCATCGGTAATCATACAGGTATAAGTTCCCGGACAAAGATCCGAAACGCTTGCTGTCGTCGCATTGGTTGGATCATTCCATTGGAAAGCATACGGCGCTTGTCCACCAGTAACTGCTACAAACGCAGAGCCATCGCATCCCGTAGTAGCTGAATTATAAAAGGAAGAAACCGTCAACGCGTTAAAGGCTGGAACTTCAAAACATATTTGATCCGTTTGTCCGATAACATCCGTTACATTCACACAATAACTTCCTGCACTTAAACCGGATACGGTTTGTGTTGTTTGATTTCCAGCAGCGACATCCCAAGAATAGGTATATGGAGCTTGACCATTGAGCGGTACGATCGTTATCTCAGCCCCATTGGAAGTACAGGAAGTCGCCTGCATCTGATAGGTTAAATTCAATCCAAATTGAGAAGGAATGGATGCCAACAGATCCAATTTTACAGGAAGATGATCTGAAAGGTAAAAAATGGCACGCACTACGGAATCCGGATACTGCGTATTTCCACCAGTTAGCAAACTTTGATTGTAATGTCCACCATCATTTCCAATGGCTTTGTAAGAACCCGATTGATATTGACAAAGTGGTCCCGTCATCGCATTTCCGGAAAGTAAAATTTGATCGAATCGATCGTCCAACCCACCGGTAGATCCACACGCCCAAGCTCCTGATGTACGCGGTGATTGTGTGTGAATAGCTGCGAATGAGGAATTAGAAGTCCAGTTTCCCGGTGCATTGATCGGATCTTTCACCTGTCCGGTACCGGCAGCAATTAAATTTTGATAACACACTTCGCTACTTCGGTATGTATTCAAATCACCGCATACGACCAAATGTCGATTAGCCGGTCTACTTGCCAAAACCGCACGCAATGTCGCCGTTTGATCTGCCCTTTCAGCCTGATCACTACTAGCACTACCTGCTTTCAAATGACACACATACACCTCGATGAAGATCGTATCGTGATGCTGGGGCAAGGTTGGATCGAGCACATACAGGATATATTGATCAATTTTTCTGACTGACGTTGGAATAGAACGCTGCTCTTTCAAAGCCAACTTTGAACTATTGTAAAACAACATGTTATGTAAATCACCTGAATTATTGGGCGACCATTCCGCGCGCTGGTAAGATTGCGTGCCATAGACATTCAGCGCACGCGTCAGGACACTATCACATCCTGCCTCCGTCTGAATTTCGCAAGCCCCCAAAATATCCGGCTGCAAGTAACGCATCACTTTTCGCAAGGTATCTGCTCTATTGGGCAAATTAATATTCGAAGTACCGCAATCGTTTCTTCCGTCCGGAAAATTCAACAAATTGTAAGATACAATTCGAATCGGAACCTGCTGAGCATAGGAATTAAACAAGGCTAAAACGCAAAATGCAGCAAGCAATAAGGGAATTCTCATGTCACAAAATTAAGACCTTTTCGCACGAAAACCGAGTAATATCAAGTATTTCTAAACTAAATGGATTTACTAAGTTCATGCTGCTTGCACTGCAAACGCAACCTGCTTCTTGCGGCTTACATAAGCGTGTTAGGAAGAAGATCGTGGGATGGAGCCTGAAATAGATTGTGAAATATTTCACATAAATAAGGAGAGCGATTTCAGTAATTTTGCACTGAATTCCTTTTGCAAATTAGGATGTAGGAATTTTGAGGGAATTCGGGAATTCCCGAACCATGATCAATATTTTAACAAATGACGTGATAATTCAACAACCTCTCCTTCCCCATTAAACCCATGCAAACACACCCGAATCCTGCTCGCATTTTCAGGAACTGTTGGTGGCAAGATCGCTTTTACAGCAAAACCCAATGCTTGCAACTCCTGAGCCACAGATAAACACTTCGCCGCTGAATCGTATTCAATCATCTGAATCGGAGATCGTACATCACTCTTGCTGGATGTTATCAACGAACGAAATAATCGAATATTCGCATACAACTTCTCTTGATCTATCTTCTGAACACGCTTTACTTGGCGTAAAATGTGACTGTAAAAAGCCTCAGGCATTGCCGTTGTATAAATAAACGACCGAGCAAAATTGATCAGAAATGATCTCAGTTCTTCCGACACACACCAAACAGCACCGTGTGCACCAAAACCTTTCCCAAAGGTATACAAGCGTGCAAAAATGCGCTCCTGCAATCCCAATTCCTCTGAAATTCCTGCTCCGTTCGGACCAAAAACGGCACCGGCATGCGCTTCATCTACGATCAAAAATGCGCCGAAAGACTCGCATAATTCTACGAGTTCTTTCAATGGTGCAAAATCGCCATCCATGGAATATAAGGATTCAACAGCAACGAAGACACTACCTTTGGCATGATCCAACTTTTGATGCAGATCGTCAAGATCATTATGCCTGAAGGAAAACGATTGTGCAAATGATAAGCGGATACCGTCTCTTACGGATGCATGGATCAATTCATCATATAAGATCGTGTCACCTCGCTGTGGAACGGAGCTGAAGAAACCAAGGTTGGCATCATATCCCGAATTGAATACCAAAGCTGCTTGACTGTTGAAAATATTCGCTAATTCAGATTCTACGCACTCTATTTCGCGTGTATTCCCAGAGATCAATCGGGAGCCTGAAGATGAATGAATCTCTAAACTTTCCGGGATTTTGCCTAAACCGAGGTAATCATTCGACCAAAAGTCGATCATAGAGCCGTCAAATGACAAAAGGGAGCGTACACTCCCCTTTGCAATTCTATCCTGTAACTTCTTTCGAAATGAAGGTTCCATTAATCTGTTACCACAATTTTTCGCGGCTCGAAATTAGATGCTGCTTTAGCCTCTGCCAATTCTTGAGCACGTTGCGCCTCTTGTTCTTTGCGCGCAATGATCTTTTCATCCGGATAGGAAACTGGTTTTTCACCATCAGCAAATGCCGCTTTCGGGATCAATCCCAAAATTTCAAACATCTCCTTGTCTTCGTTGAATTCAGGATTTGGCGTCGTTAACAACTTATCTCCGGCAAAGATTGATCCTGCTCCGGCCATAAAGCAAAGTGCTTGCGCTTCCATCGACATTTTCGTTCTACCTGCTGATAGACGTACAACCGATTCCGGGAATACGATGCGCGTTGTTGCTACCATGCGAATCATTTCCCATTGCTCGATTGGTTTTTGGTCTTGTAAGGGCGTTCCTTCTACAGCAACCAAGGCATTGATCGGAATAGATTCAGGTGGTGTCTCCATGGCCATGTAGCTCATCAATAAACCAATGCGATCTTCAACGGCTTCCCCCATTCCAATAATACCACCGGAACAAACGGTAATCCCTGCTTTTCGCGCATTCTCGATCGTGTTTAAACGATCTTCGTACTCGCGCGTTGAAATAATATCCGTGTAGAACTCCTTCGATGAATCCAAGTTGTGATTGTATGCAAATAATCCGGCATTCTTCAAACGAACAGCTTGCTCTTCGGTCAACATGCCCAAAGTACAACACACCTCCATATCCAGATCATTCACGGCCTGAACCATTTCAACTACCGAATCAAAATCCTTGTTATCGCGCACTTCTCGCCACGCTGCTCCCATACACAAACGCGATGAACCGTTCGCTTTCGCATTTTTAGCTTGTTCGATTACGGAATCAACCGACATCAGTTTATGCGCATTCACATCTGTATGATAACGTGCTGCTTGCGGACAATAACCACAATCTTCCGGACAACCACCTGTCTTAATACTCAACAAGGAAGACATTTGCACTTCTCTCGGATTATGGAATTGACGATGGATCGTTGCAGCCTCGAAAACTAACTCCAATAAAGGTTTATTGTATAAAGCTAATAACTGCTCTTTTGTTGTGTATTGTGGATTTACTTTCATAGTTCCGTTTATAAGATGCAAATATACGATGTCCGCGAATTGGACAATTGCCGAAAATCAAAATCTTTATCCAATAGCAGACAACAAACAGACAGCATAAGCCTTAACGGCTTCGCCAGCACCAAAAGAATCTACCTTTTCGTGTGTCGTTGCTTTGATCGAAACACGGTCTTCCGTTACTCCCAAAATAGAAGCCAAGATCGTTTGCATTGCTGGAATGTGTGGATTCACTTTTGGCCGTTCCAAGATCACCGTAGCATCTACGTTCACAACACCATATCCTTTTTCCCGGATCAGTTTCATGACGTTTTCTAAAAGGATCTTCGAATCGATTCCCTTGTATTGCGGATCTGTATCGGAGAAATGAAAACCGATGTCGCGCAAATTCAATGCTCCCAGCAAGGCATCACAAATCGCATGGATCAATACGTCTGCATCTGAATGACCAACAGCACCAAAAGTAGCAGGCAATTTCAACCCACCTAGCCAGAACTCTCGTCCTTCTTCTAAGCGGTGAACATCCACACCAAAACCAATACGAATATCCATTATTCCGGCTTGTCGTTCGTTGTTCCTTTGTTCTTTGAACCTAATTTGAAACGCAAAGTGAAACGCAAGGTGTTGGCCAAAGGATTGTCGCGCTTCAATGCCGCCAAATAAGAAATGTCAATTCCGAAAATGTTGTATTGGAACGAAGCACCGAAAGTAAAGAACTGTCGCGCCCCTTTGTTTTTCGCCTCATAAAAGAATCCTCCACGTAGAGCGAACACATTCGCATACCAGTATTCCAAGCCCGTTGCAATGTTGATCTCTGTTAATTCTTCTTTCAAACGAGACCCTTTCACGATCGCGTAACTCCCATCAGCATTTTGAACATAATCGCCGTTTTCATCCTCCAACAACGTTCCAGGTGCATCGTAGAACGACTGCACCAGACCAGAGATCACACCAACATCGTTATTTCTTCCGGCAACAATCTGCGGTGTTCCATCCACCAACATGCGCACCGGCGGTGTCGGCACCAATAATTTCTGAAGATCCACAGCAATGGTCAATTTATTGTAGGCATCCAATTCAGCTGTGTAGGCATTTCCGATACGCAAATTCATCGGAATGAAATCACGTCGCGACAGCTCAGAATAAGAAACTTTATTCCCAATATTGTTGATCGTAGCACCAAACGTATACGTTCCTTTCACTCCACCAATGCGCACATCGTCATTGTTAAAGGCATATGAGATATCTGCAATTCCTGCAATTCCTGCCTTTGTGGTAGCTCCGGCAACGGTCAATCCACCCGTCAAATTGGAATAGGCGAACTTACCATTTACACCAATACTGGCGCGGTCTGACAATTTAAACGCATAACCTCCAGCTAATTCAAATTCACTCGGTTTATCTTCTCGGATGTAATTTCCGGATGCATCTGTAAATGTGATCTGTCCCAGTGAAAAGAATCTCAATGAACCTGCAACAGCCATACGACTATTGATCTTGTAATAGCCAGCCACATACGACAAGCTAATATCATTGGTTAATTTTCGCAGCCATGGCGTGTAGGAGATACTCAATTCAGAACGATCTTCCGCGAAGTTCAGCATCGCTGTGTTCCAAAAGATCGAAGTAGAGTTCGCACTCAAAGCAGTTCCGGCATCACCCATTGCACCTCCGCGAGATTCCGGTGTGATCGCCAAAAAAGGCATCGATGTTGTGATCGTATTCAATGTCAATGACTGACCACTCAAATCTTCTTCCGAAGCTTGTCCGAAAGAAAGCGATGGCGATACAGCCAAAATTAAAAAAGCACCTATATAATTCTTCATCCGATGAATAATGTTGTGAAGCAGCACAAAAATACGTAAAACTACTTCGTTTATTGTGTGACTAGCGCAAAAGAACCAATTTTTCCATTTTTTCAGCCTTCCCTCCTTCTGGTAAAGCCACCGAAACACGATAGACGTACACTCCTTTCGCTAATTGATCTCCGAAATCATCACGCCCATCCCAATCGATCCCTTCGATACGAAAACCTGCGGTAGGAACCTCTTGGTTGATCGTTCGAACCAAGCGACCGGAAACAGTAAAGATCTGTATTTGTGTATTCAGTGACGAACACGACTGATTGTGCTCAAAGAAGAAGGTCGTCTTGGTGGTGAACGGATTCGGATAGTTCAAAACGCGATCAATGGTTACCTCCTCTGCATCTTTTACCGTAAACTCAATTCGCGCCACATTGGAATTGTTGTTTGCGTCCCAGATCTTTACTTCTGCCGTATGTGAACCCGGACTTAGATCGCGTAATGTGTACTGGATCTTTCCGGACTGATACGAATCCAGATCAGCAGAATAGTAATCATTCAATACGATAGGCGAAGCTGTGTTCCCATCCAAAATCAGCGTTAAATCGTGCCCCACACCATTTCCAACCGTATTGATCCCAAATTCATCAGAAGCTTTCACGATCAACAATGGAGAAGTACTGGTTACTCCGCCATTCACAAACTGCTCATCATTCAAGAACAATTGAATTTCTGGACCTTGATTATCCACTGGTGCATTTGTATTGATACCTCCTACAATGAACGACGTATCAAAACCGGCAGCATCTGTCACCGTATTGTTTGCATACAAACTGATCTTCCCCTTGCCAAAACTGTAGTTGATATCCTTGGGAACGATAAATTCAAAAGCGAATCGTCCGTTTTTCACAGAGGCTTTTCCTTTGTACAAGGCATTATTCTGTTCCTCAAATTGAATCAACGGAGCACTTGGTTCATTTTGTAGTGTTTGCGACAATTTTATTTTATCATAGATAGTTGGCGATACAACTCCGTTAAAATCAGTCAATACATTTCCGGCAAGATCCTCCACATGCCCGGACACGTGCATCTTGCTCAACGCACGAACGGTATCGAGTTGAATGGTCGGATCTAAATGATTGATCGAATCCACTACCAGCTTATATTGAGGCAACGCAATGCGCAGATTTGGATCTCCGATCAGGTTAAAACTTCGGCGATTATTTGAAACTCCCGAACTGTTCTTCGTAAGTCGCATGATCTCACCAAACGTGTAGCGATTTCCGTTGGCGTCGCGATCGAACACATTTTCATACAACGATTCGATAGTCACTGAGTTAACATTAAAATACACGGAACGCGTTGTAGTCATCAAAGCAATCGCCCCACCTGTTGGGTTCAGCGAAACCCACTCACCTGCAGAAACGCGCTCCGGATCATCAAAACGTGTAAACTCACAAGTCGCTGTAATAAACAGCCCCAAACGATTGATATTCGACCACGATTGAATCTGAGGTATGGTTATGATCCGCTCCTTCGCAGCACCTACTTCCCCGCCGTGACCAATGTAATTGATGATCAAACTTCCGTTTTCCACTTTATCCGTGATGGCCGAAAAAACGCCTGGATACCTCTCCCCACCAGCACCGGAAGTTTGCGTGTATGCATCACAATAAATTTTCGTAGCGTTGATCTCCGGATGTTCTCCTTTAACAATATGGTAGATCGGCTCCGCATCTTGCACAATAAAATAACCTGCTTCTCCATCATCATCGTCATCGGTGATCAAGGTGTAGTTCATGCGGTAACTGCCAAAAGTGGATCCGTTGTCATCTGAACAACACGCATTCGGTCCTCCCGAAAACAGGTTCGATCCATTTTTCATGTAGTGTTCAATCTTATTCACTTGTTGTACGGCCTGTTCTTGGTTCGAGATCAACAAGCGACCCACACCAATCTGAAGCATATCTCCGGCAGCGATCGATCCACCATCGTTCAAGATCCCAAAATAATCATCCGTCACCATATTCCCAATGTGATCTTCGGAATAAAGGAACTCATAGGTTGGAACAAAATAGTTATTATTCGACATGCGATTCTTTGGATCATAGGTAGCATCTCCAAACAGCAACAAATTCTTCGGCTGGTCTGCCGGATTTCCATTCGCACGGTCGTAAAACATTTTCATAAAACGCTTGATCGCCGTTGCGTCTTGCATTCCTGAAGAGAACTCATTGAAGACTTGTTCGGTAGTCACTA
This sequence comes from uncultured Fluviicola sp., assembly GCA_964427665.1. Lineage (GTDB taxonomy): Bacteria > Bacteroidota > Bacteroidia > Flavobacteriales_D > Crocinitomicaceae > Fluviicola. The sequence goes on along the minus strand of CAYRVL010000004.1, from coordinate 16,451 downwards.
CTTCTGTGCTTGTTCCATTTGCTTGATGAAGTCCGGCCAAACGTTGCGCCTGCCCCACAAAATTCGGGTGTGTTACGATCACATACTCCACCTGAGGCAAGGCATGTAAATTCTGATTCGCAACCGCACCTTTGAAACGTGGTAGCAGCAGATCGTTCTGACCGAAAATGGCAAATTCACGTAAAGAATCTGTAGCCTGCTTAAAGGAATAAGTTCCTGAACCAAAAGTCGCTGCAACAACCATCGGAACGCGCGGATTAGTCACATCCAGAATTGTTAGTGACGCATTAGATGATTGCACTTGGAACTGCGCAATATTGGTTAAACCCACCGAGTTTACATCACGGAATCGGAAAAACTGATTATATACTAAGCTTCTGCGCGCTGTTACCTCCAAAAAATCCAAATAGCCTTTAACCGATGCGTTCACGCGATTGAATTGTAAATTTAACGTCACGTTACTACTAACAGGATTTAAAGAAAACGTCCCGGTATTTCGGGCATAATCCAAACTGGCAGCCGACATCGGTTGTGTATGCAACAAATTTCCGTTATAAAAAAAACGGAAGGAATTTCCGGTAGAGATTGCATTGCTCGCCAAGGCATACTGAACATTCACCGGAGAAGTTGTCACAATATTCGGAATGGTAAATAAGACATTGCGCGACAATTCACCATCAAACAATTCGCCATACCAACGTTGACCACCGCCGACTAAATTCGTTTGTTCCAATTCATGTATATCTCGATAATCGTAACTAGTTACGGTGTGTGTAGCCGTTCCTGAATTTTCTGGCAGTGTACTCATACGGAGGGCACCACTTGGATCATCGATACGAATGAAGTAAGTTGTTTCATCCGAATAAATATGTTGATTGCGTTCAAATCCGGATCCACTTGCATAATCCCAACGATGCGGACTCACCCCGTAGAATACAAAATAATCTTGATCATCAAAAATCCCATCATTTTCACCCATTGCTAGGATCGCGTTTTTAGTTAGATCATCCAAAAAAGGTGCATTGTTCGATTCACTCAATCTTCCATTAGCATTTCCATAAACATTGATCTGCAGTGGATTCAAATCAGCAATATCCAATCCCATCGACTCGAAAAACGCTTTGTCCAGTTTATACATCCCATCCTCACGTACAGCGATCTTGAACCAAGAACCAGAGCTCAAAACAGAATTGGCGACATAATCTTTTTGGGTAGAAACAGGCGTTAGAAACCCGTCACTTTCAATAGTAAATTGCACCTTGGAAATACGTGCGAAACCACCATTCGATCTCACATAAGGAATAAAACCAAAGCGCCCGAATCGCTTCCCATCCGCTTCGGCTATAGTCCATGCATAAGTCAATGTATCAGCCAACTTGTGCCCATATTTTTGAAGCACATAGTGATCTTCACTTTCCAACGGTGCTGTAACAAAAGCCAACTGAGAAATGCGAAACTTTTGTTTTTTTAGCGGTGTTTGCCAACTCACCAAAGGCAGCCCATCTTGATACTCCATTCCTTCAACCACCGGAATAAATCGTTCAACACCACCATCCAGCGCAGCGAAAGCCGGCTTCCAATTCACTGGCACTACCGTTTCTTGCGCAAGACTACTGGAAATGTGTAGATTAACGAAAACCCACAATAAGATTGAAGAATAATGATACCTCGCTTTGTGACACGTGCTTTTCATTGTACAAATTTCGAAAACAAATAATATGTTCATCAAAACGACGTGTATGTTTTTTTATTTTCGGGTTTCGATTATTTATTTGTAACCAATGATTTTTTTTTTCGTAATATTGGACTTAAAAGCCGAAACACGCTAAAATTATTCGGAACCGAATGAAAAATGTAAAATTTTTGGTGATCTTAAGTTGTTTTCTGAGTTCAGCTAAGCTGATGGCTCAGGATCCGACTTTTACACAGTTCTACGCCAACCCGCTTTATTTGAATCCGGCATTTGCTGGATCACATGGATGTCCTCGCTTCGCATTGAATTACCGAAACGAATGGCCAAGTCTGTCCGGTAATTACGTGACATACAGTGCATCCTACGATCAGTATTTCAAAAATATTTCCGGAGGATTTGGGGTCTTGGCAACGCATGACATGCAGGGTAAAGGAACAATCAACACCTCTATGCTTGGTTTGATCTATTCATACCATTTAAAGGTTAACCGCAAATTCGCCATGTTATTTGGTGCGCGTGCGGCTTGGTATCAAAAGTTTTTGGACTGGGATAAGTTGACTTTTGGTGATATGATCGACCCGCGTCGCGGCTTTATCTATGGTACTGGTGACCAACGACGTGGTGGTTCACGCGGATTTTTTGATGCTTCAGCGGGAATGGTTGGATATTCTAAACATTTCTTCTTTGGTTTCGCAGCACACCACTTGAACCGTCCAAACGAATCAGTGATTATCGGTAACTCTCCTATGCCGATGCGCTTTACAGGACACATTGGTGCTGAGATTCCACTTGGTTCGCAAAGCAAATACAGCAATGCAACCTCGATCATGCCAAACATTATTTATCAATACCAACAAGGTTTCCAGGAATTGAACATCGGTACCTATGTAAAGTATGGTAGTTTCAATGCAGGGTTTTGGTTCCGTAATCGAGATGCATTCATTTTAACTGTTGGTATTAATACAGGAACGTTCAAGGTTGGTTATAGCTATGACGTGACTGTTTCGAGATTGAATAATGGGGTATCGGGTGGTTCGCATGAAGTATCACTGGGCATCAACACAAAATGTAAGCCTGCAGTGAAAACATTCCGAACAATTTCCTGTCCTTCCTTTTAACTTTTTTTGTAACCTGTTGTTGATAATCCGTTTAGAAAGTTAACTTTGGACTCCCAAATTATGAAAAAACAAAGCAAACATATGAACATGATGCGTTTTTTGGCGATAGCTTTCGCTGGCTTAACGTTAGCTTCGTGTAGCCGAGATGCCTCAACTTCAACGGGTTGGGATTACAACAATGTATCCCAAGGAGGTTTTCAAAAGGTTCCGTACGTCGATCAGGAGACTGGTCCAGGACTTATTTTGGTTGAAGGTGGTACCTTTACTATGGGTACTGTAGAACAAGATGTAATGTTTGACTGGAACAACCGTCCGGCACGCGTTACAGTTTCTTCTTTCTACATGGACCAAACAGAGGTTACTAATTTCCACTGGTTAGAATACCTATACTGGATCCGCCGATCTTACAAACAGTATTCTATGGTTTACAAGAATGCTTTACCGGATACCCTTTCTTGGAGAAGTCCGTTAGCATTTAACGAGAAGTATGTAGATTATTATTTACGTCACCCGGCTTACCGTGATTACCCGGTTGTAGGTGTTTCTTGGTTGCAAGCATCTGACTATTGTAAATGGCGTACTGACCGTGTGAATGAATATATCTTGATTCGCGAAGGTGTTCTTGGATTTGACGTTGACGCAGCAGACGCTGAGACATTCAACACAGACGCGTACTTAGTTGGTCAGTTTGAACAAAGTGAAGAACTTGGCGGACGCAAATTGCAAGATTTGGATCCTTCCAACAGAAATGGTAAAAAATTGGGTGAGCGCATCGTGCGCATGGAAGATGGTATTTTGTTACCACGCTACCGTCTCCCAACCGAAGCTGAATGGGAATTCGCAGCTCTTGGTCTAATCGGTAATTTAACTGAAGGAACTGAGGTGATCACTGAGCGTCGTCAATATCCATGGAACGGTCATTTTGTTCGCCAAGACAACGAAGAATTCCAAGGTGCTATTCGTGCGAACTTCGTTCGTGGTCGTGGTGACTACATGGGGGTTGCAGGTCAATTGAATGATGGAGCTGACGTAACTGCTCCGGTTGAATCATTCTGGCCAAACGATTACGGTCTGTACCACATGGCTGGCAACGTATCTGAATGGGTAATGGATGTTTACCGTCCGTTGACTTCGGAAGATTACGATGAATTCCGTCCTTTCCGTGGTAACGTTTTTCAGACGAAACAATTGAACAACGAAGGTATTGCTGACAACAAGAATGCACAGGTTGTATACGACGTGCATGGAATGAAAGAATACCTGAATGAGTTTGAGCGTGTGCGCTTCCAGCGTATCTCTGCAGCAAACCACGACCCGAATGATACAATCATTCCTCAAGGATTGTCGTTGAATGTGAAGTCGCGCAATAACATGGAATTGAAAGCGAACCGTGGTTATGCTCCAGATCCTTACTACGTTTCACACAACAAAGTAAAAGATTCTAACGAATTAGTATTGATCGGCAAATTGAATGCTGTTCTAGACCGTGCCATTGATTTGAAAAATGAGAAATACGATATAGAAGCATCTCAATTAGTTCAAGACGAAATCTTTGATGGTCTTTTCGCAGATGAAGTACGAAACGGACCGGACGAAGAATACTCGTTTGAGGTGATTACCATGTTGCGCGAAGGTTTCTCTGAATTCATTTTGAACACACCAGGTAAATTGAAGTACCGCAATGTTGTGGAAGAAGAGAATATCGGTCGATTGAATTACCGCAAGGACGATTACATCGACTACTTGGATGGCGATATCGAAAGCTCGATCTTCTATGACAATGACGATGTTAAGAACAAAATTAATCAAGCAAGTCAAGATCCTAATTTGATCATGTACCAAAGTCAATACGAAGCTTACGGTCCTGATGGAACTCCTTTGAAACCGGATTACAGTACTTCTGCTCCTTCTACGTTGATCTCAGATAAATCTCGAGTATACAAAGGAGGATCTTGGAGAGACCGTGCGTACTGGTTGAACGCTGGATCACGCCGTTTCTTGGATGAAGACAAGTCCACTTGTACAATCGGTTTCCGATGTGCGATGGATCGTGTTGGATCTCCAGTTGGAATGAACTACGGTAAAAAGAAAGAAAAGAAAAGATAAGTAATTCACGTTACTGAAGCCCATCACTCTCTGAATGATGGGCTTTTTTATGCATATGCATCCCATGAATCAAGATTTATACAAAGCGTTTTTAGCTAGCTCAGGTGTCATTACAGATACGCGTAAAGATTTGACAAACGCCTTATTCTTTTGCTTGAAAGGCGCCAACTTCGACGGAAACACCTTTGCACAAGAAGCAATTGCTCAAGGAGCCCGCTTTGCGGTGATCGACAACGATCAGTTTACCATTCCAGGAAAAACGATATTGGTAAACGACACGCTTATAGCTTTGCAGCAACTCGCACATCATCACCGTAAACAATTCGACATTCCGGTACTTGGAATTACCGGCAGCAACGGAAAAACGACCTCGAAAGAACTGATCGCTGCTGTTTTGTCAACAGAGAAAAACATCCTTTTTACAGAAGGGAATTTGAATAATCACATTGGTGTACCACTTACCCTACTCCGTTTGAATGCTTCACACGAAATTGCCATCATCGAAATGGGGGCCAATAAACCGGGCGACATACACGAGTTGGTTGAAATTGCCGAACCTACTCACGGGATCATTACCAATGTTGGTCGTGCACATTTGGAAGGATTTGGATCTCTGGAAGGTGTCATCCGTACGAAAACTGAAATGTATCGCTACTTGGCCGGTTACAAGGGTCATTTGTTCGTGCACAAGGCAGACGACGTGCTCATAAACAACTTACCTAAAGAATGCGTGATTCACACATATGGTAACGGCGGAACGATCACTGGAAAATTGCTTCGCCTTTCCCCTTTTGTAGAAATGCAGTGGTCAGAGGATGATTTCACCAGTCAACCAATTAAAACACAATTGATCGGCGAATACAATTTCATCAATTTCTTGGCGGCGATCTGTATCGGTCGTCACTTCGGTATAAGCCGCGAGAACTGTTCGAAAGCCATTCAAAGCTATACGCCAACGAACAATAGATCCCAAGTCACTAAAACAGCGAAAAACACACTTATCGTGGATTGTTACAATGCCAATCCTACATCGATGCAATCGGCATTACACAGTTTTGCCCAAATTGATCATTATCCCAAGATCTTCATTTTAGGTGATATGCGCGAAATGGGACAAGATGCTGACATGGTACACGACGAGATCGTTCAATTGACAATCGACCTGCGCTTAAGCGGATTCTTCATCGGTGAGGAATTCCTGAAACACAAAGGCAAACACCCGCAAGCGATCTTTTTAAAATCTACAGATCCACTGATCGAGCATTTCGAACAAAATCCACCGGAAGACTTATTGATCCTATTGAAAGGATCACGTGGTATTGCGTTGGAAAAAGTGATCCCCTACTTGTAATACAAAAGGCTGCCTCAAATGAAGCAGCCTTTATTTTTTTATTCCTTTAATTGACGATTAGTCAGCAAGGATATTTCTTGAAATAACGATTTTCTGTACTTCAGATGTTCCTTCATAGATCTGCGTGATCTTTGCATCGCGCATCAAACGCTCTACGTGATATTCCTTCACGTATCCGTATCCACCGTGGATCTGTACAGCTTCCACCGTTTGTTCCATGGCTACTTTTGAAGCATACAACTTCGCCATTGCTGAAGATTGGTCGAAATTACGTCCTGCATCTTTGTCAGCCGCTGCTTTGTAAACCAATAAGCGTGCTGCTTCGATCTCAGTACCCATATCTGCCAATTTGAAGGCGATCGCTTGGTGCTTGTAAATCTCTTTTCCGAAAGCTTTGCGCTCTTTCGAATAAGCAGTTGCCAATTCAAAGGCACCAGCCGCGATACCCAATGCTTGCGCAGCGATACCTATACGACCTCCTGAAAGGGTTTTCATAGCGAATTTAAATCCAAATCCGTCTTCACCAATGCGGTTTTCTTTTGGAACTTTCACATCGTTGAACAACAAGGTATGCGTATCACTTCCGCGGATTCCCAATTTATCTTCTTTCGCTCCTACAACAAATCCTTCCATGCCACGCTCAACGATCAATGCATTGATACCACGGTGACCCAATTCTGGATTCGTTTGAGCGATCACCAAGTAAACAGATGCAGACGAACCATTCGTGATCCAGTTCTTCGTTCCATTCAACAAGTAATAATCACCCATATCCACAGCTGTTGTGCGCTGAGAAGTTGCATCAGAACCAGCTTCCGGTTCAGACAAGCAGAACGCTCCGATCATCTCACCAGTTGCCAATGGCACCAAATACTTTTGTTTTTGCTCCTCCGTACCGAATTTCTCCAATCCCCAACACACCAAGGAGTTGTTAACTGACATACAAACAGAAACAGAAGCATCAACTTTAGAGATTTCCTCCATAGCAAGGACGTAGGACATGGTATCCATTCCACCTCCTCCATACTTTGGATCAACCATCATTCCCATGAAACCAAGTTCACCAAGTTGCTTGATCTCCTCTTTTGGGAAACGCTGGTCGCGGTCACGTTCAATAACACCAGGTTTTAACACGTTTTGAGCAAAATCTCTAGCAGCATCGCGTACCGCCATTTGCTCTTCTGTCAATTCGAAATTCATTAGTATCGGAGTTTATTCTATATTTGTTTAACACACAAATGTACCGATAAAAACTTAATTTTTTTCGCAATGCGTACCTACAAAATCATTGGTTTAATGTCTGGCACCTCTTTGGACGGTGTAGATGTGGTTTATGCTCAGCTGCAAAAATTGAGTTCCGGATCATGGAACTTTGAGCTTCGGGCTGCTGAAACCTTTCCATTTTCGGATAAATTACTCGATGCACTGCACGATGTGACGAATTTAAGTGCTGCACAATTTGTATCCTTAGATCATGATCTCGGTTCTTTTTTTGGACAAATCGTTTCCGACTTCCTGTCTAAAAATACTATTGACCGGTCGGAAGTTGATGCCATAGCCAGTCACGGACAAACCGTGTTTCATCAACCGGCGAAAGGATTTACATCCCAAATTGGAAATCCGGCGGTGATCGCTGTAAAAACCGGAATCCCAACGATCGGCGATTTTCGTACAAAAGACGTGCTTTATGGTGGACAAGGCGCCCCACTCGTGCCAATCGGTGATCAATATCTGTTCAGCTCTATAGCAGACGGATTTCTGAATATTGGTGGATTTGCAAATATCTCTTTTCGTGAAAATGGGGTTGTGCGCGCTTACGACATTTCGCCGGGCAATTTACCCTTGAACAAATTAGTTCGTGCAAAAGGACTGAATTATGACAAAAATGGAGATTTGGCACGTAGCGGTGAGATCAATTACTTCTTGCTGGACCTGCTGAACAGTTTGCCATTCTACGAGGAAACAGGACCTAAATCACTAGGTGTAGAATGGCTCGAACAGCATTTTTACCCTTTGTTGAAATTTGACAAAGACATAGAGAATAACTTAGCGACAGTTGTTGAGCATATTGCTGACAAAATCGCAGAATCACTGAATCGTCACAATCTCAAGCGCGTTTTGATCACAGGAGGTGGCGCAAAAAACACCTTCTTAATCGAACGTTTGAAGCGCTACTACAAAGGAGAATTGGTAGAAACATCACCAGAGATCATTGATTTCAAAGAAGCCTTGATCTTTGCGCTTCTAGGTGCCTTGTTTCTTGAAAAGGAATCAAATTGCTTGGCAAGTGTCACCGGTGCTTCGAAAGATGTCTGTGGCGGAGTAATTCACCTACCTTAGGCTTGTCCACCGAATTCTTTTGTTAATTTTGCAACACACTTTGTATAAAATTTAGGCATGAAAGAGTTACTCCACACCTTTGAAAATAAACGTCCTGAAATCGTCTTTGAATGGAAAGATGCTGAAACTGAAGCAGAAGGATGGGTTGTCATCAATTCGTTGCGCGGCGGTGCAGCAGGTGGAGGAACCCGTATGCGTGTAGGATTGGACAAACGCGAAGTAGAATCTCTTGCCAAAACAATGGAAGTGAAATTCACAGTGGCCGGTCCAGCTATCGGTGGTGCAAAATCCGGGATCAATTTCGATCCGAAAGACCCACGCAAAGAAGGCGTATTGCGTCGTTGGTATGCAGCCGTGACTCCTTTGTTGAAGCATTATTACGGAACAGGTGGAGATCTGAACGTTGATGAAATCCATGAAGTGATCCCAATGACAGAAGATTGTGGTGTTTGGCATCCGCAAGAAGGTGTGTTCAACGGACATTTCCAACCGCGAGAAGCACAAAAGATCCACCGTATTGGTCAGTTGCGTCAGGGAGTATTGAAAGTGATCGAAGACACGAACTATTCTCCTGATACGACGCGAAAATACGTTGTTGCTGATATGATCACTGGATTTGGAGTGGCACAATCTGTAGCACATTACTACAATCTATGGGGCGGAAACGTGACTGGAAAGCGCGTGATCGTTCAAGGATGGGGAAATGTTGGTTCTGCCGGAGCCTATTACCTGGCTCAAGCCGGAGCAAAAATCGTTGGGATCATCGACCGTGTTGGTGGTTTGATCAACGAAGACGGATTTAGTCTGGAAGAAATCCGCCACTTGTTCTTGAGCAAGAATGGAAACGAATTGTCGGCTCCAAACATGCTTTCGTTCGAAGAAGTGAATGCCAAAATTTGGGATTTGAATGCAGAGGTTTTCATTCCTTGTGCAGCTTCACGCTTGATCACGCAAGAGCAAGTTGAGCGCATGATCCAAGGCGGCATGGAGGTGATCGCAGCCGGAGCCAATGTTCCGTTTGCAGATAAAGAGATCTTCTTCGGTCCGATCGCTGATTTTGCAGACAACAAATTATCGATCATTCCGGATTTTATTTCCAACTGCGGCATGGCGCGCGTGTTCGCATATTTGATGAGCAACGACCTGAAAAACATTTCAGACGCAGGAATTTTCGAAGACACTTCAGCTATCATTCGTGATGCACTCGCGAAGGCACATGCTAAAAATCCGGGAAAAACCGGCATTGCGAAGACTGCATTTGAAATTGCTTTGAATCAACTCGTATAAAATGATCAAACGCTCCACAAAAATATTCAAAGAATTTTTCGAAAGTGAAAAGTCAGGCGGTCTCATTTTGATCGCCTGCACTATTTTATCACTACTCCTTGCCAACGCATCTTTCGGTGAATCCTACCTGCATTTTTGGGAAACAGAAATCGCTGGCATGTCGCTGGAAATGTGGATCAACGATGGCTTGATGGCTGTATTCTTCCTCTTGATCGGAATTGAGTTGAAACGCGAATTTCAAAGTGGAGAACTCAATAGTTGGAAAAAAGCCACGCTTCCTGCATTTAGCGCTTTGGGAGGAATGGTTGTTCCAGCTGCTGTTTATTTGATCTTCAACTGGGGACAAGATTCTGTAGATGGTTTTGGAATTCCGATGGCCACAGACATTGCATTTGCACTGGGAGCCTTGTCGCTATTAGGAAATCGCGTCCCGTTATCCCTGAAGGTGTTTCTAACCGCTCTAGCGGTGATCGATGATTTGGGTGCCATTCTGGTGATCGCGTTTTTCTATTCCAAAGGGATCGTTGTGCTGAATTTACTGACTGCGATCGGAATTTTTCTCGCTTTACTTGCATTCAACAAATTAAAAGTAAACTCGCTGTGGCTGTACATTCCTGCCGGGATCTTGATGTGGTACTTGATGCATCATTCCGGTGTACACGCTACCATCACCGGAGTTTTGTTGGCTTTCGCTATTCCATCCACTTCCAATAAAAAAGGATTCAATCCTTCGGATTATCTACAAAGCAAATTGCATCATCCGGTACCCTACGTGATCCTTCCACTTTTTGCGCTTGCAAATACAGCGATCGTACTGAACGGATCTTGGGACGAACTTTTACTACAACCAACCAGCTTGGGGATCCTTGCCGGATTGATCCTCGGAAAAGCATTTGGCATCTTTTTCTTTACATGGCTTTCAATCAGAACGAAACTATCCAGCAAACCTTCCGGCGTTACCTGGAGACAATTGTTTGGGGTTGGGATCCTGGGCGGAATTGGATTTACGATGTCGATCTTCGTTACCCTACTTGCCTTTGACGATCCGGAACACATCAACGCTGCCAAGTTCAGTATTTTGATCGCATCCACAGCTGCCGGAATTATTGGGATCGCCTGGCTTAGAAAATCATTCCGCTAGAAGCGTAACCAAAAGTCCTTCATTCAGTTTATAGGGAAAGAGCATTTACACAAATCGGTGTGAATATCTATTCCTGATCCTCAATTTCTACACACGCACGCACTTTAATTTTGTTTATTGGAATTAAACCGATCATGTGATGAAAAAGACAAAGTATTATATCATTTTCTTAATGGCAGTACCGTGCATGTTGTGGGCACAAGCGCAGGATGCAGGAGTAAAAGTAGGTGACAAACCTGCACCGGGTGAAGAAGTATCAGCACTGGAGTTCGTAATGCAAGGTGGCCCATTCTTGATTCCGATCGTTTTGTTATTGTTCTACACCGTTTACGTTGGAATCGAGCGTTACCGTTACATCAAACGCATGTCTACCTTCAACACGAATTTGTTGACTGAGATCAAGATGCACGTAGATAAAGGAAATGTGCACGATGCATTGGCCGCTACACAACGCGATAATTCAGCATACGGTTTGGTGCTTTCTGAGGGAATGAAAGTGGCTGAGCGACCGATCGGAGAGATCGAGAACAACATGGAAAAAGTGGTGAACATCGAGATCGGAAAGATGGAAAAAACATTGGGAAATCTGGGATTGATTGCAGGTATCGCGCCAACGTTCGGATTTATCGGTACCATTGCCGGGGTAATCAAGATCTTCTACAACATCTCCATTTCAGAAAACGTGAGTATCGGAAACATTTCCGGTGGTTTGTACGAAAAGATGATCTCCTCTGGAGCTGGTTTGATCGTTGGTATCATCGCTTATTCTTGCTACCACTTGTTGAACACCATGATCGACAATTTCGCGTTGAAGATCCAAACAGTGAACTTGAACTTTGTTAACATCATTAGACCGTCAAAATGGCAATAAAAAGAAGACGACGCTTTCATGCAGGAGTGGAAACCTCTTCCATGAGCGACATCATGTTCTTTTTGCTTTTGTTCTTCTTGATCATCTCAACATTAGCAAATCCGAACGTGATCAAAGTACCGCTGCCAGAGGCCAACAATACAGATAACACGACGTCATCTCACTTGACCTTAACTGTAACGTCTGATAAAAAATACTTTATAGACAAGGAAGAGGTAGCGCCGGATATGATCGAACAACGCTTGGTTGAACTAACAAAAGAGCGTGGAGATGAAACCGTAGTGGTACGTCCTGCGTATGACCTCGATGTACAGGTGTTGATCGACGTGTTACAAATGGGTGTAAAAAATCAACTCAAATTGGTGATCGCTACCAAGGCGGGTTAAAAATAAAGAGGTATGGATTTCCAATTAACAGACTTTAATCTCTACAAGCAACTGGGGCAGAAAGATCGCCGTGTTGCCGGAATTGTAGCTGGATCATTTGTAGTAGCATTGTTTGCACTACTCTATTTTCTTGGATTTTCCATTCCTACCCCTCCCCTTCCCAACCAATTGTTGTACAAAGACATGGAAATGGAGATCTTGGTTCCTTTGGAAGCCATGCCCATGGAGGTTGGTCCCGGTGGTGGAGGTTCAGGAACACCTACGAAAGCGAATCTCAGTCAGGAAAATCCACCGCAAATGGAACAAGTCTTGACGCAACAAGGTGGTAGTATCAAACATCCAAGCGGTGGATCGAACCATACGAATACAACGAAACCAAATAACAATCCGCCGTCCACACAAAATCAATCCAACAACCCATTTGGGACAGGAGGTTCCGGTGGCGGTGATGGTAAGGGAAATGGATCGGGCGTAGGAGACTATGATGGTTCTGGATCAGGGGAAGGCAGCGGTCCGGGAACGGGAGGCGGTTCTCCAAAACGGGTTCGTATCACAGATCCTGTAGTTCACGACATCGATTCAGATGAAAGTGGTTCCATTTTGGTCGAAGTCATTGTTGATGCGGCCGGAAAAATAGTTGGTTCCCCAAAAGCAAACCGCGCTAAAACAACGATCACGAACGAAACGGTTATTCGTACGGTACTCGATCGGGTAAAATCACAAGTGCGATTCAATGCCGTTCCGGGAGCAGCAAATGTAAAGTTAGTCTTCACCGTAAAGATCACACCAAACTAACACATTTTAACGTCTAGTGTGCCGGCGAATGCGTAGCTTTGCTTTCTGACAGATCGGTATGGTTGCTATTTTCATCATCGTCTTTATTATTCTCGCGTTCTCACTGTTCGTGTACGTCGATAATGCAGAATGGAAAGAGCTTTCCTATTCCGTCCAAGAGCAATTATTTCCCAATAAAAAATACGGCGCCTACCGCATTCGCAATGCGCAATCAACGATTATTGTACTGATCTTATTGGTCAGTTTAGCCTTAGCCGGCGGAGGAATTTTCCTGAAGCGCGGACTAAACGCAGGAGCTCCGCCCGTTCAAGACTTGGTGAAAGAGATCTCTGATACAGTGCAATTCAACTTGGAGATGCAGGAACCTCTGGAAACACCTCCGAGTCAATTCAAATTTGAAGGCGACAATGGCGATGGACAACCCGTAGCGCAAGAAGGCAGTGACGACCCAGCAGACGAAGAGCAAGAGGAAACTACTTCTCAAACGGTATCGAACCAACCGAAAGATCCTAAAAACAAGCCAAAGAATACCAATCCGGAGCAAAGCATTTACGATTTCGAAAAGGAACAATTCAAACTTTCGGGTGGTGCGGCAGAGCGCGAGCGTATCCAGCGAGAAATGGAAGAACGCAAACGCCAGCGCGAACAAAAGGCCAAACAACAAGCACAAAGCGGTGGCGCAGGCGGTAACGTCGGCGGAAAACCGAGCTCTAGCGAAGGTGAAACCATGGTTTCTTGGGATCTAGATGGAAGAGATGCACATCAAAAGAACGACTGGTATGTTCGTAATCCGGGATATACCTGTGGCAAAGGGATCAATGCCAAGGTGGTCATTAAAGTGAAAGTGAACAGCAATGGCGAAGTGGTCACTGCAACCAGTATGGCTCCGTCAGGAACGAATAGTTGCTGCGTGGAACAAGCCTTGAAATATGCCCGCATGTCGCGTTTTGATTTTTCCAACAAATTGTTGCAAGAAGGAACGATCACCTACCATTTCAAGTCTCAATAATGGATGTGTTAGAGCAAGCTTATTTGGAGGCTACAACTTGGCTTTTCGAACAATTTCCGGCATATCATGAAAAAGGTGCCGCCGCATACAATCCCGGATTGAAGAATTGTACCGAATTAGCCGCTTTTTTCGACAATCCACAAGATCACCTTACCTTCATCCACGTGGGTGGAACGAATGGAAAAGGAAGTACGTCCAACATGCTCGCGTCCATCTTGACAGAATCGGGAGAAACGGTTGGTTTGTTCACCTCTCCGCACCTGTTCGATTTTACAGAGCGCATTCGGGTACACGGAGTTTGTATCGACAAAGCATTCGTAGTAGATTTTTGCCAAAAGATCCGCAGCAGGGAATGGAACATCGCTCCGTCTTTTTTCGAGATCACTTGGGTGATGGCTTTGTGCTATTTCAAGGAAAAAAACTGCAGTATTGTTGTGGCAGAAGTGGGAATGGGTGGACGATTGGATGCAACGAACATCATCACCCCTATTCTCAGCATCATCACGAATATCGGTTTGGATCACACGCAATTCTTGGGTGACACACGTGCTGCAATTGCCGTTGAAAAAGCAGGCATCATGAAACGTGGAGTGCCTGTATTGATCGGTGAATCGGATGAGGAAATCAATCCTGTATTCACGGAACAAGCGCGCCAACACGAGGCCGTTATCAGACCTTTAGTGGATCCGCCTGCATACCCGGAAAACCTGATCGGTTACCAGCGACAGAATTTCAAACTGGTATTTTCTGCAGTAGAAGTACTTCGGGAGCACCGATCGATCACCAATGAACATATACAGGACGGGATCAAACATGTGTACCCCAACACCGGGTTTATGGGACGTCTCCAACTAATTGCCAGTGAACCGAGGATCATGCTAGACTGCGCGCACAATGCGCATGGTATTCGGGCGTGTTTGGAGAGTATTCTACCACTTCAAGGACAACTACACATCGTTTACGGTACCAGTTCAGATAAGAACATGGAGGAAATTGCGACCTTGTTACCGGCAGATGCGCATTATTATTTTACTACTTTTTCAAATCCGCGCAGCGCGAAATTGGAACAGCTTGAGAAAAACTTTGCGTCGACCGGAAAAAATCGCATTTTTTTTACAGATCCGCGTGCTGCCCTTCAACAAGCGCAACTATTTGCAAACAAAGCGGATACCATTTTAATTTTCGGATCCTTTTTCTTGGTCCACGATTTTTTTGAAGATTTTTTTAAAAATCCACTTGCAGAAACGAAATAATGCTCTATATTTGCACTCGCGTTTGAGACACAACGGTGGATCTAAAAAACGTTACTTATCGGGAGATTAGCTCAGTTGGTTCAGAGCACCTGCCTTACAAGCAGGGGGTCGGGGGTTCGAATCCCTCATCTCCCACTCTGATAAAAGCACTGTCCATTGGACGGTGCTTTTGTCGTTTAACTGGAAATCCAAAATAAAGATCCAAAAACTCATTGCAAGCTCAGTTGGTTCAGAGCATCCCGATGCGTAGCAATCGGGAGGGTCGGGGGTTCGAACCTGTCTGCCTTCGCAGAAAGGCAGATCCCTCATTCCGATCCAATTCATTTCTCGGAAGTGAACTCTCCCACGTCAATTGAAGCCTTGCAAAATTTGTACGGCTTTTTTGTTTTTAGAAAACCACTTATCATGTATTTTACCTACATCATTCATGCTGCAAGTATCGATCGTTATTACGTTGGTGTTAGCGAAAACCCTACTGAAAGACTCAAAAAACATAACGCTAAAAACAAAGGTTTTACGAATCAAGCAGCCGACTGGAAAATTGTGTATCTGCATAAGTTTGAAAGCAAACGAGAAGCCTTGGATTTTGAAAAACAAATTAAAAACTGGAATTCAAAATAAAGATCCAAAAACTCATTGCAAGCTCAGTTGGTTCAGAGCATCCCGATGCGTAGCAATCGGGAGGGTCGGGGGTTCGAACCTGTCTGCCTTCGCAGAAAGGCAGATCCCTCATTCCGATCCAATTCATTTCTCGGAAGTGAACTCTCCTACTTTGAGCTTGCTCCAGGACGGTGAAAAACGGAAAAAGCACACTCAACCGGAATATGAATCTTGCCCCCCATATTTAAACCGAGCGCACCGCTGATCTACTCGAACGACTTTGCCCCCTCATTTTCTAAAAGATTTCCTTTTACTCGCACTTTTTCTTATGTTTGTTAAACCTCACAAATCTAAAATACAAAGCCATTGAAAACCAGCCACTAACTCAAGCACCGTTCAAAAGGCGGAATTGTGCCTACGAATTACGAATAATTAAAAACACAACTCGCTCCTATGACCATTCCTTTCAAATCAATCTTTGTTTTCGTGGCGATCTCCATC
>CAYRVL010000003.1:76280-82248 GCA_964427665.1 uncultured Fluviicola sp. | reverse complement strand
TTTATTCCTTTTCCATATCGCGGAGGGTGCTTTCCACAGCTTCCAGATCGCTGTAAAACGCCTCACCAAATGCCCGGATTAATGGCTCTTTCAAAAAGCGAAACACCGGAACGTTGAGCTGTTCGCCGCACACGCATGCACTTTTACAAATATCCCATTCTTCGTAATTTAAGGCCAATCCACTGTTGAGTTGTTTTACACGGATCGGGTACAAATGGCACGAAATAGGTTTTTTCCAGTCTGTTTTTCCGTCCAGATAAGCCTGTTCGATCGCACATTTCGTAATGCCTTTTTCATCGAAGAAAACAAAAGCACATTCTGCATCGTTCACCAAAGTTGTTGCTGGTTCGCCCCATTGATCGTCGTAACTGACACCTTGTGCTTCAACTGCAGCAATTCCTTCCGGTCTCATGTATGGACGCACATCCGGAAGAATTCGTTCCAAAATAGCTACTTCCTCTTGCTTCAAAGGTGCTCCGGCATCGCCCTCTACACAACAAGCGCCCTTACAAGCATTCAGGTCACAAACGAATTTGCGGTCGAAGATCTCTGTTGAGATCAATTTATCATCCAATTCTACGATCATGGGTGCGATTGAAAATAATGTACAACGTCGGTTAACGATTCGAATTCGGCATCAGCAAGGATCAATCTCGGATCGCGTATGTGGGTTTTTTCCGGAACGCAGATCACAGTCATGCGCGCTGCTTTGGCGGCTATGATCCCGTTGAGTGAGTCTTCCACAACCAGGCATTTCTTGGGATCGACATCCAGCTGTTGAGCTGCGCTCAGGTATACCGCGGGGTGTGGTTTTCCAAACATCTCGTATTCTGCGGAATGCACGGTCTGGAAATAGTGTGTAATGCCCAAAGTTGTTAGGATAGTTTGGATCAAAATATCGTACGAACTCGTTGCCAAACCAATCTTCAAACCACGCGCTTGGAAAAATTGTAAGGATTCAATTACACCCGGTAGTGGGGTAGCGCGTTCGGTGAGTAATTCTACCATACGTTGAATGATCATTTTTTCAACGGTTTCCGGACTAGCATCAGGCCAGGGAGCAATGCCGTACCAGTAATGCACGACTTCGTCGATGCGCAAACCCACAGTTTTCTGAAAGTCTTCGCGTGTCAGGGTACAACCCACACTGCGGAATACTTCCTCCATGGCAATCTTCCAGATCGGTTCCGAATCCGTCAAAACACCATCCATGTCATAAATGACCGCCTCGAAGTGGTTTAAATTCATTTTTTATCCGGTTTTACAATAAAAATATGTCCGCCGCCAAGGACCTTATGACGTTCGTCAGCAACGTATATTACCCCTTTTTTCTTCACTGCAAGTGCCTCTTTTTGTGAGATGGGAAGCATATTTACTTGCTTGGTGAATACGGGTTTTCCCGTGCTGTAATCGTAAATGATCATGCGGTTGTAGGTTTGCAGATAAAGGATGTTGTTGTAAAACTCGCCTGAAGTGACTGCGTCGCGGTACCAATCACGGCGGCCAGTTCGGACAAATCCTTTCAATTTCGCCTTGTAAGTGCCCGCCTTGGCCGGAAAAGCATAGATCATACTTTTACCAGTGAAGGGTACAGTTCGGCATTTTGTGAAAACGTACAACGAATCTTTTCGAAAAGCGAGTGCTTCGGCGTCGTAGTTCATTAAACTATCTGCCGGGGGGAATTCCGTTTGTTCAGGATAACTAAAATAGATCTTTTTGGCACTAACTTCATCTTGGGTGAGGATCTGCTGGATTGGAATTTTGTACACAACCAAATCCTTGCGCTTATTCCCGTTATTTCCAATGTCACCAAGGTAAAAATTGCCTTTTTTGTCGCGTGTGCATGCTTCAAAATCGATGTTCTCCACATCCTTGATACTTGCCTCGTGAATGATATCGCCGTCTTTTTCAATGACGAACAATTTGGCATCGTTGCCACTATCATTGTGCGCGATCAAGGTGCTGTCGTTGGCGAACACCCAACCCGATATTTCTTTCAAAGATTTGGGAAGCGTATCTTTTTTCTCCACGGATGCACCGAGCAGGAACAAGCAAGTCAGAAAGAACACCGCGTGTTTCATGCCCACAAAGGTAAGGAATGTTAGGGAGCTTTAGGCAAAGACCTCATCTACCCAAGCCCTGCCCCATTCTTCTACTTCTTGTTCAGACCACAATTCCGGATAGAAAATGCGTTTTTGGAAGCGAGGAGGCAAATATTTCTGCCAATTTGTTCCACCTGTTGCTGCGATATCTTCTTTGTCTTTTGCCAAGTAACGAACAGCCGATTTGTAATGGACCAATGGCCAATTGATGTTTACATTCACATCGTTCATTTTTAACGCTTTGATCACATCTGGATGCTGTTGCTCTGCTTCCGACAAGCGTTTGTATGCCTGCCATAAATTGCGATTGCGTTGCTGGTATCCAAGCTCAATGAATTCGTCCTTATAGCGTTTTTCGAATTCGCGCAGGGTGAGGGTTTTTGAACCGGTTGCTGCATCGGTCGCGCCTTCCTTCCAGTAAATGTGTTCAAATAACTGCTCGATCGGCTCGTTTCCGGTGAAAAGGTGGCGCATGTCTTTGTGCACCAATTGCAGGAAATCTGTCGAGCAGATCTCTATCTTGCGGTACTGCGCCGATTGGAATCCGGAGGCTGGGTGCAAGGATAGACGAAATTGCAGGAATTGCTCACGCTCCATCCCATCGATCATGATCTCAAAACTTTTGGTCAACGCTTCGAAATAGCGGTTGATACGCGTTACGCGAGCTGCAAACCAGGAAGCAGTCAAATCAGTTTTCTCTCCGATCTGCTTGAATTCGTGCAGGGCCAATTTGAAATACAATTCTGTGATCTGATGATACATCAGGAAAATGGTCTCGTCCGGAAAATCGGTATACGTTTTTTGCAATGACAGCAAGGTGTCTACTTGGATGTAATCCCAGTAATTGACTGTTTTTGCGTGTAGTAGCCCGTCGAGGTAGGTCGTTAATTCTTGTCCCTGTCCGTCATATTTAGCCTTCAATAACTGAAGTCTTTCCAGTAGTTCCGGAGTAATTTCCATGCGTCTCGTTTTCGATAGTAGTGCACAAAGATAGGGCAATGCACATCTTTGTTCGGCAATAATACGTGAAATATATAACAAAATTTGTTTAAAATAAAACGAGGACTCCCAGTTGGAAATCCTCGTTCTGGTAAACGGGTTGTTTGTCAATTATTTAGCTTTTACAAGATCGCGTTTTAAGCCCGACCATTCTACGAGGTGCAATTTCACAGTTCCCACCGGAATTTTTGCTTTTACCAAGATCGGAATACGGTTTTCATCATCCGTAACCCAGAAATTCACATCGTTTTCGCTTTTGAAATAGCGACCTGTTTGCACTACCGGAACGAATTTCATGCACTTGAATTTTCCTTTTCGGATACTGATCGTTTCATCGCCCACATATTTCACTTTGAGCGGATAGATCTCATCGTCCATGAAGCACTTGAATTCGAAGACCTGATTTTTCTTTGCGTCTTTAAAGTTCAATGTACGGGCATAATAGAAAGACGAGATCATGTCCTGTATGGCCATTGGCACGGTAAAATCCTTTTTGCCATTGTTCACTTTCTGTTTGTCCTGTTTGAAGGCATAATCCTGATTGATCTTGTAACCGCCTTCGTCTACGCGGCGGACGAATAACCACGGAAAGACACCCTTTTTGTCGATATAACTTTCGTAAATATCGTGCACTTTGAACACCGCGTTGAATCCGCCCAAGGTTTTTCCGGTTCCTTTGACGTGCAATAATTCCCTGTTTCCGGAACCGGTCTTGGTAGTTGTTTTAACTTCTAAAACAGCTTCACCGGCATCCACAAAACCGTAGGTGATGCGGTAACGCAATTTTTCTCCAGCCTGGAACGCGTTGTTACTTACAGACGGATAAACAGCAACCTGACTACTTTTCAAAGCAAGTGTAGATGCTATTAGAGCGAATAAGAAGATTCCTTTTTTCATGACGCATTAATTGAGGTCGGTTGCACATTACAAATGCAATGCCAATTTATCGGGTTGTATTAAAGTACTAAAAATTTGTATCTTCCACCACGTAATATGCGCTATCATTCTCTCATCAAATATCTTGTAGCCGGATGCGGCGGTGCGCTTGCTGCATGGGGTTTTCATTTCCTGGAACGGGAAACTAGTTTGGATTACATGGTCGGTTGGGTTGTGTTTGGATTGATCTATGCAATAATTAGCATCCATACCTTTCGAACGGTCCCTGCAGCGCGGATTGCACGACGAAGCGCTCAGGAAGACGTAAGCAGTTGGTTATTGTTCACCATCGTTTTATTGACCTGCGTGACGGCACTAATCAGTATTTCTACCGTTCTGGAACAACGATCCGAATGGAATATTCCGACGGCAGCCGGCATCGTCTTGTGCATTTCAGGTGTGGGTTTATCTTGGTTCACCGTGCATTTGGCATTTACTTTTCGCTATGCGCATTTGTTTTACGGAGAATCCAATCGGATGTATGAAAAGCACGCACGCGGACTGCAATATCCGGGAGAGGAGACCCCCGATTACTGGGATTTCTTGTATTTCTCGATGACGATCGGCATGACTTTTCAAGTTTCGGATGTGACGATCTCTTCGAAAGCGATCCGACGCTTGGTATTGGTTCACGCCTTGATCTCTTTCCTCTTCAATACCGTTATCATCGCCTTGACGATCAATGAAATGGAAAGTTTAAAAGTATGAATGAACACATCAACACGGAATCTTTTTTTGTTAAGCAATTAAGGTAAAGCTGTCAGTAGTTTCCCTACTTTTATCGTATGAAACCGGAACGTAAAGACATCAAGCCCGGCATGTATGTGGCTTTCATTCAAAAACACCATCAACGCACTGGCGAGATCACAGAAGGTGTGGTGAAAAGCATCCTTACCAGCGCCCCAACGCATCCGCATGGAATCAAGATCATGACCGATGATAAAAAAGTGGGCCGCGTGGTGGAGATTTTGGAAGGCTTGGAATGAACATGCCGATTTTCCTCCCCCTTGATCCCCCTCCAAAGGGGGAGTTTGAAAACTCATTTCTTTAGGAATTGAAGTTTTAACTGACAACTTCATTTTCAGCTAATGATTTTATTTTAGAGAACCAGAATCTATTCCCCCTTGGGAGAGGGCGCAGGGGGAGGACATTAGTAGAAAACCCACTAAAAACCAAAAGGGGCAACGATCAAATTACCCCTTTTCACTTTTGCCTAATGGCTATTCACTTTTGCCTAGCTAAATCACCACGTTCACGATCTTGCCCGGAACAACGATCACCTTTTTCGGCGCTTTGCCTTCCAACCATTTTTCCGATTCCGGCATCGCCATTACCGCTTCTTCTACCTCTTTTGCTGAAAGTGTAGCCGGTAACTCTGCTTTGAAACGCATTTTTCCATTGAAGGAAACCGGATAAGCGATCGCATCCTCTACCAACATCTCCGGATCAAAAGCCGGGAAACTAGCCGTAGAAACTGTTCCTGCTTCGTTGCCCAAGATCACCCACAATTCTTCTGCAATGTGCGGTGCGTATGGCGATAGCATGATCACCAGCGGCTCCAATACTTCTCGTGAGTGGCATTTTTGCTCCGACAATTCATTGACCGCGATCATGAAATTCGATACGTTGGTATTGAACGAGAAACGCTCCAAATCGTCGGTTACTTTCTTGATCGTCTTGTGCAAGGTCTTCAACGCTGCTTTGTCGGCCGGTGCGTCGTTGACCATCTTCTGACCGTCTTGATAGAATAAACGCCACAACTTGCGCAAGAAATTGTACACCCCGTTGATTCCTTTGGTATCCCACGGTTTCGCTTGCTCGATCGGACCTAAGAACATTTCGTACATACGCAAGGTGTCTGCGCCGTATTTCTCTACCAATTCATCCGGTGTTTGCACGTTGAATTTGGATTTGGACATTTTTTCTACTTC
>CAYRVL010000003.1:54695-76180 GCA_964427665.1 uncultured Fluviicola sp. | reverse complement strand
GCGTGTTCGGCTCCACCCATGTACAGATCCACTTGGTTCCAGTAATCTGCTTTTTCGCGGCTCACGAATTCCTGTTCGTTCTTCGGATCCATGTAGCGCAAGAAATACCAGGAACTTCCTGCCCAACCCGGCATGGTGTTGTATTCCATGCGGTCGCCTTCGAAATGGTTCCAAGCACTTTGTTCCGCACGTGCCAATGGTGGCTCACCATCTTCGGTTGGCAAATATTTATCTACTTCCGGTAATTCGATCGGCAAATGCACATCGTCCACCAAATAGGGAATGTCATTCTTATAATACACCGGGAACGGTTCTCCCCAGTAACGCTGACGAGAGAAAATGGCATCGCGCAAACGGTAATTCGTTTTTCCTTTTCCAAGACCCAATGCCTCAATTTTTGCAATTGCAACTTGCATTGCTTCTTTGATCTCTAATCCACTCAAGAAATCCGAGTTGGCAATTTTTCCGCTTTTTTCTGCGTAAGCAGCTTCAGAAATATCCACGTTTTCAAAAATGTTCTTGATCTCGATGTTGAAGTGTTTCGCAAAATCGTAATCGCGTTGGTCGCCACATGGAACGGCCATTACCGCTCCGGTTCCATAAGATGCCAAAACGTAATCACCGATCCACACCGGAATTTTTTCATTTGTAAACGGATGGATCGCGTAAGCTCCGGTAAATTGTCCGGTGATGTTCTTTACATCCGATTGGCGGTCGCGCTCCGATTTCAACGACGCAGCAGTCTTGTAAGCCTCCACTCCGGCGCGGAATTCATCGGTGGTAATCTCATCAACCAACGGATGTTCAGGAGCCAGTACCATGAATCCAACTCCGAAAATGGTGTCGGGACGCGTAGTGAAGACTTCGATATGTCTTCCCCCATCAGTGATCGAATTATCTGAGTCCTCCCCCTCAGTCCCCCTCCAAAGGGGGAAGCTAAGAGAAGCTCCTACAGATTTTCCGATCCAGTTGCGTTGAATGTCTTTGATGGCGTCGGTCCAATCCACAGTTTCCAGACCAGTCAATAAGCGTTCTGCGTAAGCTTTGATACGCATCGACCATTGACGCATCAATTTTTGTTCTACCGGATGTCCGCCGCGTTCAGAAAGTCCATTGATCACTTCATCGTTAGCTAGAACTGTTCCCAAAGCCGGACACCAGTTCACCCAAGAATCAGCAAGGTATGCCAAGCGGTATGCCATCAAGACATCGCTTTGTTCTTTTTCAGACATTGCCTTCCATTCAGCGGCTGTAAAGGTTCCCTCGAAATCCGTAACAGCGTTAATGTCCGCATTACCGTATTTCTCGAAAGCAGCCACCAAGGTTTCAATGCCTTCCGCCTTGTCCGTGTCGTTGTTATACCACGCATTGAAACACTGTTTGAAGATCCACTGCGTCCATTTGTAATATTCCGGAGAGGAGGTACGTACCTCGCGACTCCAGTCGAACGAAAAGCCAATCTTGTCCAATTGTTCTCGGTAGCGGGCAATGTTGGCTTGTGTTGTGATCGCCGGATGCTGTCCGGTTTGGATCGCATATTGTTCAGCCGGCAAACCGAATGAATCGTAACCCATGGGATGCAACACATTGAAACCACGTAAACGTTTGTAACGCGCATACACATCCGATGCGATGTATCCGAGTGGGTGACCCACATGCAGTCCGGCTCCGGATGGATAGGGGAACATGTCTAGCACGTAAAATTTCGGTTTTTCGCTCAGATCTTCTGCTTTGAACGTGTTATTTTCGGCCCAAAACCGGCGCCAATTCTTTTCAATGTCTGTAAAATTGTATTCCATGGATATCTGCGATAAAGCGGGGCAAAGATAGCAGACTTCCGGCGCAATAAAAAATCCTTATTTTTAGTGCATGATTGGCTGGATGCGGTTCGTGTTTTTGGGAGTTTTGTGGATGCTTGTTGCTGTCCATGTTCGCGCGAATGGATTGGAGGAAACCAATTTGGTCCGAGCTTATCAAAAGGAAAAACAAGGGACTAAAAAGTTTTGGCGACAGGTCAATTTGGGAAAGTACTACCAATTGAACGATATCCAAAAAGCCGATTCGATCCGCAATTACATTTTAGCCAGCAGTCGTTTGGAGAACGATTCTGCGCGGATCACTGCATTGATCTACGACTTGGAAGTAGAGTTCTTGCGCGGAAACAAACGGGCGTATCACGCCAAGATCTTGCAATTGCAACCATTTTTAAATCGGGTGAATTCGCCTTCCACAAAGGTCCGGATCTTTCACTTACTGGCCGAGTATCACATTTCATCCCGCGATTTCCCGGAATCGCAATTGTATTTAGATGAGGCACACATCTTTGCAAAAAAAGCCCGAAACTATGCTTTGATCGGTGAAAATTTCCGCTTGCATGCCTTGATGGAAATGGAGCGGAATAACAAGGTAATGGCTTTGAATTCCGTGGATCAGGCGATCGGTTATGCACGGCGTGCGGCGAATAAATCGCTATTAGCAGCCTGCTTGAACACACAAGCTCGGATCTACAATTATTTCGGACAGGTCGAATTGAGTGTTTCGAAGAACTTCATCGCGCTGCAATTGGCACGAGAGGCCAATGATTTTCCGAAGATTGGTCAGTACCAGCGCGAGTTAGGAGAGGCTCAGTTTGTAATCTTCAATTACCGGGAAGCGGAATCTTGGATTCTACAATCTCTGGAAGTTGCCAAGCGTATCCGCGATTATCGGATGGAGGGTTTGGCTATGACCGACCTCGGGATGGTTGCTTTTGCGAAAAAAGAATTACCCAATGCAAAAATCCAGCTGCGAGAAGCGATCAAGATCTTGATGCGTTTCAACGATGATGAAGGGTTGGGGAAGGCACACATGCAACTGGGGAATGTATTCAAAGAAGAAAGTAACTACAACGAAGCCTTGCGTTTTTACAATCAGGCCTTGGTTTATTTCGAGGCAGCGGGAGATCGTGCTCAGATAGCATCGGTATTTCACCTCGTTGGAATTGTCTTTGAAAAACAAGGAAAATATGCGAATGCATTGAATTACTTGAATCGTGCGGTAGAAATCCGCAAGGAATTTGGATACCAAGGAGCATTTTACCCATCGTACCGCGCAATAGCTGAAGTTTATAAAAAGACGGGTAATTTGCCATTGGCCTATCGTTATTTAGAGATGTACTCTGATTTTTCGGATAGTGCGAAGACGGTGGAGGTGAGTTCTAAGATTGCGGAGATCTCGGAATTGTATCGGGCGGAACAACGCGAACGTTTGATCGCCATTCAGGCAGACTCCATCGAATTGCAGCGCAAGGAAAAGGATCTGACATCCGCCCAGCTTGAGAATACGCAGCTTCGCAATATCTTTCAGACATATGTGATCATTGGTTTCTTGTTGTTGCTTTTATTTGGTGCCTTGTTCTTCTATTCACGATGGAAGCAGCGTACGATCAAGCAAATGCAGCGCGAGGCAGAAATGAACCAAGTGCTATTGCGTTCGCAAATGAATCCGCATTTCGTCTTCAACGCCATGTCCGTGATCCAGAGTTACATCTACGAGAACGACACGAAGAATTCCACCCGATTCTTGGTCAACTTTTCGAAATTGATGCGCTTGATCCTCGAAAACTCGTCCAAGGAATTCATTCCGATCACCATTGAAATGGATATTTTGATCAAATACCTCGAAACCCAAAAATTGCGCTTTGGCGATCGGTTTGAGTTTGATGTTTCGGTAGATCCGGATCTGATCGACAAATCGGTGGTTATTCCTCCGATGATCACACAACCTTTCATTGAAAATGCGATCGAACACGGTCAGCTGCATACTATCGAAGGTGGATTTATCCGAGTGCGAATCTCGAAAGACGAGGAAATGTTGCATGTGGCGATCATCGACAATGGCGTTGGTCGTAAAGGATCCGAGCAGAACAAGAAAAGCAGTGCGCACAAGAGCATGGCTATGAAGATCACCCAGGACCGTATTTCGATCTTGAGTGATAAGTATAAGATCTTAGGTAGGTTAGAAGTAGAGGATTACGATAAAATTGCGGAAACAGGAACGGTTGTAAACATCTATTTACCGTACAAAACAGAAAGCGAAATCCCGATTTCCACTTGAATGCGATGAACCAAAAGAAATCGTATCTTGCACAAGTATTCAAACAATAACTTTTATCCACTGGGCATGAAAAAGGCGCTAATCATAGACGATGAGCAACGGACAAGAGAACTGATTGCAAAAATGATCGAATCCTTTGATCTGGGAGTACAAGCGATTCCAAAAGGAGAGAATGTGAAGTCGGGTTTGGCGGCTATTCAGGAGATCCAACCGGATTTGGTCTTTTTAGATATCCAGATGCCTGATGGAACCGGATTCGATCTGTTGAAGGCGGTGCCGGAAAAGAATTTCGAAGTGATTTTCATTACAGCTCACGAAGAGTTCGCGATCAAAGCGATTAAATTCTCGGCACTGGATTACATTTTAAAACCGGTAGATCCGGAAGAGTTGAAAGCAGCCGTGGAACGTGCCTTGGAATCCATGAACGAAGCGAAGTCGGAACCGCAATTTGAAGCCTTGCATCAGAATATGCAGCCGAATCAAAAGCGCCGACTGGTTTTGAAAACACAAGAAAGCGTGCACGTGGTAGATCTGGACAATATCATTCGTTGCGAAGCCGATCGCAATTACACGTCTTTCTTTTTAGCAGAAGGCAAGAAGATTTTGGTATCTCGCACACTGAAAGATTACGAAACCTTGTTGAGCGGACACAATTTCTTACGTGTACAGCAATCGCATTTGATCAATTTGAATTTTGTGGATCGTTACGATAAAGGAAATGGTGGAGCTGTGGTGATGAAAGATGGTTCAGAAGTGCCCTTATCCCCGGCCAAGCGCGATTTGTTCTTCCAAATTCTCGAGAATTTATAACAGGTGTTCGTGCGTTTTGCGAAAATATTCATTGAAAATCGCTATCCGTTCATTTGAAGAAATCTGATTGCATTCGAATGCTACATTAGTAGTGGAAATAAGGAGAATGAAGTCAGGTTGTTTTCTAGGATAGGTTTAGACCGAAACGGAAAACACTGCAATTGGAGAGGCAGTTTTTTCATTTTCTAGTTTTATTGAAGAGTATACAGTTCGAACTCCGTAAAGGCTTTGCCGATAAAACCTAGAAACAACCTGATTTTCATGTTTTGTTTATCACTGCACTACACACGATACACAAACTAAAACACTACTAAACAAGAAGCGCCTAAACCGGGCGCTTTTTTTGTTTAGAGTATGAACAATTGGACGTTTATATTTTTTTATCGATAATTGGTCGAAAATCGGGTAGTCGATTCATCAATTCGTATAAATTTGCCCAAAAATGAAGATGGATACGCGTAATTTTGTGTTGGTAGAGAAAGAAGAGGTTGGAAATTTAGTTTTTCCACAAGAAGAAGTGCTTACTTCGGGTTCTGAAAAGGACGAACGCACCACCGCAATGAACCGTGCCATTTCGTTGGGAAATTTGGAGCATCACAAAGTAAAGATCTATTTTGCGGACAACGCAGGTGATAAGGTGGTGCATACAACGATTTGGGCTGTCACAGACGAAGCAATTGTATTGAAGCAACATGTAGTAATACCAGTTAAGCGCATCATCAAACTAGAAATATAACGTCATGTCAAAAAAGAAGTCTATTATCAGCTACGAAAAGCTAACAATTGATCAGAAGAAACAATTGTTGATGGCCTTTCCGGACGGATTTGCCGGAAATACTACCAAAATGACCAATCCGATCACCGGCGAAGTATTTGATTCGTTGCTGTGGGAAACAGAAGAAGTGATCTACTTGGTGAAATTACCAAAGGTTTCTGTTAAATCACCTTCTGTAGAGGAGGATGAGGACGACTTCGAGGAAGAGATCGACAAGTTCGATGCAAAAGATGATGACGAAGATCTGGGAGCGGATGATGATGACGATGACGATTACGATGATAAAGACGACGCATCGGATGAAGAAGACGATGAAGATTGATCTAATAGAGTGATCAAACAAAAAGGCTGCCCGGAAAGGCAGCCTTTATTTTTTGTAGGATCTTGATTTAATCGTTCAATTTCAAAACAGCCATGAACGCCTCTTGTGGAACTTCTACGCGTCCAACTTGACGCATGCGTTTCTTTCCTTCTTTTTGCTTCTCCAACAATTTGCGTTTACGCGAAATATCTCCTCCGTAACATTTTGCAGTTACATCCTTGCGCAAAGCCTTGATCGTTTCACGAGCGATTACCTTGGCACCAATAGCCGCTTGAATCGGAATTTCGAACTGCTGTCTAGGAATGAGTTCTTTCAACTTCACACAGATCTTTTTACCCAGATCGTAGGCGTTGCTACGGTGAACCAAGGCTGACAATGCATCCAGTTGTTCGCCGTTCAATAGCATGTCCATGCGGATGAGATCTGATTCTTTGTACCCGATCGGATGATAATCAAACGATGCATACCCACGAGAAACGGATTTCAAGCGGTCGTAGAAATCAAATACGATCTCCGCAAGTGGCATTTCAAAGGTCAATTCCACGCGGTCTTGTGTCAAATACACTTGATTGCGCAATTCACCGCGCTTTTCGATACACAAGGTCATGATCTGACCGATATACTCGGATTTCGTGATCACTTGTGCTTTGATATACGGTTCTTCGATGCGGTCGATCGTTGACGGATCCGGTAATTCAGAAGGGTTGTTCACGATCAAACGCTCGTCCGGATTCTTCGTTTTATAACAGTAGTAGGATACGTTCGGTACGGTGGTGATCACCGTCATGTTGAATTCGCGCTCCAAACGTTCCTGAATGATCTCCATGTGCAACATGCCCAAGAAACCACAACGGAAACCAAATCCGAGTGCAGCTGAAGATTCCGGTTCAAAAACCAGGGATGAATCGTTCAATTGCAATTTTTCCATCGAGTAACGCAATTCTTCGTATTCATCGGTCTCTACCGGATAGATTCCGGCAAATACCATCGGCTTCACATCCTCAAATCCTTTGATCGCTTCAGAACACGGGTTGGCAGCCAAGGTGATCGTGTCTCCCACCTTTACCTCTTTGGCTGTTTTGATCCCGGAAATGATGTAACCCACGTCTCCTGCGCGCACTTCTTTTTTCGGACTCAAGTCCATTTTCAGGATCCCGACTTCATCCGCGTTGTACTCGCGACCGGTATTGAAGAATTTTACTTTATCTCCTTTTTTAAGCACGCCGTTCTTCACGCGGAAGTAAGCAATGATCCCACGGAATGAATTGAAGACAGAGTCGAAGATCATGGCTTGTAAAGGCGCGTTTTCGTCCCCTTTCGGTGCAGGAATGCGGTTGATGATCGCTTCCAGGATCTTGTCCACTCCCAATCCGGTTTTTCCGGAAGCAGGAATGACGTCATCCGGACTACAACCGATCAATTCTACGATCTGGTCAGTTACCTCTTCCGGCATAGCGCCTGGCAAGTCCATTTTATTTAAGATCGGAATGATCTCCAGATCATGCTCCAATGCCAGGTATAAATTTGAAATGGTTTGCGCTTCAATTCCTTGAGAAGCATCTACAATCAACAAAGCACCTTCACAAGCTGCAATGGAACGGGAAACTTCATAGGAAAAGTCTACGTGTCCCGGAGTGTCGATCAAATTCAACACATAGTCCTGCCCTTCATGATTGTAGTTCATTTGAATGGCGTGCGACTTGATCGTAATACCGCGCTCCCGTTCCAGATCCATGTCGTCCAAGGCCTGAGCCTGCATTTCACGGTCTGAAATTGTTCCGGTTGTTTGCAATAATCGATCCGCTAGGGTACTTTTTCCGTGGTCGATATGCGCGATAATACAAAAGTTACGAATGTGCTTCATGCCGCAAAGATAGTGATATTCATGTAGAAAAAAAGCGGTGAAATCAAGTCCTCTTTTTCGCGTAAGACTATTGTTTCAGAATGGTTTTGACTATGGCTTCAATACGGGCCGCCATTTCCTCGGTAGGTAGGTCATTGTCGTCTTTTCCAAACGGATCTTCAATTTCCTCCGCCAACACCTCGATACTTACCAAAACGTAATAAATAAAGGTGGCAATGATCGCTGCGAAGTAACCGAAACTCACCACGAAAGCCAGTGGAAGCGTGGTTACGTATACAAAAATGAATTTTTTGAAAAAGAGCGAATAGGAGTAGGGAATGGGAGTGTTCTTGATGCGCTCACAGGCACCGGCGACGTCCAGAAAACCGTTGAGATTTCGGTCAAGGCGGAGAATGTCTTCTTCACTGATCACTCCGGATCTTTTCAGTTGATTCAAACGCAGATACAGCAATTCTACGATCCCGGACGGAATGTGGTCTAATCGTTTGAGGAAAACCAATTCCTCCTCTGTCAGATCCAGTAATTCAAAGCGTGTTCCTTCCCGCAAATGCTCTTTCAAGCACAAGGCGTAATTGCTGATGTGGCGCGCGAAGAATTCTCGTTCGTTTTCCGGCAATTCCAAAGCAGTTAATTTTACTGCAATATTCCGGGAATCATTCACCAATTCCCCCCATTTACGCCGACCTTCCCACCAGCGATCATAGGCCGTGTTTGTGCGGAAGACCAATAACAGGGAGATCACAAAACCAAGGATCTGATACACTGAAAAAAGGCGATCGAGAACTTTGGCATTCGGAAAAAAATGGATCTCGAGGAACGCAACACCAAGGGTAAATAGGGAGATGAACACCAATTCCTTCCAAAGCATGGTTAGCGTATCACTCTTCGTGAGATGAAAAATGAGCTTGAGCCAACTTTTTGGATTGTATGTGATCATGCGGCAAATATAGCGGATTTGGAGAACCCAACTGAAAGCGTGTGCAACCGAGGTTATAATTTTTCGCGACTTTCCGCGTTTATCCTGCACAAACCGTAAATTCGCAACTTAAAACGTTAATACTACATGGAAGAGAACCTTCGTTCAATCGACGATCAACGCATGAATTTGTTTGCGACCGTTTGGAAAAAACGCAAGATCATTGCCATTATCACCGGAGCCGGACTCGTTGTTTCAACGATCATCGCGTTTACCATGACACCTTTGTTTCGCTCGACAGCTATAGTTTTCCCGGCGGCTACCAGTACAGTTTCCTTTTCTGAGCAGCGAAATGCTAAAGCTTCTTCCATGGATTTTGGGGAGGAAGAACAAGCGGAACAATTGATCCAGATCTTACAATCTTCTCAGATCCGCGATAAAGTCGTAGAACGTTTTGACTTGATGAAGCACTACGAGATCGAACCAACGGATCCGAACAAATATTACAAGTTGGTAAAAGAATACAATGGTCACATTTTGTTCGTGCGAACGCGCTACGGATCCATTCAGATTGACGTCTTGGATCGCGATCGACACTTGGCTGCTAAAATTGCGAATAAGATCGTCGACTTGATCGATACGGTTAAGAATGAAATGGTGATGGAAAGAACCGTTCCGGCATTTCAGATCAACAAGCGTAAAAAGGAAATGTTGGAATTTGAAAAGAACATGATCCTGAAAAGATTGGATTCTCTCGCTGAGATCGGCGTAGTTCCTTTGGAAGGTCGTGCAAACCTGTTCCAGGCATACATGGAAGCGAAAAGTGCTGAAGACCGTGCAGATTATAAACGGCGCATCGATATCAACATGAAGTACGGTGCCTTGTTCGATGGACTGGAATACGAACGCAACGAGAAAATCATGAAATTGTCGGATTTCTCGCAGTCGTTTGAACAAGCAGAATCGGATGCGAACACGCAGTTCAATCACAAATTTGTCGTAGAAAAAGCGGTAGTTGCTGATAAAAAAGACAAACCAAAACGATTGATCATCATGTTGATGGCAACGATCGGCACTTTTGTATTTGCAGTTTTCTTCTTGTTGTTACAAGAAAAGTTGAAAGAACTTCGTAAGCTGGCGTAAGGTGGCTGCTTGGCGCGAAAATAGCTGGTTAATTCTGGTTTCTGTCCTGTTTCTGGGCCTATTAGGCTACACGATCTGGATCGATTCCTGGTTGGGTTATTTGTTACCTTTCGGTTTGTTGGCTGTTTTCGTAGCGATGTTCTACACGGAATACACCTTCTTTTTCATTCTTGCCGCAACTCCGCTGTCGATCAATATTGAAGAGTATACGGATAGTTTCGGACTTTTCTTACCAACAGAGCCCTTACTTTTTGGGACGATGCTCCTGCTGTTGATGCAGTCGATGAAGTACAAGGTCTTTCCATTGCATATGATGCATTCGCCGATCATTTGGACCGTGGGACTTTACTTATTGGTCATTTTTTTTACGGCGATCGTATCATCCAATCCGGTAGTTTCCTTCAAATTCTTATTGGCGCGTTTGTGGTTCATCGTTCCGGTTTTGGGCTACGGCACGCGTGTGTTTACAGATATCCGAAAGATCCGTCTATTCCTGTGGTTGTTCCTGTCGGCTATGACGATCGCCATGATCTACACACTCGTTATACACGCGAGTTATCGTTTCGGCGAGAAGGAAAGTCACTGGGTCATGTGGCCATTTTTCAAAGACCACACCATCTACGGCGCCATCGTCGCGTTGGTATTGCCATTGGCGGTTTCTTTTCTCTTCGCAAAACCGCATGCACCTTTGCAACAGTTTTTACTGATCGGAATGATCTGTGTGAATTTACTGGCCTTGTACTTCAGTTATACCCGCGCGGCTTGGCTGAGTGTGTTCTTAGGCGTAGTGATCTGGTTGCTCATTCGTGTCAAGGTCAAATTCTCCTTGATCGCCACGATTGCGGTTTCGGTGAGTGTATTGGTCTGGATCTCGTGGGATAGCATTCAGCAAAATTTGGAGCGCAATAAATACGAACATACCACCGAAGAATTCAGCGAGCGTTTGCAAAGTGCAGCGAATGTGACGACGGATGCCTCAAATTTGGAACGCTTGAACCGTTGGTCGTGCGCCCTGGCCATGTTTGAAGAACGACCACTGACCGGATTTGGTCCTGGAACCTATGCATTTGAATACGCCCGTTTCCAAGATCCGGAGAATCTAACGATCATTTCTACAAATTTTGGTGATCTGGGCAATGCACACAGCGAGTATTTAGGACCCTTGGCTGAAATGGGAATCTTCGGATTATTGTCTATGCTTGCTTTGGTGGCTGCCATTTTTTATCAGGCGATCACTTTGTACAATAACTGGCCGGCTGCGGATCGGGAAATGAAAACCTTGATCATGGGCATGATCGTTTCGTTGTCGACGTATTTCATCCACGCGTTTTTGAATAATTACCTGGATACCGACAAGGCGGCCGTTCCGATTTGGACGATGTGTGCGATTGTGATCGCTCAAACGGAAGAATTGAGGAGAAAAACAGCAACAAAATAGGTGGCGAACTGTTACTGAATAAAACGAGAACGTATGTTTACCGGAATCATTGAGACCTTAGGAGAAGTAGTTGGCATTGAGAAAGAACAAGGCAACATTCATTTTACCATTCGCGCGGCAATCACGCATGAATTGAAAATTGACCAGAGCGTTGCTCACAATGGTTGCTGTTTGACAGTTGTTGGCATTACAGATGATACGTATGTTGTGACAGCGATCCATGAAACACTGATCAAAACAAACTTGGGATCTTGGACGGTCGGCACGAAAGTTAATGTAGAACGTTGCATGCAGTTGGGTGCGCGTTTGGACGGACACATTGTACAAGGACATGTCGATACGACCGGGGTATGTGTAGATAAAGAAATGCAAGATGGAAGTTGGAAATTCACGTTTACCTATGATTACGACCAACCGACCGTTCCAAAAGGATCGATTACCGTGAATGGAACCAGTTTGACTGTTGTGGATTCAGAAAAAGGGAAATTCTCCGTTTGCATCATTCCATATACCTATGACCACACCAATTTCCATACGATCGAGATCGGTTCACAAGTAAACCTAGAATTCGACATTATTGGAAAATATGTTGCCCGCTTAATGGAGTTTCAAAAAGCTTAACGAAAGCTTAAAATAGCGGATAAAAATCGATTTAGTAATCCGTAATACAAACGAAATCAACTAGATAACTGTTTGGTATTAACGTTTTAGTGTGTGAAATAGACCTCAAAAAATTTGGGTCGTTGGACATAGGTTTCCTACCTTTGCACCAACTTTTAGTTCATACACATGAGAAGATTTTTTTTCCTGCCGATTCTTTTGATAAGCAGTTTCGTTGGTGCTCAGGTTTTAATGACGGGACCGGGCTCTTACACGCAAGATTTTAATTCATTAGCAAACACGGGTACGGGCATTACATGGTCTGATAACGTAACTGTACCAAATTGGTATGCGCAACGCACGGGTACCGGTACAACGTATGATGCAAGTACCGGATCTTCAAATGCAGGAAGATTATACAGTTTCGGTGCAACTTTAGATCCTGATAGAGCTTTAGGATCAGTTGGGTCAGGAACGGTTGGGAATTTCGCTTTTGGATTGCAAATGCAAAATACTTCTGGCGGATCTCTTGGATCTTTTAATGTGTCTTACCGCATGGAGCAATGGAGAGATGGGGGCGCCACGACGCCGTCACCTCAGTCATTAACATTCTGGTATCAGGTTACTTCAGCTGCATCAACCGCTCTAACTCCCAATAACAATACTGGTTGGACTCAAGTTACTGCGTTAACAGGGACAAGTCCTGTCTTTGTCAATACAGGAACAGGTGCAGCAGTAGACGGGAACACGAATTTCGCCAACTTGGTGAACATAACAATCCCGGGATTAGTTGTTGGATCCAATCAATACTTGTTAATTAAATGGGAAGACCCAAATCACACAGGAAATGATCATGGACTTTCTATCGATGATGTGTCCATTTC
This sequence comes from uncultured Fluviicola sp., assembly GCA_964427665.1. Taxonomy (GTDB): domain Bacteria; phylum Bacteroidota; class Bacteroidia; order Flavobacteriales_D; family Crocinitomicaceae; genus Fluviicola. The sequence continues at coordinate 63,333 of CAYRVL010000003.1, read as the reverse complement.
CTGGACCACTTCATGCATTACAACTTCGTCGATTTCTGCTTCCATCTGTAATTCCTACACGGTACCTTCAGGTGATGAAACGTACACTAGTTCAGGAACTTATTTCGATACTATTCCGAATGCAGCATTATGTGATTCGATCATTACGATCAACCTTACCATTTTAGGGAACACTACCAGTACGATCTCTCCAGTTGCGTGTGGATCTTTCACAGTGCCATCAGGTGATGAGACTTACACTTCATCCGGGACATATTTTGATACGATCCCTAACTTTTTAGGTTGTGATTCAATTATTACGATCAATCTTACTTTAACCACTTCCGTTACCTATTATCAAGATTCAGATGGAGATGGTTTGGGTAATCCATTGGTTATTCAAACAGGATGTGCTCCAATTGCTGGCTATGTGACAAATAATAATGATTGTGATGATAGCAACAATCTAGTTGGAGCGGCAACTACCTATTATGCTGATAGTGATAATGATGGCTATGGCGACGCGAGCAATCCTATTATTGCTTGTAGCTTAGGTGCAGGAATGGCATCGAACAATACGGATTGTAATGATAATAACTCAAGCATAAATCCTGGGGCAACCGAAATTCCAAATAACGGCATTGACGAAGATTGTTCTGGAAGTGACTTGGTATTGGCACCATCCCCATTGGCGATCTATGAATTTACAGCGAATGACTGTTCAGCTCCGGTATGGAACGTTACGGCACAACCTGCCAACGCTACTTTCTCATTGTACAATGTTTCAGGAACTCAAACGTGTGCGAATGCTGCAAATGCATTGAACTTCAGTGGATGGAATATGACTGGAGCTATCGTTCCAACAGAATATTATGGATTCACCATAACACCTAATTCTTGTTATGCATTGAACTTGTCTACCTTGAAGTTTACGCACCGCGCAAGTAGTGGAGCACCAACTGTAACCGTGCGTTCTAGTTTGGATAACTTCCAGGCAGACCTTTACACCGGAACACCAACGTCAACCATGACTCCGATCACGGTTGCACTTCCTGCAGCATTCAATGCGATCTATGGTCCGGTAGAGTTCCGCTTCTACATCACAACAATGGCAACTACAGGTGCTACATACCGACATGACAATGTTTCGGTGGAAGGAATCATTACAGCGTTGACCACACAGACATACTTTGCCGATGCAGACGGAGATTCTTTTGGTGATCCGGCTGTGACTGTAACGAATTGTGTTCCACCTGCCGGTTATGTTACGAATAACTTGGATTGTAACGATAACAATGCCGCAGAATTCCCGGGTGCTGTTTGGTACCAAGACAACGATAATGATGGATTGGGTAATCCTGCTGTCATGTTGACTCAGTGTACTACGCCTGCTGGATATGTTTCGAATAGCAACGACTGTAACGATGCCAACAACACGATCGGTGCTGCTTCAACGTGGTACGCAGATGCCGATAACGACGGATTTGGAGACAATGCCGTGATTCAAACAGCATGTACGCAACCGGTAGGTTATGTTTCAAACAATACGGATTGTGATGATAACGACAATGCTGTTGGTGGCGCCGGAATCACTTATTACGAGGATGCCGACTCTGATGGTTTCGGAGATCCTTCCAGTTCAACTGTGGCTTGTACAGCACCAACCGGATTTGTTTTAGATAATACAGATTGTGACGACACGAATCCTGCGACTTACCCGGGTGCAACAGAAGTGTGTGACGGAGAAGACAATAACTGCGATAACAACATCGATGAAGGATTGCCAACATTTACGTGGTATCAGGATGCTGATAACGACGGACGTGGAAACCCTTCTGTAACGGTTACTAACTGTCAGCAGCCTGCTGGATATGTAGGAAACAGCAATGATTGTGACGATACGAACCCTTCTCCAACTGCAGGACAAGAGATCTATTACGCAGATGTGGATGGTGATAACTATGGCGATCCATTCAACGCTGTTGCTGCATGTGAAGCTCCTGTAGGATACATTTTACAAGGTGGCGACTGCAATGATACAGTAGCATCAATCAATCCAGGTGCTGTAGATACGAATGGCAACGGTATCGATGAAAATTGTGATGGTGTAGATGGTTATTTGTCAATCGCAGATGAGGTGATCGGAAATGTGACGATCCTGCCAAATCCGGGTGTGAATGCATTGACGGTATCTTTCTCGCAAGTTGCAGCGTCATACCGCATCGACGTGATCTCAGCTGAAGGAAAGATCTTGACCAGCAGCGAACACGGATCAAGCGAGCAAGAAGTTACAATTCCAACAGAATCGTGGATGCCAGGAATGTACTTGGTTCGCGTTCAAATGGATGCAGTAGCAAAAACATATCGTTGGATCAAGCAATAACTTGATTTCCAAAGTGGATTTGATCCCCTGTTGTTCGGTCAGCAGGGGATTTTCCTTTTTTTGGTTGTATCTTTGAGCCGATGATGAAAGAAATTATTTACAACGTAACTGTAAGTATTGATCCCGCTGTTGAAAACGATTGGGTTAGCTGGATGCGTACCGTTCATATACCGGATGTGATCGCTACCGGTTGCTTCCTGGAAGGACGTATGTCCAAAATGAACAACGAAGAAGAGGGTGCCTGCACGTATGCCATGACGTATGTTGCCTACAGCGAAGATCATCTTTCCACCTATCAGAAAGAACATGCACAGCGTTTGCAAGTGGAACATACCAATCGTTTTGAAGGTCGTTTTGCTGCCTTCCGCAGTACATTGACCGTAATTGAACATTTTCCGCATGAGCGTTAGAGCTAAGAAACACCTCGGACAGCATTTTTTAAAAGACAAAAATATTTGTCAGAAGATCGCACAGCAGTTCGGACATCACCAAGGCTGCAATACAGTGATCGAGATAGGGCCGGGAATGGGTGCGCTCACGGCGTTTTTGTTGCAGGATTCGAATACGGAGTTGTGGGTGATGGATGTAGACAAAGAATCGATCGATTATTTGCACCAGCATTATCCGCAATTGGAGAACCGCATCGTTTTCGGCGATTTTTTAAAGATGAATCCGTATGAATTGGTGGGTTCAAAGCCGTTTGCCGTTGTAGGTAATTTCCCTTACAATATTTCTTCTCAGATCCTGTTCAAATGCATAGATTTCAAGGATCATATTCCAGAGATTATGGGTATGTTCCAAAAAGAAGTGGCTGAGCGCGTAGCAGAAAAACCAGGGTCAAAGGCATACGGAATTCTGAGCGTTTTGCTTCAAGCATATTACGATATCGATTATTGTTTTACCGTCGATGAACATGTTTTCGATCCGCCTCCAAAAGTAAAATCTGGAGTCATTCGTTGTGTTCGAAACGAACGAACCAGTTTGGGTTGTGATGAGAAACTTTTCAAACATGTAGTAAAGATGAGTTTTAATCAACGACGTAAAACAATCCGAAATTCCATCAAAGCGATGTTGCCTGCCGGACACGAGGACCATGCGTATTTGACCCTGCGGCCAGAACGTTTGAGCGTTGAAATGTTTATTGAACTCACGCAATGGGTCGAATCCCAACAACGCACTTTGGCTTTGCGCTGATCTTGTGAATAAGTATCGCTTTCTGTGGATGGAAAGTGGCTTCGTCGTATGGTTTTTCAATTATTTTTGTGCCACAACATAAAAAACCAGAGCTATGGCACAGGAAAAGACACGTTATTCGGATGCTGAATTGGAAGAATTCCGCGAGTTGATCAATGAAAAACTAAAGGAAGCGAACGAAGATTACGATATGTTGAAAGCATCCCTTTCCAATGATAATCACGGAACAGATGATACGGGTCGTACCTTCAATATGATGGAGGACGGATCCGAAACGCTTTCGCGAGAAGAAGTTGCACAGTTGGCAGCGCGACAAGAGAAATTCATCGAGAACTTGAAGAATGCCTTGATGCGCATTGAAAATAAAACGTACGGAATCTGTCGTGTTACCGGAAAGTTGATCGCCAAAGAACGTTTGCGTTTGGTGCCGCATGCTACCTTGAGTATCGAGGCCAAAAACATGCAAAACAAATAAAGAATTGAAAAAGAAACAGCTAATTATCGTTTGTGCCGTCGTGTTGACTATCTTGTTGATAGATCAAGCGGTGAAGATTTGGGTGAAGACCTCCTTCAAGCCAGACGAAGATGTCGCTGTTTTTGGAGATTGGTTCCGTTTGTACTACATTGAAAATCAAGGAATGGCTTTCGGCACGACGTTTGGCGCCTCTATTTGGGCAAAATTGGGACTGAGCGTTTTCCGAATCTTTGCCATTTGTGGGATTGCTTATTATTTCTTACAACAACTGAAAAAAGGCGTTCGAACCGAATTGTTATTGGCAATCGGATTGATCTTTGCGGGTGCCACGGGCAACCTCATCGATTCTGCTTGTTACGATTTCATTTTCCCGTATGATCCCTGCATTTCGTTCAACCACTTGGAAGGCTCAGGTGTGATTTCGGATTGTGGTATCTTTGGTAAGATTGAAACGCGACATACCGGCTTCTTGCAAGGGAATGTGGTGGATATGTTTCAGTTTACTGCTGAATGGCCGTCCTGGGTTCCATGGTACGATCATAGCGAAATGGGGGACAATACGATCTTTCCGGCTATTTGGAATGTTGCCGATGCAGCGATCAGTATCGGGGTGATCATGGTGATCATTCGCCAACGTAAATACTTCCCCAAAGAAGAAAAGAAAATAGTTCCGACAACGGACAATGATATGAAACAAGAAACGGAGTCTTAGAGCTCCGTTTTTTTATGGAATCAATTCAAGTACCTTTACCACATCTTCCGGAGTATCGATGTTCGGTGTTTCGATCTGCGTTTCTACCACACGAATCGACAATCCGTGATACATCCAACGCAATTGCTCCAGCGATTCGATCTTTTCCAAGGCAGTTTCTGCCAGTTCACTAATACGCAACAAGGTTTGCGGGCGGTAGGCGTACAAACCAATATGTCGCATGAAAGGATAACTTTCCAACGGATTTCCTTTGGCATTTGCAAAATTCGGGATAGCGCTACGCGAAAAGTAAAGAGCGTTGCTGTTGTGATCGATCACCACCTTGATCCGATTCGGATTTTCCAGTGTTTCCAGGTCGACATTCGACGAAGCCAATGTAGCTAATTCTACCTGCGGGTCCTCAAAAGCCGAGAGCAGTTGATCCAATTGACGCGCATCTACCAAAGGTTCGTCGCCTTGGATATTGATCACCACATCGTAGTTTTCCTCTAAGTTCCGAACAACCTCGGCACAGCGGTCGGTTCCTGTTGAATGCTCCGAAGATGTAAGCATGACATTTCCTCCAAAACTGCGCACATGATCAACGATTCGCACATCGTCGGTGGCTACAATGACATCAGATAACAATGTAGATCGTGAAGCTCCTTCCACTACACGCTGGATCATTGTTTTGCCTTTTAGGTCAATTAAAGGTTTACCCGGAAATCGGGAAGAACCATAACGAGCAGGAATAATTCCAAGGACACGCATACGATCGTTTTCGACAAAGATAGCAATGGTTATCTTTGCACCATGAAATACTTGTTTGTCGGTTTAGGAAATCCCGGTTCGAAATACGAAAATACGCGCCACAACATCGGCTTTAAGGTAATGGATGCTTTGGCAAAAGAGCTTGGCGGAAACTTTGTTTTGCAAAAAGTGGCGGAAAAAGCAGAGGTAAAGTATAAAGGGCGGACATTGATATTGATCAAGCCAACCACGTATATGAATTTATCTGGAAAAGCGGTGAACTATTACTTACAACAAGAAAAGATTCCGAAGGAGAATTTGGTAGTAGTGACTGATGACATTTCTTTGCCTTTTGGAAAACTGCGCATGAAAGGAAAAGGTTCAGATGGTGGACACAATGGCTTGAAAGATATTCAGGCGACGCTAAACACAACCGAGTATTGTCGTTTACGTTTTGGTGTGGGAAATGATTTTCATAAAGGTCAACAATCTGATTTTGTATTGGGCAATTGGAATGATGAAGAATCCAAGGAACTAGACGAACGAATAGCAGTTTCTAAGGAATTTTTGAAAAGTTTTGCTACGATAGGATTGCAATTGACCATGACCAATTGGAACGGGAAATAACCGATTGTATTTCAGGTGTATAGCTGGAAATTAACGTAAATTGGTAGTGCTAAGTGTTCAGATTGTTGTTTCGAATTTAATTTTTGGGTAAATTTGTCTGGGATGCAGAGAATAGCCTGTAGCCAAAAATTATGCAATATATCCGATTGACGAGAAACGACGATTTCTCAAAAAAATTAGCCCAACGAGTAGAAGAATACTTAAAAAAGAACAATCTGAAAAGATTTGGTAGTTGGCGCATCTTATTGAAAGTTCCATTGATGTTCAGCATGTTTTTACTCCCTTACTTTTTAATGGTTTTTGGGGTGATTGAGAATCCGTGGATCATGTTTGTGATGACGATTGTCATGGGTGTTGGAATGGCCGGAATTGGTCTTTCTATTATGCATGATGCCAATCACGGAGCCTTTTCCCGCTTCAAATGGGTGAACAATATTATGAGTTACTCCATGGAAATCCTTGGTGGGTACAACTTGAATTGGCGTATTCAGCACAATGTGCTTCACCACAGTTTTACCAACGTTCACGACATGGATGAAGACATTGCACCCGTGGGTGTGTTGCGTTTTTCTCCAAATGAACCGCGCAAGAAAGTTCACCGTTTTCAAGTGTTTTACGCTTGGTTCTTTTACGGATTGATGACGCTTTCGTGGATGACGAATAAAGATTTCATGCAATTGTACCGATACCATAAAAATGGTTTGTTGAAATCACAAAACACGACCTTTGGTAAGGCCTTGACTACCTTGATCATTTCCAAAGCGATCTATTACACCTACATTTTGGTAATTCCTATGTTGGTAATGGACATCGCTTGGTGGCAAGTGTTGATCGGTTTTGGTGTGATGCATTTTGTGTGTGGAAGTATCCTTGCTTTTGTTTTCCAAGTGGCGCACGTTATGCCGGAAACGGAATTTATGACCAAAGACTCTTACACGGTTAAAAACGACGACATTTCTTGGGCAAAACATCAAATGATGACTACGGCTAATTTTGAGAATTGGAATCCATTGCTTACGTGGTATGTCGGTGGTTTGAATTATCAGATCGAGCACCATTTGTTCCCAGATATTTCTCACGTACACTATCCGAAAATTTCTAAGATCGTTCGTGAAACTGCATACGAATACGGAATTCCTTACAACTATCACCGCACTTTTGGTGGAGCGATCTTCCAGCACCTGCGCTTGTTGAATACTTTGGGTCGTGTATAACGCCGCTTAGTTGTTCAATAACAATTCGGCAAAAATCAGGTCCAAAGGTTCTGTTATCTTGATGTTTTCGGGATTTCCATTTACCAATGTGATGCGGATTCCCATGCGTTCAACTACACTTGCGTCATCTGTGAAGTCGTTAGAGAAGGGTTGCTCATAGGCCTTCAACAAGATCCCTTTATCAAAGAATTGTGGTGTTTGTACCAAGCGAATGCTTGAACGAACCAAGGCGATACTTCCATCCGGGATGATTTGCCGAAGAGACTCTTTTGGTTCTAATACCGGAATTACCGCTAATTCATCTTTCAATGCCGCTTCGATACGCGTTAGTGTTTCAAAGGAGACGAATGGTCGCACGCCATCATGTATCCCGATAGTTTCAAATTCGCAGTGTTTCAAAGCGTTTTGAACAGAATGAAAACGTTCTTTACCACCGGGTACAAGTAGATGTTCTAACTGAAAATTGTGTGTTTGACATAATGTTTCCCATGTCGAAATATGAGCATCTGGTAAAGTAACGATCAGTTGAAAATTGGGGTTGTAGGCGTAAAATCGTTCCAAGGTGTGCATTAGAATGGGCTTGCCATTCAGTTCTAGAAATTGCTTGGGAGAGCTGCTTCCCATACGTTGACCAATTCCTCCTGCTGTGATAATGATGCTTCGCATAGCTAAAAAAAAAGGCCTTCACGAGAAGACCTTATCTATACAATTGGTTGAAATTATTTCAATTGATTCGGATTGTTTTCAGCTTCTTTATTGAATTTCGCTTGCCAGCGCATCCAATAGAAAAATCCGAAAAATCCAAGAACGATACATGAATAATTGAAAATGTTTCCAATGTTGTCAAAGAACCAAGCCCCATTCAAGATCTCTCCAAGTGTCCACCAAAAATTATTCATAATTCTCCTTTTAGTACCACAAAGAAAAGAAATTATTTGTTGATAACTATACGATTCATGAAAAAATTGCAGTATTTTGTTACATCTCAAGGCAGGTGGACGATTCTGTCTCAATTAGATGTTTCTTTTTCAAGCAGATACTGAAGCGTTAACCTTTTTTTAGAGATTTTCCCTTGCAGAACCGAAATGCTTGTGTATATTTGCAGGCGCTTTTGAGGCAACGGCCTTGTTTAAAAGTTGAAATAGCAATAGTCATTAAGTTTCAATACTTCTATCGGGCTCATATCCGTCAGTTGACGGACGCAAGTTCGAGTTTAGTTTTGAAATAGTAATATAAAGATATATTGCGGGGTGGAGCAGTTGGTAGCTCGTCGGGCTCATATCCGTCAGTTGACGGACGCAAGTTCGAGTTTAGTTTTGAAATAG
>CAYRVL010000003.1:54460-54595 GCA_964427665.1 uncultured Fluviicola sp. | reverse complement strand
TAATATAAAGATATATTGCGGGGTGGAGCAGTTGGTAGCTCGTCGGGCTCATAACCCGAAGGTCGCACGTTCGAGTCGTGTCCCCGCTACTAAAAAAAACGGTAATCAAATTTTGGTTACCGTTTTTTGTTTTAT
>CAYRVL010000003.1:40460-54360 GCA_964427665.1 uncultured Fluviicola sp. | reverse complement strand
TGACGACATTTTTTCTTCATAACCCACTCTCAATCCCACATTTTTCATTGCTTGTTCTTTTCTATGAGCGCGCGTGCGAAATAAACGTGACAAGAGTTCGAGAATTGAAACTTGATTATTTTATGGATGTTTCGTATTCTTGCTTCATGCATGTGTCGATGCAAGGATGAAAACTTTTCAATGGCAAAGGAAGTTTTTGTTGATCTCAATCTCATGAACCAAGTAAAGCGAGCAAATGTCAGTTTCAAAAAACAGGAGTAATACGCAACAAGAGACTACAATTCCAAGTGAAACGATTATTTATTTTTCGAAATGGAAGACGTCCATTTATACTATTATTTTAACGGCAATTCTCGGAGTATGTCTGTATACCCTACAATTTAGTTTTGTAGGTAGTTTCATACTTGTTTTAGGGATTTATTTCGGATTTAAACAGTATAAGGCATTCGCTGATGCTTTTCGAATGACGCCTCAGATCCGATTGAACTTTTCGGGATTACAAACCGTGAATACATCATTTATTCCCTGGTCGGAAATCAAAAATATCCAAGTTACAAAGATCGGTAGCCTAAGAAGTGACCAAACTCCGGCATATTATCTGACATTCGAATATCCAAATGGGAATGAAAACTTACGGATTGGCAGTTTTGATGTAACGAAAGAAGAGTTGATTAAGTTGATACATGCGTATCGTACAGGAAGGTCACGATATTTTTAACGAGTTTCTTTATTATTTAGATAGCTTGTTTATCTTTAGTTATACCAAACGGTTCACGATGAGAAAAACGCTGTTCTTACTACTGATTTTGCTGTCTGTTTCAAGTTCCTTCGCACAAAACGACTCGCTTCGAGTGACGCAGGCAACAGACACTACCTTATATCGGATCATTAAGGCTGACGGAACAGATTTCATCGGTACGATCATTAAACAAGACGAACGAGAAGTGTTGATTCAATTGCAAAATGGCCGCACCTTTTTCATTCCGCAACACGAAATCAAGGATATCATCGCTATTGAAAGACAATCGTTGGATAAAACCGGCGCTTATGTGGGCGATGACCGTTTCGCAACCCGTTATTTTCTCACCACGAACGGCCTTCCGATAAAAAAAGGGGAGCATTATGTTCAGTGGAACTTATTTGGTCCGGATTTTCAGTTTGGAGTAGGTGAAAATTTTGGAGTAGGTATAATGACCTCGTGGATGGCTATTCCGATCGTTGGGTCGGCGAAGTACAGTTTTAAATTGAGCGAACATGTTCAGGGAGGTGTCGGCACATTGCTTGGAACAACATCATGGGCCGCATTTTTTGGATCTAACGGAAATGCCGGCATGGCGCTACCATTCGCAACGATATCCGCAGGAAACAGAAAAACGAATTTTGCTTTTTCAACGGGTTATGGAGCAGTTTGGAGTGGCGGCGAAACACAGGGTCGTGCCCTATTCTCGATCGCCGGTATGGTGCGAATTAGCCCTAAATTAAGTTTTGTCTTTGATTCCTTCATCATGACGCGCGGAAAGGACCGTGTTTATACGTATCTGAGCTATCAGTATAATCCGTCAACTGGAAATTACGACGAAGTACTGATAACGGATATAGATTCTCGTCCCGGATTTGCAGTGGTAATTCCCGGATTGCGTTGGCACCAAAGTGAAAAGAAGGCATTTCAATTCGGTTTTACTGGCGTGGTGTATGACGGCGAAATGTTGCAAATTCCTATACCAATGGTCCAGTGGTACCGTACACTTTGATTTTAGTTCCTTTTTTAGCCTTTAATAACAAGCACATAGACCCTTTAGATTTGTGCAAGCCCTGAAAAATTCGCATCTTTGCACCCTAATTTTCGTTCATGGCGCACAAAGCTGGTTTTGTAAATATCGTTGGAAGTCCCAATGTGGGTAAATCTACCTTGATGAATCGTTTGGTAGGTGAAAAACTTTCTATCGTTACATCGAAGGCTCAAACAACGCGTCACCGCATTCATGGATTGGTGAATGGCGAAGATTATCAGATCGTTTTTTCCGACACTCCTGGTGTAGTAAACGCCTCTTATAAGCTTCACGAAGCGATGATGGGCTATGTGGAAACTTCCTTGAAGGATGCAGATATTCTATTGTTCATTACGGACATGAAGGAAACGGATATGAATCATAAGGAAACGTTGGAACGTATCCAGCGCTTGCGCATTCCGGTGTTGGTGATCATCAATAAGATCGATTTAGGGGATCAGGAAAAAGTGGTGGCGCGCATGGCGTATTGGCAAGAAAAATTGCCAAATGCCGAAGTGATACCGGTATCTGCATTACATGGATTCAATACCGAAAAGATCTGGGATCGCATTTTGGAATTGTTGCCGGAAAGCCCTCCTTATTTTGACAAAGAAGAATTGTCGGATCGTCCGATGCGTTTTTTCGTTTCGGAAATCATCCGCGAAAAGATCTTCCTGCATTGCGAAAAAGAAGTTCCTTATGCCTGTCAAGTGGAAATCGAAACGTATCAGGAAGGAGACAACATCACGCATATTCGTGCCTTGATCGTTGTCGAACGCGACTCACAACGTGGGATCATCATTGGTAAGAAAGGTGAAATGCTCAAGCGAATTGGTCGGGAAGCTCGTCTGGAAATAGAACAGTTCATCGGACAAAAAGTGTTTTTGGAAACGTACGTCAAAGTTGATAAAGATTGGCGTGCCAGTGAACAAAAATTGAAACGATACGGATATTAGGTGAATTGAAAATGGAAAAGGTAAAATTGAAAAGATGATTACCTTCAATGCTTCATTTTCAATTCTCAATTTATAAAGTAGTGCTGTGAAGTACGTCAAAATGTAATGAAATGGGAAATATTATCGCCATTGTAGGTCGACCAAACGTTGGAAAGTCGACATTATTCAACCGCCTGACAGAGTCAGGAAAAGCCATCGTAAAAGAAGTAAGCGGTGTAACCAGAGATCGTATTTATGGACGTGGAGAATGGAATGGATATCCGTTTTCAGTAATCGATACGGGTGGATACGTTCACGGATCAGATGATATTTTTGAGGGAGAAATCCGCAAACAAGTGGAGATCGCGATCGAAGAGGCTACGGTGATCCTTTTTGTGGTAGATGTGACAACGGGAATCGTTGATTTGGATGAAACAGTTGCAAGTATTTTACGCAAAACAAAAAAGAAAGTCCTTGTTATTGCTAATAAAGTGGATAATACCGATCGCGTTGGACTTTCGGCAGAATTCTGGTCTTTTGGTCTGGGAGATGTGTTTGATCTCAGTGCCGCCAATGGTCATGGAACCGGTGAGATCTTGGACGAGGTTGTCAAATTTTTTGAAAAAGAAGATCCACGTGGAGAGGAAGAGGAAGGATTGCCTCGAATCGCTGTTGTGGGAAAACCAAATGTGGGTAAATCCTCCTTCATCAATGCGTTGACTGGAGAGGAACGCAATATCGTAACGAATATTTCGGGAACAACACGTGATGCTATCAATACGCGCTACAACGCTTATGGTTTCGACTTCATGTTGATCGATACCGCAGGAATTCGCAAAAAAGCAAAGGTTACTGAGGATATCGAGTATTATTCTGTGCTGCGTTCTGTGAGAACTGTTGAAAGCTCAGACGTGTGTGTGTTTATGATCGATGCGACCGAAGGAATCCAAAAACAAGACCTGACGATCTATTACATGATCGAAAAGAATCACAAAGGAGTGGTTGTGTTGGTGAATAAATGGGACCTGGTGGAAAAAGATACCATGACAGCTGTGGAATATGAACGGAAGCTGCGCGAAGAGTTGGCACCGTACAACGATGTTCCAATCATCTTTACTTCTGCGCTTACTAAACAACGTATTCATAAAGCATTGGAAAAAACCATGGAAGTGGTTGAAAATCGTACACGTAAGATCAGTACATCTGATTTGAACGATACCATGTTACCGATCATTGATCAAAATCCACCGCCATCCTTGAAAGGAAAATACGTGAAGATCAAGTACGTACAACAATTACCAACGCATGCACCGGCATTTGCATTCTTCTGTAACTTGCCACAATATGTTCCGGATAGCTACAAACGCTTCTTGGAGAACAGAATGCGCGAGATCTACAACTTCGAAGGAGTGCCGATCCGCATCTTCTTCAGAAAAAAGTAATGTGTGATTCAAATTGTCAAGCCTGTATCGTTGGATGCAGGCTTTTTTGTGCCTAAAATTGCCAGATGTAGTTGGTGCGTTTTTCTTCTCCGATCGTGGTGGTAGGGCCGTGTCCCGGATATACGACAGTGCTTTCCGGCAAAGTGAACATGCGTTCGTGAATGCTCTTTTTCAAGATTTCCATGCTTCCGCCCGGTAGATCGGTACGTCCGAAACTACCTTTGAACAAAATATCTCCACCGATCAAGACATCATTCTCGGCATTGTAAAAAGCAATATGTCCAATGGAATGACCGGGAGCGAAGATCACTTCAAAATGCAGCTCACCAAATTGGATCACCTCCTTGTCTTCCACAAAACGCGTTGGTTCAGGAGAGGGTTCAAAACCCGGAAAACCATACATTTGCGCACTACGCTCTGCTAAGCCCAAGGTGAATAATTCCTCTTTATGTGTGATCAGATCCACTTGAAAGGTGTCTACGCAGAACGCATTTCCAAATATATGGTCTAAATGGCAATGCGTATTCAAGATAGCGTGAACGGCGAGTCCGTTACTCGTAATGAATTGGTTCAAAGCAACTTGCTCACTTCTGTCATAACATCCCGGATCCACGATCACTGCGTCCGATCCCTGGTAAACAACAGATGTGTTTTCTTGAAATGCATTAAATGTAAAGGTCTCTACTTTCATGTTAAAAGAACAAACTGATGGCGGTTGTCGTTGTCACAAATCCGATAAAATATCCGGTAAAACTTTGTTTCAGATCGTGTGCGTTCAAAACGATGCGCATACTCATAACTAAGCCACTGAGTAAGAATACAACTGGAATTATCCAGCTGGGAAAGAGGTTCATGTGACTGTAGTAAGCAAAAACAAAACCGGATAATATACCCATTCCTGCTGCATGCAGGGAAACTTTCCATTTTACGGTCAGCAAGGTGCAAAAAAAGACGGTCAGTAAACTTCCGTACGCCAACCCACTGATAAATGCATAGCCGCGGAGAGTTTCCGGGATCAGCTGATGGATCATCACGATTAGCGTTACTCCGAACAAGTTTACCAAAACGGCAGGAAGCACACGCTCGCTTCTGGCATGCATCATGACGCTGCTGATCGCGCCTCGGATCTGTAAAAACAGGATCGTAATGGCCGGTGCCAAAAAACTAAATGCGATAAACAGGTATAAAACGGCGTATTTTTGATCCCCGTTCAAAAAGAATAAGGAATTTGGTTGCAAGAAGTGTGCTTCGAAAGCCGGCGTGTACATGGCAATGAGCAACGCGTAAACCGGCGCCAATAAGGGCAGAAACAACCAAGAAATGATATGAGCAAAGGTGCGCATCACAGTTCTTTGCGTAAACGAGCTACTGGAATGTTTAGTTGTTCGCGGTACTTGGCAATCGTACGGCGTGCAATGTTGTATCCTTTATCGTTCAGTAACTTGGCCAAATGTTCATCCGTCAGCGGTTTGCGCTTGTTTTCAGCTTCGATGGCATCCGACAAGATCTTTTTTACCTCGCGTGTCGACACTTCCTCACCGCTGTCCGTAGAAAGCGATTCGGAGAAGAAATATTTCAGTGGAAACACCCCATAACCGGTTTGCACGAATTTGCTATTTGCAACACGAGAAACGGTAGAAATGTCCAACCCAACGATCTCCGCAATGTCTTTCAGGATCATGGGACGCAGTTTCGTTTCGTCACCCGTCAGGAAGTATTCTTTTTGATACAACATGATCGCCTCCATGGTGGTGTAAAGCGTCTGTTGTCGTTGTTTGATGGCATCAATGAACCACTTGGCACCCTCCAGTTTGGCTTTTACAAAAACCAAGGCTTCTTTATCCGATTTGGAGGTTTTGGCGCCTTCCGCATAACTGCGCAATAATTGCTCGTATTCGCGAGAAACTTTCAGATCTGGTGTGTTACGACCATTGATACTCAAGTCCAATCTTCCTTCAAATTCGGTGATCATGAAATCCGGAACCACCTGTTGCATGTTTTTCGAAGCTTCTTTCATTGAGCCACCCGGTTTTGGGTTCAAGCGAATGATCGCATCGATGGCTTCTTTCAAGTCTTGGTCCTCGATCTCCAGTTTTTTCTGGATCTTATCGTAATGCTTCTTAGTAAATTCTTCAAAATGGTCCTCCAGGATCTTTTTCGCCGTAAAGAGTGTGATGTTTCCATCCTGTTTCCGTTCTATCTGTAGGATCAAACACTCGCGTAGATCGCGCGCACCTATCCCTGCCGGGTCCAATTCCTGAACCAATTTAAGAACGGCTTCTACTTCTTCTTCTGTAACGATCACATTGGCGGAAAAGGCCAGATCATCCACAATAGCTTCGATTTCCCGATTCAAGTAACCGGATTCGTCCAAATTACCGATGATCGTGTCTGCAATTAGGAATTGCGTATCATCCAGATCCAACAAATGCAATTGCTCGGTTAATTTTTCTTGAAACGATGCTTCAACAGAAAGTGGAACACTGCGCTCTTCGTCGTCTTTACTGGTGTTATTGGCTTGTGTCTTATAATCAGGCGTGTCGTCGTCAAAGTAATCACTGATGTCGAAATCGTCATCGAATTCGTTTTCATCATCGCCATCGTAATCATCCTCCTGATCGTAATCTTCGTTCTCTTCCGCACCTTCTTCCAATGCAGGATTTTCCTCAATTTCCTGTTTGATGCGTTGATCCAGCTCCATAGTCGGAACTTGCAACAGTTTCATCAATTGGATCTGTTGAGGAGAAAGTCGTTGCTCGAGTTTTTGGGTAAGATGTTGACGAAGTGCCATAGCTAATTCTTCTTTGGGTTAAAGATACGTAAAAGCAAAAAAAAAGCCCGATCCTTTTAACAATTTCCGGATCGGGCTTTCGATTTCGTATATTTTCTTAAAATTCTGCATTTTGTGGTGTTCTTGGGAAAGGGATGACATCGCGGATATTTGACATGCCGGTAACGAACATCACCATGCGTTCAAAGCCCAATCCAAAACCAGCATGAGGAACTGAACCGAAGCGGCGCGTATCCAAATACCACCACAGGTCTTCTTCCGGAATGTGGAATGCGGCACATTTTTCTTTCAAGACATCCAATCGTTCTTCACGTTGAGAACCACCAACCATTTCACCAATTCCCGGGAATAAAATATCCATGGCAGCTACGGTTTCTTTTCCTGGTTCGCTATGATCATTGCGACGCATATAGAAGGCCTTGAACGAAGCAGGATAATCTGTAATGATGACAGGGCGTTTAAATTCTTTTTCCACCAAATACCGCTCATGCTCGGATTGTAGGTCGGTTCCCCAATCCACGTCGTATTGGAATTTCTTTTTCTTGTAGTGGTTCGAATTACGCAAGATGTCGATCGCTTCCGTGTAGGTGATGCGTTTGAAATCGTTCGTAGTAACAAATTGCAAGCGTTCGATCAAGCCCAATTCATTGCGCTCGTTTTGCGGTTTGCTTTGTTGCTCTTGTGCTTCGCGATCATTTAAGAATTTCAGGTCGTCTGCGCAGTGATCCATAACATACTGACAGATGTATTTCAACATGTCTTCGGCAAGATCCATGTTGTCGTTCAAATCATTAAAAGCAACTTCAGGTTCGATCATCCAAAACTCCGCCAGGTGACGGGATGTATTCGAATTTTCCGCACGGAATGTTGGACCAAATGTGTAGATCGCTCCCAAGGCTAAGGCTGCCAATTCTCCTTCCAACTGTCCGGAAACGGTCAAGTTCACCGGCTTTCCAAAAAAGTCTTCTTTGTAATCAACCTGTCCTTCCTCGTTCAACGGTGGATTTTTTGGATCTAAAGTAGTTACGCGGAACATTTCTCCTGCACCTTCAGCATCCGAACCGGTAATGATTGGTGTATGGATGTAGTAGAATCCACGGTTATTGAAGAACTCATGAATAGCAAAACTCACCGCGTGACGAATGCGGAAAACAGCGCCAAAAACGTTCGTTCTGAAACGCAAATGTGCTTGTTCACGCAAGAATTCCAAACTGTGTTTTTTGGGTTGCATAACGGTGCGTTGTACATCATCCGGATGCGCTTCACCAATGATCTCGATGGCCTCAACTTGCAATTCTACGGCTTGTCCAGAACCTTGAGATTCCACCAATTTACCAGTCAATCCAACGGCTGCTGCGGTAGTGATCTTTTTGAGCACTTCTTCGTCAAATTGCTCGAAATCAATGACTCCTTGCAAATTGTTGATCGTAGAACCGTCATTCAATTGTACAAAGCGGTTACTGCGGAATGCGCGTACCCAACCTTTTACCAAATACGTTTCACCCACCTTGGGTTGACTCAAAAGTTCTGCAATTTTTGTCCGTTTCATGTGCTTTTTTAAGGAGTGCAAATGTAGCGAAAAAGTATGAGTTCTACCTGAATTTCAGGCAGAGACACGGACAATTGAAAGAAATTTTTCGGATTTATCCGACCGCAGAAATACCGGTTTGTGTAGATTCCTGAATCCCGAGCATTTCACGCACTTTTTGGGCGATACTGTGAGCATCGAATCCGCAATCAGCGTGCAATTCCTCTGGTGTTCCATGATGAATGTACTTGTCCGGAATACCCAAACGCACCACGCGTGCCGTGTATCCGTTGTCAGCCATGAATTCCAAAACCGCAGAACCAAAGCCGCCCATGATACAACCGTCTTCGATGGTAATCACCTTTTCAAACTTGGTGAATACTTCGTGCAATAAAGTCTCATCGATCGGCTTCACGAAACGCATATCGTAATGCGCAACGGATGCACCGGAATCTTTCAAAGAATCGATGGCTTTTTGGGCAAAATTTCCAACGTGACCAATGGTTAGAATAGCGATATCTTCACCGGAACTCACCTTGCGGCCTTCTCCAACACGGATGGCTTTCAACGGTGTTTTCCAGTTGGTCATAACTCCATTTCCACGCGGGTAGCGAATAGAAAAAGGGCCATGATTTTCAGCTTGGGCAGTGAACATCATATTGCGTAATTCCTGCTCGTTCATTGGAGCTGCAACGATCATGTTCGGTATGCTACGCATGTAAGCAATATCGTATGCTCCGTGGTGTGTTGCACCGTCGGCACCAACCAAGCCACCGCGATCTAAGCAGAATACCACTTGTAAATTTTGCAAAGCAACATCATGCAAAACCTGATCATAAGCGCGCTGCATGAACGACGAATAGATATTACAGAATGGGATCATACCTTGTGTGGCCAATCCAGCTGAGAATGTTACGGCATGCTGTTCAGCAATTCCCACATCAAATGCGCGATCAGGCATGGCTTCCATCATATAGGTCAATGAACATCCTGTCGGCATCGCCGGAGTAACGCCCATTACTTTATCGTTTTGTTCCGCCAATTCCACGATCGTATGTCCGAAGACATCCTGATATTTCGGAGGCTGCGGAGAACTTGGAACGATCTTCACGATCTCACCCGTTTCTTTGTTGAACACACCCGGAGCGTGCCATTTCGTTGGATTTCCTTCTTCTGAATATTTGTAACCGGCACCTTTACGTGTGATACAATGCAAGATCTTCGGACCAGGGATATCCTTCAAGTCTTCCAGTACTTTGGCCAAACCAACTACATCGTGACCGTCAACCGGACCAAAATAACGGAAGTTCAACGATTCGAACAGGTTACTCTGTTTCAATATCGACCCTTTCAAGGCATGCGAGATCTTCGAAACGATCGTTTGCGCATCCGGACCAAATTTGCTGACTTTGCCCAACAACTTCCACACTTCATCTTTTACCTTGTTGTAGGTATGCGAAGTGGTGATGTCTGTTAAGTATTCTTTCAAGGCACCCACATTCGGATCGATCGACATGCAGTTATCGTTCAAGATCACCAACAAATTGGCATCTTTCTCAAAACCGGCATGGTTCATCCCTTCGAAAGCCAAACCAGCTGTCATGGCGCCATCACCAATTACAGCAATGTGTTGACGGTCTTTTTCGCCTTTGTAACGGCTCGCAACAGCCATTCCCAATGCTGCTGAGATTGATGTGGACGAGTGACCCACGCCAAATGTATCGTATTCACTTTCGCTGCGTTTTGGGAATCCGGAAATTCCGCCTTTCGTTCTATTTGTGTGGAAAACATCGCGTCTTCCGGTAAGGATCTTGTGTCCGTATGCTTGGTGACCCACATCCCAAACCAATTGATCGTACGGCGTATTGAACACATAATGCAAGGCAACTGTCAATTCTACAACACCCAAAGATGCTCCAAAGTGGGAGTTTCCGATCTCAGAGATCACATCAACGATGTACTGACGCAATTCGTCGGCCACCTGAGGCAATTGCTCGGTAGTCATTTTCTCGCGCAAATCTTGTGGGATAACAATTTGCTCTAACAGAGGACCAGCTTTATAAGGATGCATTTTAGTTGCGTTGTTTAACTAGCAAAGTTACTTCTTCGCTCATTGGATAACAAACAAATCACTGCTTTATTTTGTTCGGAGCGTGCTTTAACTTTTATTAGCGTGCTCGAAGCCAGGAAACGATCAATAGGATGATTGCCAATACCAAATAGATCCAGGAGAGATCTTTTCGGCTGTGTCTTTTGCGTTGTAACTGACGATTGGTTTCCAGCAGGAGGTCTTTTCTTGCGTGTAATAAGATCTGAATTTCGCGGTCGAAATGTGTATAATCTCTGGAGTAAAACGGAAAGGTTCCTTTGGTGGTATGAACGCGAATATGTGTCGCTATTTCAAAATCGCTTAGCGTTTTATACTCTACATCAGCCTCCACTTTGAGCAAGTCTTTTTGTGGAGTTAAATGCACTTTGGATAACCCAAAACAGCGGTTGAGTTGAACTTCTGTATCTGAAATTTTTACGATATTCCAGACCAGTAATTGGCGCACGATAAGTCCCAAAAACAGCAGGATAATTGCGCAGAATAGATAGTCTGCGAATCTAAACTGAAAACCGTTGTGAAACAAACCGATGCTCAAAAGCACTGAAAATCCCAGAAGGGTCAGGATGTGAAAGTACTGCCGTTTGCTCATGCGCTAGACCATATCCCAAGCAGCCACGAAGATCGGTTTGTTGCGCAGTTCGTCTTGTTTCAGCGGATTTTTGCGTAAAACCACCACATCCACCTGCGGATGCGAGGTCATCCGGTGCACCAATCCCCAATTGACACGATGTTTTGCTTCGCGCCACAGCGGTTCTCTGCGATCGATCCACCACAATAGCATGTGGCGTGCTTCTTTTTCCAGGACTCCCTCGAAAAGCTGACTGAGGAGACGCGGATCATTGTCCTTTACCCAAACGGATTCCGGAACAAGGAACTGATGCTTTTTGGGGCTGATGATCTTGCAAATCCCGGGGGTGAATGGCAGCAATTTGGTCAATAATCCACCAAAGTAGCCCGGAAGGCGTTCGATCACCCAATTTACGTGAGTGATCTTTGCAAAGGCAACAAGTTCTTGTTGTTCGTTATAGATTCCGTAAAATGGACCGTTTTTGGCATGCTCTGCTACAAAATAAGCATGAGAATTTTGAATTTTCTGGAGTACAAGATCAATATCCTCTTGTTTGGTAACGGCAACTACTTGGTCTTGTTTACGCGGTCTTTTTCTACTGAAACTTTGCGTGAAAAGTTGCGCCTCGGTCGTGAAACCGAATTGTTCCGACATCCATTTACTGCGTTCGTTTTTTGGATCGATGTACGCGTAAAAGCAATCCGGAGCTTCCCCATGTTTACCGTCAAAAACCTCGTCGTAAAAATCGGAGATCTCTTGTTTCAAGCGTGAATTACTTTTCGCTACACGATTGACGTTCTTGGAAGCTTGCTTTTGTCCGGAAAATGCAAAGTAACGCACGTACCATCTGCTCCCTCGGTTACAAAACGTAATGTTTCCTTGCACCTTGCCATCCCGTTCTAAGGAAATGAACAAGGGGTTATCCGCCTCCAAAATACGTTTTCGCGTATCGAGGTGACGATAACAAGCCCCATTCGTTCCCAAAACTGTTTTTTCCAGCAAGTCAAGAAGTGCCGGAGAAGCTTCCTTACGAATTGTAAAACGTGTTGAAAGTCCCATTTATAAGGCGTTTGTGACAATCGTTTCCACTTCTTGTGGGCTTAGATCTTGACGTTCTCCCATGGCGATCCAACCGCGCTCTTCGAAACGTTTGCGGATGATAGATGGAGTTTCTTCACAATCTTGACTGTATGCACGAATGCGGGTTGCAACTCCTAGCTCATTGAAAAACGCTTCAGTTTTCTGGATTGCTTCGTTGGCTACACTGCGGTCGTCACCGGTTAGATTCCATACGCGTCGACCGTATTGCGCCAATTTCGCTTCTTTATTCTTCAATTTTACTTCCCACAGGCGCGGACCGATGATGGCTAAAGTTTGTGCGTGATCGATTCCGTGCAACGCGGTCAATTCGTGTCCGATCATATGCGTGGCCCAGTCTGTTGTGACACCACAACGCAAAGTTCCATTCAGTGCTTGATTCGCACAATACATCAGGTCTGCTGCCAAGTCGTAATTTGCAGGATCTTCTAATACTTTCGGACCGATCTCGATCAGGGTACTTAAAATTCCTTCCGCGTAGCGTTCTTGCAATTTATTTTCACCAACGAAGGTGATGTATTGTTCCGTGGTATGCGTGAAAGCGTCGATGATCCCGTTCGCCAGTTGGCGTTTTGGAAGTGTAGCCACAAAACTTGGATCCAACAACGCAAACTTCGGGAAGAACAGCGGTCCACCCATTGTGCGTTTCTCTTTCAGTTCAGAGCGACTGATCACGGCTCCGGAGTTACTTTCCGATCCGGTTGCAGGAATCGTCAGTATGCATCCAAAAGGAACAGCGTTCGTGAATACTTTTCCGGGTTCGCGCAGCAACACTTCCCACGGGTCGCCTTGATAGCCAACAGCACCGGAGATGAATTTGGTTCCATCAATTACGGAACCACCACCCACTGCAAGCATGAAGGGGATTTCGTTTTCGCGGATGTAATTTACGGCTTTCATCAGCGTTGAAAATTCAGGATTGGCTTCAATCCCACCAAACTCGTGGACTTCGAAATCAGCCAAAGCAGCTTTAAGTTTATCTAAAAAACCCGATCGAACGATGGAACCTCCACCGTAAGTAATCAAGATTTTGTTGGAAGAACTGTGTTTGGAAATTTGTTCAGAAATGCGGTGTAATAAGTCCTTGCCAAATAAGATGGTTGTGGGTTGTGTAATCTCAAAATTGTTCATGTCGTTTTTTGCTCGAAATAGACGGTAAATTTACAAAAACCCAAGGCTTGGTTGAAAAAGTAAAAGATTTTTTTGTGTGGGAACAATGACTTGGTACATTGAAAAAAAAAGCTACTTTTGCACTCCTGCTTTATCTGGGAACAGAAGCAACAGTTTGTGTTCCATATTTAAAAAGGGGTGGCCGTCCCGATAGCTATCGGGAGGTTGAAGGCGCAAATGTGAGCGCGATATAATATACAGAGAGGTGGCCGAGTGGTTGAAGGCGCTACCCTGGAAAGGTAGTATACGGGCAACTGTATCGAGAGTTCGAATCTCTTCCTCTCTGCCAGAACTGATCCCAAGCAAACAACGCTTGGGATTTTTTATTGGCTTGAGCTGAAAGTTATACTTTCAAGTGAAAAGGCATGTAAAAAAGAACAAAAGCTTTGAAAAAGCTGGATCGCGTTGTGAAGCCGACCCCTTTTGAGATCTGTAATCTCTTCCTCTCTGCCAGAACTGATCCCAAGCAAACAACGCTTGGGATTTTTT
>CAYRVL010000003.1:1689-40360 GCA_964427665.1 uncultured Fluviicola sp. | reverse complement strand
AATCTCTTCCTCTCTGCCAGAACTGATCCCAAGCAAACAACGCTTGGGATTTTTTATTGGCTTGAGCTGAAAGTTATACTTTCAAGTGAAAAGGTAGTTTCGTCTTCGGATTTTTTTGTATTATCAAGAAAACATTTGCATGGAAACTACTAAATACTTCTACGACGCATACGATGAGGCTAGGACTCGTTTGAACAATGTGGTCGAGAAATTAAAACCTGAACAGGTAAAATTCAAAATTCCCGGTGTGGACAATAGTGTTGGATTCCTGTTGCGCCATATTGCTGATGTAGAGCTTTTGTTTTCGAAGAATGTATTTAAAAATCCGGAGGTGACAGTGAAAGCACAAACCGTGATCGATCAGAAAGATTCGGGCGAATGGGTTGACTTAGATGCTCTGCGCGATTACCTGGATCATGCCGGAAAAATAGTTTCAGCTACGATCGCACAACAAGACGACGAAAGTTGGGATGAACTGATCGAGACCAAAGAATTTGGAACCAAAACGAAAGCAGAGGCATTTGGAAGGATTATCTCCCATACGGCGTATCATGCCGGACAATTGGCTCTGATCGCAAAATACGGCAGTTAGTAGCAAGTTCCCAAAAAACGTGAAAGCAACAATTCGTTGCAATAACAACCGTTCTTGCCGCAAATAGTTGTTATGCGAACAGTAGGAATGGTTGTGGAAGTTTTGCGTGCATACGGATTGCGCGCCCGGTTGGTGGAATGGTTGAAGATCACCTTGGTGGTGTCACCCTTGCAGCGCTGGTATCGTAAAGAAGCAGAGGCGTATATGCATGAATTACGGAAATTGCCCGTAGGAACTGTAGGCAGAGATGTGGTGGATATGCTAGACGACCGCGATCTGTTGCTGATCCCCAAATTCGAAGACCATGACGTGAAACACCTCTTACTCGATTACGGGATGTCTCCCATTGACGAAATCCGCATGCAGTGTTATTTGCTTGGAAATGGGAACCGCAGCATGGTTTGCTTGGTTTTTGTGGCCACCGCTGTATTATTTCCGGAATACTGGACGCTTTTTCGTGAAGATTTTGACTTGGGAAAACAAGGTCCTAGCGTTTTACACGTGCGTTTGAGTGAAGTGAAGTCTCAATTTACAAAGGATGTGAAAGCTCGAATTCACTAGTCAAAAACAACATTTTCTTGGAAATTTCGTTTTCAGCGACAAAATTGGTTTTTATGAGAAATAGTTTGTTGGTTTCTTTACTCGGAATGTCATCAATAGTGATGGCTCAAGAATCCGAAAGTTCATGGAAGTTTACCGAAACGAGCGTTTTCACCGGAATTGGCGTACAGATGTCTCAAATGTTTACCGAAAAAGACGTTGCAGAATGGTCCGAAAACGATCCATGGATCACCCAAGATTTTACGGGGTATAGTCAATTTGGCGGATTGAATAGTACATCCAGTTCCCAATTTTCAGCAAACCTTGGATTCCGAAAAACAGGCATACATAATCCAAGTTTTCGTGTAGGGATTTCGTATAAAAGATTAAATAGTCAGGTGTTCGGGCGCTATCAAGAATGGAGTGGACCGTACGACACCTTAGTGAGTTCTCAAACGGGACAGCAGTATTATATAGATACCGTTCGAATCCGATCAGTTAGTGCTTATTGGGGCGCAGACGTCTTGGCTTTAGACGGGGCATATATATTACAAACGGATTTAACACGTCGTTGGTCTTTTTATGGAGGAATCGGATTGCAAGCCGGAATTCTGTTCAATCAAGAGCTACAACTTACCAGAACGGAAACATTCAGTGAAACAGGGATCACCCATGAAATGGATGTTGAGTTGGAGCAACGCAATTACCGCATGAACACAGGTTTCTCAAGTACAGTTTACTTGCCTCTTGGAATCGATTTTCGTATTGGTAAGAAACGTCCGCTGTGGCAGCAGGTGCATTTGGTTTATGAGCTGAGACCAAGTTTGTCTTTTCAAACGATGTCTTCAGTATCCGTAGTAAGTCCGGGAGTGACGCAACACTTCGGGTTGCGCATCGTGATCTAGTTTATACCGACATTTCGCCACACAATGCCGTTAGCATACAGTTGCGAATGGCTTTTTGGTCTCCAGAAAACTTGCCTAAGGCATACATCAATTTGGTCACTGCTGCTTCTGTAGTCATGTCGTGGCCGCTGATCACTCCATGCTTCTCGAAGAAGGAACTTGTTTCATATTTACCTTGTTCCACACGACCGGTTGAACATTGTGTGATGTTCAGCACAGTTCCTCCTGACTCCAGATAGGTCAAAAGCAAGTCGTGGAATTTCTCGTCAGACGGAGCATTTCCAGAACCATACGTTTCTAATACGATTGCTTTTACCCGGTTCACATCAAAAAGAGCGCTGTATAATTCCCAATTCAAGCCGGGGAACAATTTAATGAGCGCTACGGAAGCATCGAAATCCGTGAACAGGTGTAAAGGTCCTTTTCCAAGTCGCGGATTTGCGGCATAATCGATGTGTACCCCAGCCACGGCAAGTGGCCGTAAATTCGGTGAACGGAATGCTTCAAAACTAGAAGCAGATACTTTGGAGGTACGGTTTCCGCGATACAGCGAATACTCGAAATAAATGGCTACTTCCTGGATCATGGGAGAGCCATCTGCTTTTTTCGCTGCAGCTACTTCGATCGCGGTGATGAGGTTTTCCTTTCCATCTGTTCGGATCGTACCAATTGGCAGTTGCGACCCGGTAAGGATGACCGGTTTTTCCAATCCTTGTAGCATGAAACTCAGAGCAGAGGCAGTGAAGGCCATTGTGTCGGATCCATGCAGGATCACAAAGCCGTCGTAGTGATGGTAATCGGTGTGGATCAATTCGGCGATCGCTTTCCACCAGCCCGGATGCATCTCCGAAGAATCGATCGGTTTTGGAAATGCATGCGTAGTCAATTCTACTTGTAAGCGCGCCAATTCCGGAATGTGTTTGTACACGTCACCAAAGTCGAAAGCAGTGAGAGAACCAGTGATCGGATCTTTTACCATCCCGATCGTTCCGCCGGTGTAGATCAATTTGACGCGCGCTTGTTGCATACCGAAGTTTTGACAAAGATAAACAGATTCAGACTTCTGAACAGATGAGGGTAAAAGTAGTTTGGAAGGATCTTATTCTCCGAAAAGGCGCCGGGCATTAGCGGTGGTAACCTGTTCGATCTCACGCAAGGGAAGACCCAGGAACTCAGCAATTTTTTCTGCTGTATGGATGATGTAGGCGCTTTCGTTTCGTTTACCACGGTGCGGAACCGGAGGTAAATAAGGCGCATCTGTTTCCAATAATAAGCGGTCCAACGGTAAATAAGGGAGCACTTCCGGAAGTTCGGACTTCTTGTAGGTTACCACACCACCAATACCGAAGTAAAAACCACCGTAGTCTTTAATCTTTTCGACGTCTGCACGATTTCCGGTGAAGCAATGAAATATTCCACGAAGCTGTGAGTCGTTTTCGTGGTCCAAGACTTCGTAGATCTCAGGGAAGGAATCACGGGCATGGATGACAATTGGGATTTGCAGTTCTTTCGCCCAGCGAATTTGCTGTCTGAACGCTTCTTTTTGAGCTTCCACATGAGTTTTATCCCAGTACAGATCAATCCCGATTTCACCAATGGCTGCGTATTTGCGTGCGAAAGCGTGTTTTTTTATTGTCTCAAGAACAGATTCCCAGTTTTCATCTACCGAGCAAGGGTGTAAACCCATCATTGCGAAACAGTTTTCCGGGAATTCCTGCTCCAATGCGTGCATTCCTTCAATGGATTCCAGATCGATGTTAGGTAAATACATGCGTTCCACGCCGGCAGCGATTGCGCGCTTGATCATCGCAGAGCGGTCCTCGTTAAATTGCTCGGAATAGAGATGTGTGTGGGTGTCAATTATCATCTTGAGAATGCTTCGCTATTTGATTAAAAGACAAAAGACCAGAGACAGATCTGTCTTTGGCCTTCAGTCTGACAAGATAAAGTTGTTTTTAACAGAATTCGTCGTAAGCCGCTTGTAAATTTTCTGCGATCATCGCTGCGCTCACGCCTTCAATGTTGTGACGCTCCAGGAAATGCACCAATTTACCGTCCTTGAAAACGGCAACAGATGGTGATGATGGAGGGAATGGTAAGAAATACTTACGAGCTTGTTGCGTTGCTTCCGTGTCTACTCCTGCAAATACCGTCAATAAGTGATCCGGTTTTTTATCGTAGTTCAAAGATAATTTTACTCCCGGACGCAAATTTCCGGCAGCGCAACCACAAACAGAGTTTACTACTACAAGCGCAACACCTTTGCTGTTTGGAATAGTAGTATCAACTTCTTCTGCAGATAGTAACTGGTGAAAGCCCACACTTGTAAGGTCTTCCTTCATGGGTTGTACGAGTTCTGGTGGGTACATATGTTTATTATTTAAAATGTTTCTACAAAATTAATCTTTTTCCATCCCAATACGCCAGAAGAATTGTTAGTTTTTGTCAAAACGCCGGATGTCTGTCTCCGGATGTAAGTCGGTCTGGGTCAATAGGTGGTCGGCTAGTTCCTGCATCAGTTTTGGAGCCAAAATATATCCTTTTGTGCCCAACCCATTTGCGATCACCAACTTGGGAAATTCCGGATGTTTTCCAAGCAGTGGACGGCGATCCGACACGGTGGGACGCACTCCGGCTACATGATCCACAATTTCATAGGGCAAAGTATTTACCGTACGCATATTTTCTAATATGGTCTGTTTTCCATCTTCGGTCACCGTGTTGTCGTCCGTATTCCAAGCGTAGGTTGAACCGACCCGAAAGTTTTGGTTTCCAATGGGCATCATGAAGCACTTACGATTCCGAGATTCTTCTTGCGAAAGATCGGGAATGCGTATAGTCAGCACTTCTCCCTTTGTTTGTTGTAAAGGCAAATAATTGAACCACGGGTTGTAGCACCCATCTTTTCCTTCAGCAAACACCAGATGATCGAAAACTTCGCCTTTGTAAGTTCCCGCCACGGGGTCTATTTGTGAGTAATCAACAGAATCTTGGATTAAAATCCCCAATTGAGAATAATAATCTTGCGTAAGACGAACGTACTTTGCGGATTCCACGTAACCACTTTGTAAAACAAGTCCAGTACCATAGGTGTTGTTTTCATCCGGAAAGTGCGCGTCTAACTCGGATTGCGTTTGCATGTACGGCGCAAATTGTGGATCGTCCTGTTTTTTCAACCAATAAGTACGCTCTTGTTCGCTGGCAAAAAATCGACGGATGGGTACGAAGTGCAGGAAAGTATCTGCGACTCTTGCTTCTTGTGCGCGGTAAAAATTATACGCATAGGGAAGCAGATCGTGTATGCGCCAGCTCAAGGTCATTCGACGGAACACCAATGGATTTAAGATCCCACCGGCTACTGCTGATGAAACGTTCGTTCCTTTGTCCAAAAGTGTGACTGTTGCGCCTCGATCCAATAAATGTTGGGTCAATGCCGTTCCGGCCACTCCGGCTCCTATGATGAGAATGCGCATATCTCTGTTTTTACACAAATTTAGCCAATTTACCCTCAAAACGTTTGATTTTCATGCGGAATGTGGGGATTTTCACCCGATCTGATACATGTGCTAAGATTTGAAAAAAGACACGTGTTTGTTGGTGCATATCGTAAATTTGCCGGTTTAGGATCAGGAAAGTTCAGGGGTGTTGGTGTAACATAAGGTCAAATACCCCTCCCAGCCCCGGCAATATGTCGGGGTTTTTTAATGGGCAAACGCGAGTGAAATGACACTGATCTTGGTTTCAGGTAAATGTTCGCGTAGTGTTCTGTAACAAGTTTCGATAGTAGAACCGGTTGTAATTACATCGTCAATGATCGCAATGTGTTGGTATTTTTGCTGGGTTTGTTTACTCCGGAATTTTTCTTGCATGTTTTCCCAGCGACTCAAACGATCTTTTTTAGTTTGACTTTCTGTGAAGATAGCGCGGTTGATGAGGTTCATATCGATCGCCACACCGGTTTCGTTGTGTATGCCTTTCGCAATTTCTTCCGCTTGATTGTACCCGCGAATAAACTCTTTTTTCGGATGAAGTGGAACAGGGATGTAGGCATCGATGGTGTTCAGTGCGGGATGTTTGAGCAAACGTTTACCGATCTGTTGTCCGAGGTAGATCGCCAGGTCGTTCCGGTCTTTGTATTTCAATTGATGTAATAAAGTACGGGTAGCGTTGGTTTCGTTGAAGAAGAGCAATGCAAAGGTCGCCTCTAATTGAATACGTCCCCAGAACAATTTATCGAGCGGCGTTGGTTCCTGGAAAACTTCGAATTGCGTGTAGTGCAGATCGTGTTCACATAACGGACAGATCGAATGTCCCTGATACGGAACCTCCATGGCACAAATAAAGCAGTGATGTGGAAACAGGGCATGCATCAAATCGCCGCGTAATTTGTTAAAATTCAAAGATCTAAGTGGTGCATTTGTCGATTTATCGGGTCTTTCCATGCTATTCACATTGAGATGTTAATAGTCCGAAAAAAATCCGAATAAAACAAGTCAAAAAAGTGGGTAACTTTCAGGTAGATTTGAGTGAAAACGTTCTGTGACAAGGAGATGGACAAATTGAGGTTTTTTATCGACAAATGAATTGGTTTAACCTGTGAATATCTTTAAAAGTGATGTTGAAAAACTCGCTAAGTGTTCACCACAAAGGGTTTCCGTTATCGAGTGTTGAAAACCTGAAACGATTGTGAATTTCTTTAATTGCAGGGGGACGGAATTTTGACAAATTTTGTATGCCTGATAACGGGAACATGATCACACTCGGATTCACTACTTACCGTTATTGAGGAAAGAAGGAATTTTTGAAAGATTCGTAGGACTTTGGGGAAGAAATTTTCCTTAGGCTGAACAGTATTGATACAACTAAAAAGAAATAAAATGGCACAAACAGAACCAATTTTAGCAGAGAACAGAAACAGGTTCGTCTTGTTCCCGATCCAGCACGAAGACATTTGGTCTTTTTACAAAAAGGCAGAAGCGAGTTTCTGGACGGCTGAGGAGATTGATCTTTCTCCGGATTTGATTGATTGGGACAATAAATTGAACGATGATGAGCGTCATTTCATCAAGCATGTTTTAGCGTTCTTTGCTGCTTCAGACGGGATCGTGAACGAGAATTTGGCCGAGCACTTCTTGGCAGAGGTTCAATATACGGAAGCGAAGTTTTTCTATGGTTTTCAGGTTGCTATTGAAAATATACACTCGGAAACTTACTCGTTGTTGATCGATACGTATATCAAAGATACTACTGAAAAAAACCGCTTGTTCAATGCGTTGGAGACAATCGATTGTGTTCGCAAGAAAGCAGAGTGGGCTTTGCGTTGGATCGATAATGGTTCATTCGCAGAGCGTTTGGTGGCTTTTGCGGCAGTCGAAGGGATCTTCTTTTCGGGATCGTTCTGTTCGATCTTCTGGTTGAAGAAGCGCGGTTTGATGCCAGGCTTGTCCTTCTCCAATGAGTTGATCTCTCGCGACGAAGGTTTGCATTGCGATTTTGCGTGTTTGTTGTATACCCGTCACTTGGTGAACAAATTACCGAAAGAGCAAGTGCGTCAAATCATCTTGGATGCTGTAGAAATTGAAAAAGAATTTGTAACCGATGCGCTTCCTGTGAAGTTAATTGGTATGAATGCTGACCTAATGCAGCAGTATATTGAGTTCGTTGCCGACCGACTATTGGTTGAATTAGGGAATGATAAAGTGTTCAATGCAACTAACCCATTCGACTTCATGGATATGATTTCGATCCAAGGTAAAACGAACTTCTTTGAAAAACGCGTAGCTGAATATCAAAAGGCTGGCGTAATGGCAGGAAAAGAAAATCAAACGTTCAGTTTAGACGAAGATTTCTAATTGAATAAAAGGAAGATATACCAGTAACAACCCAAAACAGGAGAGCGCACTATGTACGTTATTAAAAGAGACGGAAGAAAAGAAGCAGTGAAATTCGACAAAATCACTGCGCGCATCATTAAGATGTGCTACGGCCTTGATCCGTTGGTATCGCCAGAAGCGGTAGCAATGAAAGTAATCGAGGGAATTTATGACGGTGTTACAACCACCGTGCTGGATAATTTGGCAGCCGAGGTTGCTGCAGCTAAAACTATGGATCACCCGGATTATGCATTGTTGGCATCGCGTATCGCGGTTTCTAACTTGCATAAGGAAACGAAAAAGTCGTTCTCTGAAGTGATGGAAGATCTTTACAAGTATGTGGATCCGAAAACAGGAGAGCGTGCTTCATTGATCGCGGACGATGTATTTGAAGTGATCCAGAACAACAAAGAATTGTTGGATTCAAGCATCATTTACGATCGTGACTTCCGATACGACTATTTTGGATTTAAAACACTTACGCGCAGTTATTTATTGAAGATAAACGGCGAGATCGCCGAGCGTCCGCAACAAATGTTGATGCGTGTAGCAGTGGGTATCCATAAAAATGATCTGGAGCAGGCGATCAAAACCTACAACTTGATGTCGGAAGGTTGGTTTACACACGCTACTCCAACTTTGTTCAACGCAGGTACACCGAAACCGCAAATGTCTTCTTGCTTCTTGTTGACCATGAAGGAAGATAGCATCGGTGGGATTTACGACACTTTGAAATCTTGCGCTCAGATTTCTCAGTCGGCTGGTGGTATTGGGTTGGCTATCCACGACATCCGCGCTACGGGATCTTACATCAAAGGAACCAATGGAACATCAAATGGTATTGTACCGATGTTGCGTGTGTTCAACGATACTGCTCGCTATGTAGATCAAGGTGGAGGGAAACGCAAAGGATCTTTCGCAATCTACATGGAGCCATGGCATGCCGACGTGTTCGACTTCTTAGACTTGAAAAAGAACACAGGAAAAGAAGAAATGCGTGCACGCGATTTGTTCTATGCTTTGTGGATTCCGGATTTGTTCATGCAGCGTGTTGAAGATAACGGAGATTGGACTTTGATGTGTCCGCACGAGTGTCCGGGACTTTCTGAAACTTACGGTGCAGAATTCGAAGCATTGTACACCGCATACGAGCGCGAAGGAAAAGGTCGTAAGACTGTGAAAGCACAAGACTTGTGGTTCAAGATCTTGGAATCTCAGATCGAAACAGGTACTCCTTACATGTTGTACAAAGATGCAGCGAACAACAAGTCGAACCAAAAGAATTTGGGTACGATCAAATCGTCAAACTTGTGTACGGAGATCATGGAATATACAGCTCCAGATGAGGTTGCGGTATGTAACTTGGCATCTTTGGCTTTGCCGAAATTCGTCACAGAAGAAGGTACTTTTGACCACGATAAATTATTTGAAGTAACGTATCAGGCAACGATTAACCTGAACCGCATCATCGACGGAAACTTCTACCCGGTAGAGGAGGCGCGTAAATCAAACATGCGTCACCGTCCGATCGGATTAGGTGTACAAGGTTTGGCAGATGCATTCATTATGATGCGTTTCCCATTCGAATCTGAAGAAGCACGTGCATTGAACCGCGAGATCTTTGAAACGATCTATTATGCGTCCATGACTGCTTCGAAGGATTTAGCGAAAGTAGAAGGGCCATATGAGACATTTGAGGGCTCTCCGGTTTCACAAGGAATTTTCCAATACGACATGTGGGGTGTAACGCCTACGAATCGTTGGGAGTGGGATGTGTTGAAAGAAGAAGTGAAACAATATGGTGTACGCAACTCGTTGTTGCTTGCTCCAATGCCAACGGCTTCCACAGCACAGATCCTTGGAAACAACGAATGTTTTGAGCCTTACACCTCGAATATCTACACGCGTCGTGTATTGTCCGGTGAATTCATCATTGTAAATAAACATTTGTTGAAGGACTTGGTGAAAGAAGGTCTATGGAATAGTGATATGCGTCAGAAATTGATGGCATCGAACGGATCTGTTCAAAACATTACGGAAATTCCACAATACATCAAAGATTTGTACAAAACTGCTTGGGAGATCTCGCAAAAAGCGATCATTGAACTTGCGGCTGATCGCGGAGCATACATCTGTCAATCGCAGTCATTGAACATTTTCATGGAGAATGCAAACTTCGGAAAATTGACGTCAATGCACTTCTACGGTTGGAAAAAAGGATTGAAGACCGGTATGTACTACTTGCGTACGAAAGCAGCTACAGATGCGATCAAGTTTACCTTGGATAAATCAGTTACGGCTGAACCATCGAAAGCTACGATCGAAGAGCAACAAGCTGCCATTGCATGCTCATTGGATGATCCGGACGGATGTGAAATGTGTTCAGGATAGATCGTTGTATCTATTCTGAAAGTCATCAAGTTTGTCACGATGGATCCGGAAGGTTAGCCATAAAAGCTTATGACATAGGTGTAGTCGTTAATAATTGTGCCGTTTTAATTATCGATACACATGAAAATCCCTCTTGCGAAAGAGGGATTTTTTTATGTATTCACGTATACTTTCAACTTCACTTAATCGTTAGTACTTTAGCGTGATGCACAAATACTTGGTAGGGTTGATCGGTTTGCTCTTGGGAATGTCACTTCATGCCCAACAAACCAACACGCGCCTCAAAGTGATCGTGCCAGTGAATGACACCTTGTTCCTAGATAGTGTCAGTATTTTTCCGGGATCAGTTCAACTTCGCTGTGGCGACAAGATCTTGGATGCACGCAATTTTCAAATAGATTACTTGACCTCTCGCGTCATTCTGCAAGATCGTTGCGACACGCTCATTGCCCAATATCGGGTACTCGACGCAAATCTTGGAAGGCGCTACTTCTTACGAGATACGGCGGTGATCTATTCGGTGAATAAAGGGGAGCGCGAAGATTTCTTGATCCAACCGACAAACGATCCCTTTGAACTCATGGGTGCAAGTGGCTTGAAGAAGTCTGGATCTATCTCACGTGGCGTAGCATTCGGAAACCGACAGGATTTGAGTGTGAATTCATCGCTCAACCTGGAACTTTCCGGATATGTAGCGCCGAATTTACAAGTGCTGGCTTCGGTTACCGATGATAACTTACCGATACAACCGGAAGGGAACACCAATAAGTTACAAGAATTCGACCAAGTGTTTATTCAGCTTTTCAACGAGCAATTCAAGTTGACCTTGGGTGATTTCTGGATCTCCAAACCAACAGGTTATTTTCTTACGTATAAAAAGCGAGGCCAGGGTTTGACGGGAGAATATTATTGGAAAAAAAACAAGAATGGATTTATTCGAAGTCAAGTTAGCGGAGCGTTATCCAAAGGTAAATTCAACCGCCAGATCATTCAAGGAATAGAAGGCAATCAAGGACCTTACCGTCTGCGCGGGAATGAAAATGAACCATTCATCATTGTTCTTTCGGGTACGGAACGGGTTTTTATAGATGGTAAATTGCTTTCGCGTGGCCAGGAGTTTGATTATACTATTGATTATAATACCGCCGAATTAACGTTTACAGCTCGGAATCTGATCACCAAAGATGTCCGGATCGTGGTCGAATTCCAGTATGCAGATCAGAATTATGCGCGTTCTCTTTTTCAATTTTCTACAGAAGGAAGTTCCAAAAAATTGGATTGGTGGATAAATGCCTATTCTGAACAAGATGCAAAGAATCAGCCTTTGCAACAAAATTTGACGGATCCTCAGAAACTCTTGTTGAGCCAGATTGGTGATCAGCTAGAATTGGCGCGTTCGGTGGTGATCGATTCTACCGGATTTTCTGAAAATTTGGTCATGTACCGCATGATCGATAGTTTGGGCTACGATTCGGTGCTGGTGGCTAGCGTGAATCCGAGTTTCGCCTATTACAAAGTGAACTTCACCTATGTGGGTCCGGGAAAAGGAGATTACGTTTTTCAGCAGTTCAATGCCTTGGGGCGTGTGTATAAATGGGTGGCTCCGATTGCTGGTATTTCACAGGGAGATTATGCGCCGGTAAACGTGCTCATTACACCTAAACAGCAGCAATTAATGAGTATGGGAGCCCGTTACCGGTTCAATGAACGCTTCAAGGTGGAACTGGAGTTGGCACGGAGTAAAACCGATTTGAATACTTTTTCTCGCTTGGATCGGGGTGATGATTTTGGCCATGCATTACACCTAAAATTGGATCAAGAGAAGAAATTAGGTAAAGACAGTATCAAAAAATGGATGTGGCGAAACGCTGCAGAATTGGAAGTATTGGATCCCTTTTTCAAACCGATCGAACAGTACAGAGCTGTGGAGTATGATCGCGACTGGAACACACGCGGACAGTCGTATACGGGAAATCAGGTTTTGACACAAGTCAGCACGGGAATCAGACATCAGCAGTACGGTGGATGGACCTTGAGTGGACAACAATACAAGATTGGTGCGGACTTCGATGGGTATCGCGCGTTATTGCAAAGTAATTTTCGCCGTAATGGATTTGTGATTCTTGGAGATGCCAGTGTGCTTTACGCCAGTGATTCCCTGCAAAACAACACGTTTATCCGACATAAATTCGAAATTTCGAAACAGTGGAAGAAGTTACGCATCGGGGTAAAGGATGACCAGGAATGGAACCAATTTTCAGTGCAGAATGGTCAGTTCTCAAATCGGTCGTATTCCTTTTTTGACGCGGCTGCTTTTTTGGCAGTTGGAGACACTACAAAAGGAGAATTCAAAGTGAGTTACCGCGAACGTTATGATGGAAAAACGGACACGAACACCTGGGTGCAGGTGGCTAAAGCGCGCACTTGGAGTTTGGAATGGTTGCAAAAAAGTTGGAAAAATCAGCGCTTATTAGTGGTGGCCAATTACCGGGAATTGGAAGTGAAAGATTCTATTTTGTTACCTCAGAAACCGGAAAACACGACCAATGGCCGCGTGGATCATGAGATTCGATTGTGGAAAAACGCAGTAAATCTCACCACTTTTTACGAAGCCGGAGCCGGTTTGGAGCAAAAACGGGAATTTATTTACATCAAGGTGAATGACGGGCAGGGCGTTTACACGTGGATCGATTACAACGGCGATGGTGTGAAGGATCTCAATGAGTTCGAAATTGCGGCTTTCGCCGATCAAGCGAGTTATATTCGGGTTTTTACGCCATCCAATGCCTATACCAAGACCTATTCGAATGAGTACAACCAAACGTTAAACTTGCGTCCGGAACGGGTTTGGGGTGGTGCGAAAGGCTTTAAATCGGTACTCGCACGTTTCTCTACGCAATCACGCTTTCGGATTCAGCGGAAAACAAATAATTTACAAGGTTTGGTAGCGTACAATCCATTTTCTGGCAGGGTGGAGGATAGTACCTTGATCAGTACGAGTAGCAATCAGAAGCACACATTGTTTTTCAATCGCACCAACACCATCTTTGCGGCAGAGTACAGTTACCAACGTGTAGCATCTAAAGTGCAACTTGCCACGGGTTTTGATGGTAGGTTCAATGAGTCACACGATATCAATGCACGAGTGAATTTACGCAAGAAATGGACCATCCAGTCGAATTTTGAGCGAGGGAATAAAACTTCGTTTGTTGATTATACTACCGGGAGGAATTATGCCTTGGCTTATTGGATCAACAAAAATGCCTTGGTTTTCCAACCAAACACCTCCTTGCGACTTTCCGTGGAGAATCGTTTTTCGTACAAGCAAAACGCACCGGAATTTGGAACAGAGTTCTCACGTGTATCTGATATCGGTTTAGTAGCAAAGTTCAATCAGGCGGCAAAAGGCAGTTTGCAGGGTCAGGTAAATTATATCCGCATCGAATTCGAGGGAAATGCCAATTCTCCGCTGGGATTTGAATTGTTAGAGGCTTTGAAACCGGGTAACAACGTAGTTTGGACCTTTGGATACCAGCGCACACTTTCCAAGAATTTGCAGTTGTCGATCCAATATAATGGTCGCAAGAGCCCTACAACACCAACGATACATGCGGGTGGGATGGAGGTGAAGGCATTTTTCTAGGTGAATTTTCGAGGTAAAAAGGCAATTTTACCTCGTTTGCTCAACGTTTATTATCGATCAATCCCGCGGTATACTTGCGATGCGGGCTGAATGCTGGATTTGGTTGTCGAAGAAAACCTCGTAAAAAGGCAATTTTACCTCGTTTAATTTCCCATGCCGTGACGCTTTCCTTTTTTAAGATTCAGTAAATCAAATGAATACCCATTTTTAAAAGCAAAAAGGTGGTTTTTCACGAGGTAAAATTGCCTTTTTACCGTGCAGAAATCAATCTTACCGCCATCCAAAAATTTGCGCAAAAAAAGCCCCGTTTCCGAGGCCTTATCTTAGTCGTTCAAACTGTTCAATAACTTTTCGTATTCCAATTGCAACGCTTCGGCTTCAGTGCGTTTGCCGCGGGCAATATCTGCTGCATTGGTGTTTCCGGATGCTTTTGCTTTCGACTCTTCGTCTTGTAATTTTGAGATGCGATCTCCCAATGAATTTTTTAAATAGGTCACATATTGTGGCGCGAACATTTTGACGTACATGCCTCCTGATGCAAATTCCTGTTTGTAAATGTCCAAAGCTTGCTGTTGCATTGGAACTTCTTGTTTCGATAAATAAAACGTGAAGGCATTCAATGCACCGATCTTGTCAAATCCTTGGATGTATCCGGATTGCAAAGCGCTCACGAAAAACCCGTAAGATTCCGGTTTACCGGTCTTCGCATACAAGGCAGCAATACTGCTCAACATACGCGAAGATTTTTCAGTTTCCAACTTTTTCGCAGCGGTCATGGCCTTTTCGCTATTGATCTTCGCCAAGTTGTTCAAAGCATTGGAAACAACACTGTAAGAGCGGTCATTTTGGATGCGCTCCTCCAAAACAGGAGTAATTTCTGCAGCACTCAATTGTGTAGATAAGACGTTTACTACACTTGCACGAACAGCTGAAACGGAATCTGAAACCACCATTTTCTTGAGTTGCTCGAGTGCTTTCAATTTTGCATCTGCCCCCAAACGACTAACGCGTTCTAC
The DNA here is from genome assembly GCA_964427665.1 of uncultured Fluviicola sp. Classification (GTDB taxonomy): domain Bacteria; phylum Bacteroidota; class Bacteroidia; order Flavobacteriales_D; family Crocinitomicaceae; genus Fluviicola. The sequence goes on along the minus strand of CAYRVL010000003.1, from coordinate 25,400 downwards.
CGCCGTCATTCGGATGTCCCAAAATGGATCGTTTAACGCGTCAAGAATCAATTTTTCGCTTTCTGCAGTTTTGGACTTCAATCCGTATTGAAGGGCTTGCTTGCGGTGGATGTAGCGCTTTGGTCCGTTGTAGTATTGATCGATGTACCAAGCTTCCGGTTTGTTTTCGGTGATCTTAGCCAACAATTGCGCTTTACTGTCGAATACCACATTTTTCAACGTTCCGTTTACAGCCAGCGGAATGCGGTTGCTGCGTTCGTTGATCCAAACGCGTTTTGTGGTGGCACCGCGACCATCCAGCACGGTTACGTCAACAGGAAGTTTGAAGATGCGGAAATCGGTTTGCGTTTGTTCCACATTCAGGTAAACGATTTGCTCTTCAGCAACGTACTCATAAGAAACGTCCAAGCTCGGGTGTCCGGAATCCAAATACCACTGATCAAAGAACCAATTCAGATCCTCCCCGCAGACTTCCTCAAAAGCCAAGCGCAATTGGTGAAATTCAGCAGGTTTATAAGCATTTGCTTTCAAGTATTTCTGCAGCGCCTCAAAAAACGCTTCGTCTCCGATGTAATTGCGCAGCATATGCAAGATTCGTCCGCCTTTATTGTAGGAATGTCCATCGAACATGGCTTCCTTTTCCGGATAATCGAACCAGATCAGATCGTGGTAGCCTTGCTGTTGTGCAGAAGCGTAGTAACCGTCCGCCTCACCGATCGCTTGAAATTCAGCTTCATCCAGACCATATCGGAATTCATCCCACAAGTACTGCGAATAGTTTGCAAACGATTCATTCAAGGATAGATTAGACCATGATTCACAAGTCACTAAATCTCCAAACCAATGGTGGAATAATTCGTGCGCAATGGTCGATTGATCATTGGCATCCAGCAACTCGCGGTCGTTTTTGTACACATAATCGCCAAAAACAACAGCCCCGGTATTTTCCATGGCTCCGGAAACATAGTCGCGAACAACGATCTGGTGATACTTATCCCACGGATATTCTACACCCAGTAATTGCGAAAAGTAACCGATCATTTTTGGTGTTTCTCCGAAAATTCCTTTTGCATAAGGCTCCCATTCCGGCTCTACGTAGTAATTAACTTCCATCATAGTTCCGTCCGGACGTTTGTAGCTGTCCTTCACAACTTTGAATTCTCCAACACCCATCATGAACAAGTACGGAGCATGTGGCAATTCCTGTTTCCAATAATCGGTACGTGTACCGTTGGCATTCTTGGTAGAGCTGATCAATCTTCCGTTCGAAAGTGTTTGGTATTTGTTATCCACAGTAATGTAGATCTCTTGCTTGGTCTTTACGTTAGGGGCATCGATCGTTGGGAACCACACGGAACTTGCCTCCGTTTCTCCTTGTGTCCAGATCTGTGGCATCTTATTCTTTTCTTCATTGCGCGGATTGATGAAGTACAAGCCTTTGTCGCTCGTGATCGCAGCAGATCCACCGGTAGTTCGTTCATCCGGTTTCGCAATATAATCGATCACCACCGTGTAGGTTTCCTTGCGCGTATAGGTCTTGTCCAATCGAATCGTCAGAATATCTTCTTTGTAGGTAAAAGGACGCACGGCACCATTCATAGTTACGCTTTTGATCTCCATGCCTTTGGCGTCCAGTACTAAACTATCCGTAGCATAAAAATGAGGTTTTGCGGTTAAGGTTTCCTTTCCGATCAACCAAGATTTGTTCCAATCAAAGGAAACTTCTAATTTGGTATTGATCAGATCGGTATAGATGGTTTCGGTAGCGCGATAGATCTTCGGCTCCTCATCCATGTATTCCATTTCTTGGTCCATGACCACGTCATTGTGTTCCGAAACATCGATCGGTTGGTCTTTAGAGGTATCGATCGGGCGACAAGAGGCAGCAAGCAGGGCCAGGATTAAATATCTTTTTTTCATGTAATTTGTTCTTGAGAAATCATTTTGCGTTCACGCGGGTAAATATACCAATACAAATGAATGAAATGTCCTCAAAATGTCTCAAAAATTGGGCTCAATGGTTGAAATGTTTTTAATTTTGCTTCAAACCGTACACGAATGGAGAAAGCCAATTGGAAAGTAGATGGTCAGCAGTTTGAAACGAATAACGATGGCGTAAATTTGCGCTGGGAAGATCATCGTTTTTTTACGTTGACGTACAAAGGAAAGAAATTCCGGGGTGAGGTCATGGAGAATCGTCAAGAAGAAGGGATGCTAACGTTGAAATTGAACCATCGTGTTTTTCAGGTACACAAATCTGGTCCGTTGGACGAATTGATCGCCTCGTTAGGAATGGATAAACCGAAGGTGCGCAAGCTGAAACAGTTAAAGGCGCCTATGCCCGGACGTTTGGTGAGCATTGCGATTCAGGTAGGACAAGAAGTACAACCCGGTGATGCCCTATTGACATTGGAAGCGATGAAAATGGAAAACGTGTTGAAAGCCGAAGGTGTTGGAGTTGTTAAACGACTTGCGGTAAATCCCGGAGATGTCGTTGAAAAAGGCGGTTTGTTGATCGAATTTGAATAGCATATCAAATCTCTGAATAAAAGAAAAGCGGCTCTCTGTAAGCCGCTTTTTTAATTTCCTGCAAGTGAAACTACTTCGTTTCAGTAGCAAATGCTTTGTGAACAATAGTCGGATACTTCGCCCCGAATTCTTTAATACACCATTCTCTTAAACGTTGAATTTCTTCGGCATTTGACATCCAGCGGATCGCTTTCATCAATTCCTTTTGGAACAACTGAGGGTCAAAACTCACCTTCACCAAGATCTTCTTCGTTAGTTCAAACATGGCTCTCGTTTTAGAATTACACACCACAAGTTAACGAATGCTTTTGAAAATTAGTGCCGTAAAAATGTTAAAAAATGACATAAAAAACGCGAAGTGTTAGCTCCGCGTTGATTGTCAATATTTCCAAGATTATTAGAGGAGATGTTTTTTGATCACTTGATAGATCTCATACGTCGTTTTGTCGTAAACGTAAATTACCAAATGCATGTTGTCCGGGTTGTATTGGTCCGGTAAACGGTAAGCGTAATTCACGTAGTAATTTCCATTGGCATTCAAATATTCCGCAGTCAAGGTTTTTCCAAAAGCACGCCCGTCAATACAATCACGCAAAATGTCTTTGTGTACGTAATTATTATTCGTTGTCAAATTTGGCATTAACTGAGGTCCAACAATAGAATCTTCTACCACGTAAACAACCAGTCCCAGGTCGTTTGCCAATGCGTTGTCGATCTTGTCAACTTCTGTATGCAGGAAAACGCCGCGAGTAGATGTGAAATAGTTCACTTCTGCTTGAATATTTACTTTCAGTGTAGCCGCCAATTGTGAGGTTGTTCTACTCGACCAAGAACCGGGACCAACCGTATTGTCCGTACCTACTAGCTCGCGATTTACTGCTCCATGTGGATTTCCTTGAAAAGATGAGCCGGAGACGGCCCCAAAGAATTGTCCGATCTCGATTGCGTAATCGTTATACAAGACCAAAGGATAGGTAGCATTGGCAATTTGAAAATCCGTTAAACCGGCAGGACTGGTATGAACGCCTACTCCAAACACGCGGCCTGGATTGGCGTCTTCTAAATTGTGCAACAAATTGGCAGCATTCGGACAGTTATTGCAACGGTGACCTGTAAAATCTTCGATCAAAACATTCTTTAACGTGTTCGAATTGGGGGTGAATGTAGGCCAATGCCCCTGAGCAACATAGTCCAAACTATCGCCGCCCGGATACAAACTCCAATCTAAGCCACCTGTAGTTTGCGCTCCCGGAGGATAGGCATTCGTTACTTTATCACAAGAAGCCAATGCTAAGATTCCCATCAAACCACCGGCAAGAAGCCATTTAAACTGTTTCATAGCCATTCCGATTAAAAACTTTGAGTAAATGAGACCGTTAAACCGTTCGATGCCGGCACGAAGCGACAAACACCACCAACACAGAACAAACCGGCACGTTGGCGACCGTAATTGATCGATAAACGGGTAGATTCTTTGATCCATCCAAAGGAACCGGTGATGTAATGAACACGCAGGTCTTCGTTGCGGTTGCCATAATTCCACTGGTCGATGATCCCGAAGAACCAATTTGGAGAGATCGTATACTCGATCACTGCCGTTGCCCAATTACCTTTATCTTCCCGCACTCCACGCATGATACCATCCTCTTTTTCGTAAACTTTGGCGTTGAACAATCCTTGCAATTCCATGCGGATGTTGTGCTTGCTGTTGATCTTGTAGCCCAATTCTAAGACTGCGATATGAGTCTTGATAACCCCGTGCGCATCGGATGTTATTTTTGTTACGTCGTTGTTGATCCGAATGCGGTAATAAGAACCGATCGCGTAAAACTTCTTATTGAATTTGTAAGTAATGTTCACGTTAAAATCTTCCCACAACAAACTGTCCGATTTCTCATAGGGATTGGTCGTATAGGCAATTCGTGATGAATCTGCGGGATCGAATCCGGCGTAATTGCGAACCGGCATGTACGCTGTCGAATAGTTCACGTTGATTGGAACGGCATATTTCCCCAAAACTCCCTTTGGAATCGTATACAAAACTTCTCCTTGCAACGCAACTTCACCCAGCGGTTGGGTGGCATATGGGTAAAGTGTAGCAACTAAATTGTAAGTATGTGTTTTGTTCAGCGCAGGCAAGTAATTGATGAAAAGATCTTGTAGACCCTTCGTTCTGTCTGAACGGAAACTCATGTTATCCACGGATTTGGCCGAAAACAAGATTCCCAATCCTTTCTGCGAATAACCCATGTTTACCAATGCTGCGTGACCGGTATTGTAAATGTAGCCATTGTCACTGGATGGGTCATTTTCCTTGTGAATGTATTCGCCATTCATGTAAAATTTCTTGTAGCGAATATCCATGCGTCCACCATAAGACCCAACGTTTTCTGGTAAGACATACGTTTCATTATCGTCCTTTTGATATTTACTCACCAAGGAACCACCAACAGTAATGTCTAATCCAGCAGAATCTAACCCTTTGAAAAAATCGTTCAATCGGATCTGCGCGTCCACACCGCGGGTAATTCCATCAGAACTGACTACACGCCCTCCCTGAAACGAATAGCGTTGAAATCCGTACACTCCCTTGATCTGAACACCTTTATACGGTCGTAAAATAACCCGTGCACCGTCAATGGCATTGTCATAACCTAAGTTACGATCCTCATAGGCACGTAAAGCCATTCCTGAACCGAATTGCTCATAGAAATGACCTAGAGTTATATCCACATAGTCATTGGCATATCCAACGTATCGCATACCAATTCCGGTGCCATCGAAACGATTGGGATAACCCTGGATCCGCGGTAAATAACTTTCCACGCGCATCCCTCCTTTGAAATTTCCGTGCGTGTAAAACACGTTCATGTACGAGTTCAACAAACCTTTCGAATCGGGTTGCGTTGCACCGATCAACGAATCGGGATTTAAGTATTGAAAAGTTGCTTCCATATTTCCGGAGAAGTTCCCTCCTGAAACAGATTGTCCGAGCGCTGTAAGCGACCCGGACAATGCGCAGATTCCTAAGATCCAGTTTTTCATGTAGTATTATTTTTCAGTCAGTTTCAGGATTTCCTGATACAGCTTTTCTTCGTCTCCGGGAGCGTAACTATTGTGTGAGTAAACAATATTGCCTTCTTGGTCAACCAAAAACGTGTGCGGCACATTGTTCACACCCATTGCACGTTTAAAATCACCGTTCGGATCCATCAAAACGACATATTCCCAGCCTTTTCCGTTCACGTAAACAGGAACTTGAGCCTTGGTTTTCTCGTCATCGATCGTAACAGCTACAACGGTTACTCCAGTTTCTTCCTGCCAATCTGCATAGGTCTCATGAATGGTATTCAACTCACGCTTACATGGAGAACACCAGGTAGCCCAGAACGAGAAAACGATTGGACCCTTCAAGCCTAACTGGGCTGTGTTTACCGTCTTTCCGTCTAGATCAACTAATTTAACGGATGGAACTTTTTTTCCGGTTCCGATTTCATCTTGTGCAAAGGTTAGTAAGCTTAGGCTTAATCCGATAACTAGTAATGCAAGCTTTTTCATGGTTTCATAATTTTGAGCAGGAAGCTTTCAAGTTCCGTGCCGTGATTCAAATATACACGCATTTCACAAAGAATGTTAACTCTCGATCTATTCAATTCTTGTATTCCTAAAAAATTCTTTTGAAACAGTAATTCTTGAAATGCTGTTGTTTCGAGGCGCTTTCCTTGGATTAGTAGGTTTTTTGAGTAAACGGACCGAATTAGCGTGTTATCGGGAGTTTTAACAAAGAAAGAATTTGATATTTTGGCAGAAAAATTGTAATCTTACGTTTTGGCGAGCTGAAAGTCCTTGGTTTTTGATACCGATCTTTTAATAGCTTTGTCAGGAACTGTTGATAAAACGAATGTATATGAAAAAAATAATTACTCTTTTATGTCTGGTTGGTGGTGTGTTTGCAGCATCCGCACAAACGGTGGTCATGGAGAAGATCGAATTGCCAAGCTACACAGTACTTGGATTGATCGGTTCCGGAGATACGGTAGAATACAATACAGCTAGCGATCATTTTGACTTACCTGTGCGTTTGACGTTTACGGGTGTGACAAATGGTGATGTAAGCTTCCGTGTGAAAGAGATCTCGACAAGTCCATGTATCACAGATCAGATCTGTGGATTTGTGTATCCTGATCCGAACTTTCAAGGTAGTTGCTGGTCTCCAAACAGCGCAGACTACAATACGCCAAACATGAGCGGAATTAACTTTTCAGCTGGTGATACGGTATTGGTGAAGCCTCAAGGAAGTATGAGTTGTGGAGCTTGCGCTCAGTGGCGTTATATCATTCGTGTGAATGGTGCTGAGATTGATTCATTCGATTTGAAAGTTTGTTCTACACTTTCTTTGCCAAATCAAACGCCAGAAGAATTTGATGTGCGTATTTTCCCGAACCCAGCAAATAGCGTCATGACGATCCAAGCAAGTGGTGTTGAAGGAAATGTGGATGTGAAAATCACAGATGTACTCGGAAAAGTAGTTTACAACGAAACGGTATCCGCAATGAAGAAGATCGATGTTTCTGAGTTCAAAAATGGCGTATATCTCGTGACAGTAAGTGATAACGGCAAGAAAGTACAAACGAAACGTATGGTGGTAAAACACTAAGTTTCGAAACGAAATAGACAGAGGGGGGAGTTTCCCCCTTTTTTTGTGCCTTGAAATGCGATAAAATAGTAAGCTCGATTAAGCTGGATTCCACAGCAAATGTCTGATGATGGGCACTGCGGCAACCGCAGTTTCCGCGACTTGGATAAAATCGTCAGGCACCTGTAAGGAATCAACTTTTGGATCTACCACTATTTTCGTGTGCGCCTGATGAGCAATTTCTGCCAGTCCGGCTGCAGGGTAAACGTTTAGAGAAGTGCCAATAACGATCAAGATATTGGCTTTTGAGACCAGTTCCGCTGCCGGCTCCAGCATTGGAACAGATTCACCAAACCAAACTACATGTGGTCTCAGGCGGTAACCATCGTCACACAAATCCGTTGGTCCGAGTTCCCATCCGTCAATGGAGTAATATTTTTGCTCTTGTCGGGGACCGGAACTTTTGGCGAGTCGAATATTTCCATGGAGATGCAGGACATTGGTACTTCCGGCACGTTCGTGTAGATCGTCGATATTTTGGGTGATGATGTGCACATCGAAAAATTCCTCCAATTCTTTCAGAAAAAAATGACAAGCGTTTGGCGCCACTTCGAGAATTTGTTTTCGACGCAGGTTGTAAAAAGCAGTCACCAGATCCGGATCCATGTTCCATGCTTCCGGAGTAGCCACTTCTTCAATGCGGTAGTTTTCCCACAAGCCATTTGAATCGCGAAAAGTAGAAATTCCACTCTCGGCGCTGATTCCGGCGCCGGTGAGGATAACAAGGATTGGTTTTGTGTTCATTTCAGGGGAATTTAACAACATAGCTTTCCAATAATAACAGGATGCTTGAATCGAATTAAATCTTTCGTAACTTGTTATTAGAAATAGTAAATCATACTTTTGATTAAACTAAATGTTAAAAATATGAAAAAGAAGTTACTCTTGTTCAGTGGTATTCTTACCAACACATTATCATTGTTCGCCCAACAAACCCCAGTTTCTCAATTGCCTCAAAACAAGAATGTTGTTCTTGAAGAATTAACTGGAATTTACTGTCAGTTTTGTCCTTCCGGACACGAAATCGCAAACGGCATTTCAGCTGCTAACCCTGGTCGAATTGTGTTAGTGAATATTCACGCTGGAAGTTTTGCTGTACCACAGGCTGGAGCACCGGATTTTAGAACAACAGATGGAAATGCGCTGAACACATTTTTTAATCCAACGGGGTATCCTGCAGGATCAGTTCAAAGAACTCCCCATTCATCGGATTTAACGCGAATTGCCACTGGTCGTCAAAATTGGACATCACAAGTGAATGCCGCGCTAGCCGAATCATCACCGGTAAACATTGCGATGGATGCAACAATTGACGCCGCAACACGCGTTGTTACATTACATGTAGAGATGTTTTATACAACTCCACAGGCTGCAGGTACAAACCATTATTTGAATGTTGGTTATGTACAAAATGGCATTGAAGGACCACAAGTGAATTCCGGAGGATGGAATCCATCAGCTATTTTACCAAATGGCAATTACAGACACGATCACGTATTTCGTGGATTTATCAATGCTGGAGGAACTTGGGGAGAACAAATTGACGCAACTCAATCCGGAGTTATCACTAAAACAATCACTTACACTATTCCTGCAACAGTAGGAAACGTTCCAGTGAATATTGGGAATTTGCAGTTCTTTGCTTTTCTACACAAAGGTCAAAACGCGCCTACTACTTCTCAGATATTATCAGCAGCTGAGATCACTCCGACATATACTAACGTACCAGTTGCAACTGCAAGCGCGAACAGCATCGTGAACACGTTCAATATTTGTGATGGTGAATCAATCAGCCCGGTTGTGAAGATCGAGAACTCAGGGGATGTTATTACATCAATTAATTTCTCTACATCCGTTAATGGTGGTACTGCTGTACCTTACACATTCAACGGTACTATTCCTGCGTTTGGTTCACAAGAAATTACGCTTCCAGCAATTCCTGTAACTGCACAGGCAACAAACAACGTTCAAGTTACAATTACCTCTGTAAACGGAGGAGCTGGAAATATCGGTTCTGTATCAGTTGTGACAAAGCCTATTGAAATCGCTTCCGTAGCAAATGGTTTGAATGGTGTGGTGAAAATCACAACAGACCGATATGGTTCTGAAACAACGTGGAAATTATTTAACTCATCAAATGCTGTTGTTGCACAAGGTGGACCATATACAAATGCTTCTGCAAACGGGGCTTACCCACAACCAGATGTTAACGTGAACTTGGTGGCAAACGAATGTTACAAAGCTGTTGTTTACGACTCGTACGGTGATGGATTCGATTCTGGATATGGAAACGGCGACTTTAAAGTAGAGGTGAATGGTGTTGCTGTAGCTTCAGTCGCTACTTTTTCTTCAGGATCTTCAGCATTGGATGCGTTAAAAGTATCGGGTACTGCATCTATTAGCGAAGCATCACAAGCAATCGGAATGGAAGTTTATCCTAACCCTGCTTCTGATGTAGTAAACGTGAAGTTTGAAGGGAATGGTGGTGATTACCAAGTGGTAATTACGGATCTTTCAGGACGTCAAGTAGCTGGAACAGCTGTTGTAAACGCAAACGGAGCTCAAGCAGTAACGTTGCCAATTGCTGAATTGAGCGCTGGTAACTACTTGGTGACAATTGCGAAAGAAGGTGCTTCTTACACACAGAACTTGATCGTTAAGTAATCTTAACCAAGTATATTGAAATCCCGGCGGTTCTCCGTCGGGATTTTTTGTTTTTAGTGGGGAATTTGCTGCGTCTTGTCGTGAGTTTTATTAACTTTATCGCCCCTTACGAAACGCATATTTATGCCGAAAATTCGAAAACAAGACGCATTAGACTATCATGCTTCCGGAAGACCCGGAAAGATTCAAGTGATACCAACGAAGCCGTATGCTTCACAACGAGATCTGTCATTGGCCTACTCGCCTGGCGTGGCTGAACCATGTCTTAAGATCGCTGAGAACGAAGACGACGTTTACAAATACACGAGCAAAGGAAATTTGGTGGCTGTGATTTCCAATGGAACAGCCGTATTAGGGTTGGGCGATATTGGCCCGTCAGCCTCTAAACCAGTGATGGAGGGAAAAGGATTGCTCTTCAAGATCTTTGCTGATATAGATGTCTTCGACATTGAGGTGGACGCAAAAGATCCGGAACTCTTCATTCAAACAGTAAAGGCGATCGCGCCAACTTTTGGGGGAATTAACCTCGAAGATATCAAAGCGCCGGAGGCCTTCGAGATCGAAAGACGCTTGAAGGAGGAATTGGATATTCCAGTCATGCACGATGATCAGCACGGTACAGCGATCATTTCTTCTGCGGCACTTCTGAACGCATTAGAATTGGCCAAAAAGAAGATCCAGAAAGTGAAAATCGTTATTTCCGGTGCCGGTGCAGCTGCAATCTCTTGCGTGAACCTGTACGTGGCTTTGGGTGCTGATTTGAAGAATATTTACATGTTCGACAGTAAAGGTCTGATCCACGCGGGACGCACCGATTTGGATGAAATGAAACAAGTGTTTGCTGTTCATAAAAAGGATGTTTCTCTGGTTGAGGCATTCAAAGGAGCTGACGTATTTCTCGGCTTGTCAAAGGGCAACTTGGTTTCCAAAGAAATGGTGGCTTCAATGGCCAAGAATCCGATCGTATTTGCTTTGGCAAATCCAGAGCCAGAGATCTCCTACAAAGATGCCATGGCTGTTCGCAATGATATTATCATGGCAACGGGTCGTTCTGACCATCCTAATCAGGTGAATAACGTACTGGGATTCCCATTCATTTTCCGAGGTGCGCTTGACGTTCGTGCAACGTGCATCAACGAGGAAATGAAATTGGCTGCGGTCCACGCAATTGCGAATTTGGCCAAGGAAACGATTCCGGAAGAAGTGATCGAAGCATACGGAGAAAAACACATTGCTTTCGGAAAAGATCAGATCATCCCAAAACCGTTGGATCCTCGATTGATCTATTCGGTGGCACCTGCGGTAGCGAAAGCTGCGATGGATTCTGGTGTGGCTCGCAATCCAATTGCCAATTGGGCGGACTACGAAATGGAACTGAAAAAACGCCTCGGTTTGGACAATAAATTGGTGCGCAACATGACTACCAAAGCACAAGGAAGTCCGAAGCGCGTTGTCTTTGCGGAAGCAGATAATTTGAAAATATTAAAGGCGGCACAAACCGCAACAGAGGAGGGTGTTTGTATTCCGATCTTGCTTGGAAAACGCAAAGTGATCGAAGCATTGATTACAGAATACAGCATCGAAATTCCAGGAATGACGATCATCGATCCGAAGTCTGATACTGAAAAAATGCGCCGTCAAGTGTACGGAAAGGCTTTCTTTGAAAAACGCAAGCGCAAAGGGGTTACAGAATTTGAAGCCATTCAGATCATGCGTGAACGCAATCACTTTGGAGCCATGATGGTAGAGGTTGGAGATGCCGATGCGATGATCTCCGGCTTGACAAGAAATTACCGCGATGTCGTGCGCCCAGCTATCCAAACAGTTGGTTTACAAAAAGATGTGAACGTACTGGCCGGTGTGTATATGCTCATGACTAAGCGTGGACCGTTGTTTTTGGCCGATACGACGATCAACCGAAATCCAACAGCGGAACAGATCGCAGAGATCACTTTCAACGTTGCCAAAACCTTGCGTAAGTTCAAAGTAACACCGAAAATTGCTTTACTAAGCTACAGTAATTTTGGGTCTGCGCCCGGTGATGATGCACAAAAAATGGGCGAAGCTGCGAAACTATTACACGAAAAACATCCAAGTTTGTGCGTGGATGGTGAGGTTCAGGCCAATTTCGCGTTGAACAACGAGTTGATGAATGAGAAATTCTCATTTTCGGCCCTGGCAAACAAGGAAGTGAATACCTTGATCTTTCCAAACTTATCAGCCGGAAACATTGCGTACAAATTATTGCAAGAGATCACCGAAGGCGACGCGATCGGTCCAATCTTGGTCGGTTTGAAAAAATCGATCCACGTTTTGCAAATGGGCTCATCGGTTCGCGAGATCGTCAATATGGTGAAAGTAGCGGTTGTAGACGCACAAACAAAATAAATATCTAAAACCACATTCACAGATATGATCGCACATCTGAATGGTCGCTTGATCGAGAAAAATCCAACAAACGTCATCATAGAATGTGGCGGTGTTGGTTATTTTGTGCGCATTTCGTTGCATACCTTCGCAGCGTTGGGTAACGAGGAGTCATTAAAGCTGTTTACCCAACAGATCATTCGAGAGGATGCCCACCTACTTTTTGGTTTTGCGACAACGGATGAGCGGGAACTCTTCAATTTATTGTGCTCTGTCTCAGGAATTGGACCCACAACGGCTATTTTGATGCTTTCTTCGTTGCAACCACTGGAAATTGCTCAGGCTATACAGACAGAAGACGTGCGTACCATTCAGTCGATAAAAGGCATCGGCGCGAAAACAGCGCAACGCGTGATCATCGATCTAAAAGATAAAATGGTCAAAGTGGATTTTGCGGAAAGTGCAAATATTTTCGCCGGCCACAATACAAATCGATTTGATGCGTTAACTGCATTGATTTCGTTAGGTTTCGACAAGAAAGCTGCCGAAAAAGCTATTGATAAAATCGCTACCGGAAATGAGACAGTTGAAGAACTCATCAAGGCTGCACTGAAAATACTATAATAACTTGGAAAAGAACACGTTCGCTAACTACAACTTCTTCAAACAACTGTCTGTGATGGTTGTTTGTTGTTTTGTAATAGTCATTGGTCGCGCTCAATCTGAAGACACCTCCAAGGTGCAATTGCCCTTTCCGATTACCAATCCACTTGACCCAACTCAAAATACTCCTCAGAGCTTTGACTTGGGGGATCCATCCGGTGTGAAGCAAACTATCGTTTTTGACCCGGTAACAGGAAAATACATTTTCAAAGAAACATACGGGAGCACGGAGATGAATTTCCGAAATCCTTCCATGATGACGCTCGAAGAATACCTGGAGTATGAGCGTCAAAAAATGTTGAAAGAAAATTGGAAGGATAAAATTGACAAACAAACAGAGGAACAACGAGCACTTGAATTCCCAATCAAGATCCCATCTAAGACCTTTGAGAATTTCTTCGGGTCTGATCAGATAACCATTCGCCCGCAAGGATCGATCGAAGTTAGTTTGGGTGTGAACTCATCGCGTTACGACAACCCGATCTTGCCTGTAAAACAACGAAAGATCACGCGTTTCGATTTTCAGCAACAGATTCAGATGAATCTCGTGGGACAGATCGGTACGAAATTGAAACTGAACACTTCCTATAACACGCAAGCAGCTTTTGATTTCGACAATATCACGAAACTTGGCTACTCCGGTGACGAGGATCAGATCATGCAACGTATCGAGTTGGGGAATGTGAGTTTTCCGGCTTTTGGTTCCTTGATCCCCGGCTCACAAACATTATTTGGGGCGTATACCAAGTTGCGTTTCGGTAATTTGACAGTGGATGCGATTGGTGCATCAGCTCGCGGAAAACGTACGGAGATTAATATCACCGGAAAAGCACAGGTTCAACCCTTTGAATTATCAGCAGATAATTATGAAGCAAACCGACACTTTTTCGTCAATCGATATTTCCATAACACCTACGATGCCTCAATGGCTCAATTGCCCAACGTTGCTTCCGAAATGTACATCACGCGTATGGAGGTATGGGTGACGAACCGGGTAAACAGCACTGAAAATGCGAGAAACATCTTGGCATTCTCAGATTTGGGTGAAGCGAAACCAGAAGATGCTGAAGGGAACCCGGCTCCCTACTCACCACTTATTTTTCCCGATAATGAGGCTAACGGCTTGTACAGTTGGTTGGTGAATAATTCTGCCGTTCGTGGATTCAATCAAGCGGTATCGGCCCTTGGCTCCATGCCGGTTGCTCCCGGACCGTTCCAACAAGCAGTACATTATGAAAAAGTTGAAAACGCCCGAAAACTGAGCGAATCGGAGTATACCTACAACACGTTGTTGGGTTATCTTTCCTTAAATCAACCACTAAACAATGATGAGGTATTAGCCGTGGCATATGAGTATACGTATCGCGGTCAAACCTATCAGGTGGGAGAATTTTCAACTGACGGCGTTGATGGCCAGTCTGCGCTTTACTTGAAGTTGTTGAAACCAACCCTCACAAACCCGACCTTGAAGATCTGGGATTTGATGATGAAAAACGTTTATTCCATTGGTGCTTACCAAGTAGATGAGCAAGGATTTAAACTGAATGTATTTTATAACAACCCGGAAACGTCAGTGTTGGCACCGGTTTTCCCAATCGATGTCCTCCAAAACCAGCAGATCATCACCTTGGTGGATATGGACCGCTACAACGTGAACGATCAGGCATTCTCAGATGGTTTGTTCGACTTTGTGCCGATCTCATTCAACGGACCAAGGGCGCAAACGGGAGGAACGATCAATCCAAAAAATGGACGTGTGTATTTCTCTACGGTTGAACCTTTTGGGAAAACGCTTGCCGATAAAATGATCCAAAACGGGATTCCGCAAACGATTGTGGACCGCTACGCGTTTACGGAATTGTACGATTCAACAAAAACAGCGGCTCAACAGATCCCAAGTAAGAACCGATTTGTTTTCAAAGGGGAATACCAATCGTCTATTTCATCCGATATCCCGTTAAACGCGCTCAACGTGCCTCAAGGTGCAGTGAAAGTAACGGCAGGTGGAATTCCGTTGGTAGAAGGACAAGATTACACCGTTGATTACAACTTAGGTCGCGTGAAGATCTTAAATTCCGGAATTTTGGAGTCGAATACGCCGATCAAGATCACGATCGAAAGCAATTCCGTCTTCGGTTTTCAGGCTAAATCCATGGTGGGGACTCACTTGAATTACCGCTTCAACAAAGATTTCAATATCGGGGCAACGTGGATGCGTATGATGGAACGTCCGGTTACCCAAAAAGTGGATATCGGTTCCGAGCCCTACAAGAACAATGTAATTGGTTTTGATATCAAATACCGCACTGAATTGCCGTTCTTAACAAAAGCGATCGATTTCTTGCCTGTAATTTCTACCAAGGAAAAATCCTACATGACTTTCAACGGTGAAGCGGCGATGTTGATCCCGGGAACACCTCGGGCAATCTCAAAATCGGGAATTTCGTATGTGGATGATTTTGAAGGAAGTCAAAGTACAATCGATTTGCGCTCCAATGCATCCTGGCGTTTGGCATCCACTCCGCAAGGTCAACCGGACATGTTCCCAGAGGGCGAACAAAAAGCACTGGTGAACGGATTCAAACGCTCCAAAACAGCGTGGTACTTGATCGACCCGTTATTTTATCAATCCAATAACCTGACACCACAACATATCAAAGACGATCCATCCATGCTATCCGATAGCCGTATGCGTTTGGTGTCGCAAACAGATATCTTCCCGAATCAACAGTTAACCTACGGATCCATTCCTACAGTACCGGTTTTGGAATTTGCCTACTATCCGAATGAACGTGGGATGTACAATTACGATACGACGAACGTCAACAGCGATGGAACCTTTAGCAACCCGGAAGATCGATGGGGAGGGATCATGCGCGCGTTGTCAACAAATGATTTCGAGCAAGCAAACGTAGAATACATCCAATTCTGGGTATTGGACCCATTCAATGAGGACGCGGAGAAGGTCAATCCGAACTCCACACACAACGGAGGAGATCTGTATTTCAACTTGGGAAATATATCCGAAGATGTACTCGCTGATTCACGAAAAAGCTTTGAGAACGGAATACCACCGTATGCCGGAGCAAATTATCCGGTTGATTTCACACCTTGGGCAAAAGTGTCTACCCAACAAGTGGTGGTGAACGCATTCGATCAAGATCCGAATTCCCGCGTAAATCAAGATGTTGGTTTGGATGGCTACAACAATGACGAAGAACGTTCTAGCTTTACGCAGTTCGTCAATTGGGTGCAGAATTCTTCGCTCGACCCTGCTGTAAAGGCTCGGATGATCAGTGATCCATCAAATGACGATTACAATTTCTACCGCGACGATGTGTACGATCAGCAACAGTTGAATATCCTTCAACGTTACAAGCGTTACAACGGGATGCAAGGCAACTCCCCAACCACGGAGATGTCCGATACCATGAACTCGGAGGGATACCCGACGCAGGGATCGAACATGCCCGATCTGGAGGATATCAACCAAGACAATAACTTATCGGAATCGGAGGCGTATTTCCAATATAAGGTGAGTTTACGTCCACAAGATATGGTGGTTGGTAAAAACTACATTACTTCCGTGGTGACATTCCAACCGTCCGGCTCTACCAAGATCGAGAAGTGGTATCAGTTCAAGATTCCGGTGCGCGAACCGGAAAAAGTGGTGAATGGTATGCGTGATTTCCGCTCCATCCGTTTTATGCGCATGTTCGTGAAAAACTTTGACGAAGAGATTCTGTTGCGTTTTGCGAAGTTGGAATTGGTACGTGGTGAATGGCGTCAATATTTGTTGGATCTGACGCAGCCTGGAGAAGGTGTTCAGACAGATCCGGATCTGACGACCTTCAATATTGGGGCATTGAACTTTGAAGAAAATGCCGAAAAATTGCCAATCGGCTACGAGATTCCGCCGGGGATCAACCGCGAGATAGACCCATCCCAACCGGTACAACGTCAGATGAATGAGCAGTCTTTGACTTTGGATGTGTGTGGACTTCAGGATGGTGACGCGCGCGCGGCTTACCGAAACGTTCAGTTTGATGTACGTACCTACAAGAAGTTGAAAATGTTCGTACATGGGGAAGAGATCACGCCAAACACCTTAAAAGACAAAGATGTCACAGTATTCATTCGTTTGGGGACTGATTTCGTGGACAACTACTACGAATACGAAATTCCGTTGTACCTAACACCTTGGGGTTCATCCAGTGCAGAAAGTATTTGGCCAGAAAACAACTTTATGGAGATCGTGTTCCAAGACTTGTTGGATCTCAAAATGAAACGGAACCAGTTGGCCGGACAAGCCAATTCAACAGTAAGTTCGAATGTGGAATACCGCCTGCCTGACCCGAACAATCCGGATCGCTTCATTAAAGTAAAAGGAAATCCGAACTTGCAGGGAATGCGCACGATCATGATCGGTGTTCGCAACCCACAAAAGAATGATAACAATCCGTGGAAACCAGACGATGGCATGTCGAAATGTGTGCAAGTTTGGGTGAACGAGTTGCGATTATCCGATTTCGTAGATGATGGCGGTAGTGCGGCTGTTGCTCAAATGCAGATCCAAGCGGCAGATTTTGCAAATGTGTCTGTATCGGGGACCTATTCAGGAATTAACTGGGGAGCAGTTGATAGTCGTGTTCAGGAGCGTCAGCGAAATCAACGCTTGGGCTTGGATTTCCAATCAACGGTTCAGTTGGGACAATTCTTCGGACGTAAAGCAAAATTGGCTTTACCGTTCTTCTACAGTTATTCGGTTGGAGTGATCAACCCGGAATACGATCCGTTCAATCCAGATATTAAATTATCAGCCTACGATCGTGAGTCACGTCAGCAAGTAGCTCGTATTGCTCAAGATTACACGGAAAGACGTTCTTACAACTTCCAGGGTGTTCGTAAAGAACGTGCTGCAGGTAAAAAAGCTCATTTCTTTGATATTTCCAACTGGACTTTGGGCTACGGATTCTCAGAGAATTTCCGAAGAGATTTCAACACGAATTTTGACCGAACGAAGCAATGGAAAGGAAATTTGGCGTATAGCTATACATTCGATAATAAACCGTTGGAACCATTCAAAAAGGTGAAATGGATGCAGAAATCGCCTTGGTGGGCGATCGTGCGCGATGCAAACATTAGTTATGTGCCGAAGACCATCTCGTTCACGAACGATTTGATGCGAAATTACAACGAGCGTCAAGTGCGTAATACGATCGATACGGCATCCGGCTTCCAATATCCTGCGGTGTTCGTTAAAAATTTCTCCTGGAACAGGAACTACCGTTTGGGGTGGGATTTCACGAAGAATTTGAAGTTCACGTTCAATGCGACGAATCGCGCGATCTTTGATGAGGGGAATGGAAGAGTGGATCGCCGAAATGATCCGAATTCTTACCAGATCTTCCGAGATACGGTGTGGAGTCAGATGGGAACTTTGGGTAAAACCATGGATTACAACCATGATTATAGCTTGTCATATAATCTCCCATTCGATAAGATACCGGCGTTGAACTGGTTGAACGGAAACGTGAAATATGCTGGAACTTATAACTGGCAACGCGCGCCATTGGGTCAGGAAGATTACGGGAATATCGTCCAAAATAGTCGAACGATCAACGCACAGTTCCAAGCTAACTTCATTACGCTTTACAACAAGGTTCCGTTATTGAAGAAGATCAATCAGGACGGAAAAGGCGGAAGACCTCGCGCGAATGTCGCGAAAGGAGCCAATGATACCGAAGATGGTGGCAAAAGAGGAAAAGATGCTGCTGCTCCGGATAAAGGAAAAGTAGAAGAATTGGTGCCGCCGAAACCGCTAGAGGAAATGACTAAAAAGGAGCGCCGTAAATGGGAACGCACCAAACGCAAGCATGAACGCAAACAAAAACGCGAAAAGGAAAATAAAGTGAATCCGGTGGTCGGTTTTGCAGGACGCTTATTAATGTCCGTTCGAAATGTTTCTGCTACGTATAACCAAACAGATGGTACCATGTTGCCGGGTTACAACCAAGAAACACGAGTGCTTGGGTTCAATCCCGGATTTAGCAGCGGTTTGGGAGGCTTCATTTTTGGTCAGCAAACATTCTCTGTGACTGGAAAGAATACCGGTTACAACTTTGCAGAAACGGCTTCCGGAAATGGATGGATGGTTACCAATCCGGCGATCAACAGACAGCATTCGATCACACACAATAAAGTGTTGAATGCACGTGGTACTTTGGAACCTTTCAAAGATCTGACGATCGATCTTTCGTTGAACCGCACCTTTGCGGAAAACACGAATGATTTCTACCGCTTTAATGATCTTTCACAGCAGTTCGAATCACAAAGTTTGATGCGCACCACAACGTTGACGTATTCTACGATCTCCATCAATTCAGCGTTTGAACGATTGAGTCGCGACAATGGATACGCCTCCAAATACTTCCAGGAATTACTCAATAAAACAAGTGAGGTTTCTACCTTCTTGGGAAGTCAGAATGCCAATTCCCTGACAACGTTGAACGGCTATGCCAGCGGATACGGTAAATCACAGCAAGAAGTAGTGATCGGGGCCTTTATGAGTGCATATACTTCCGGAAAAGTGAATGACCGTTCCGTAAATCCGTTGAATACACTTCCATTGCCAAACTGGACGATTAACTACAACGGATTGACGAAATTCGAATTCATGAAGAAGTATGTAAAGAATTTCGTGTTGCGTCATGGATATTCGTCCACAGTGAGCATGGCCGGAGTCATGTCGAACTTAAATGCTACAGTGGATGCGAACGGTCATGTAAACGCACGTGATTTGAACAACAACTTCATCCCGACAAACAACGTGCAATCGGTAACGATCACCGAGCGCTTTTCGCCTTTGATCGGATTGGATGCAACGTGGAATGTGCGCAAACAAGGATTGATCACGAAGTTTGAGATCAAGAAGGATCGTTCTGCAACACTTTCGCTGAACAACAATCAGGTGACAGAGGTATTGGGTAACGAGATCGTGATCGGTACCGGATATAAATTCGGAAAAGTGCGTTTGCCGTTTAAGATCAACAACAACAAGATCGAGAGTCCGTTAAACGTGCGTTTCGACTTCACGTTCCGCGATAACATTACCGTGATCCGCAAAGTAGTGGAAGGAACAGACCAAGCAACGGCTGGACAGCGAGTTGTATCTATTAAATCGTCGGTCGATTACAATGTAACGAACAACTTGTTGCTCCAATTCTACTACGACCAAGTGATCACCGATCCGAAGATCGCTACGTCTTATCCAACAGGAAACTTGAGTACCGGACTTCGTATTCGCTTTAACTTAGGTGGTTTATAAAATGCAGATCAGAGCGGCGAAACCAGGAGACGAGAAAGCGATACATGCCCTGATTGTTGAATTAGCAATTTATGAGCGTGAACCAGACGCGGTAATCAATACAGCGGAAGGATTGTATCATGATTTGTTCGTGGATCCCATTTGCGAAGCCTTGGTGGTAGAAGATGATCAGCATGGGATCGTAGGCTTCGCGTTATATTACACGTCGTATTCAACCTGGAAAGGGCGTTGTTTGTATTTAGAGGATTTTTACATTTTACCAGAACATCGTCGTGGAGGAATAGGTACTCAATTGTTTCAAAAAGTGGTTGATATCGCAAAATCGCGGGGTGTTAAACGCATGGATTGGCAAGTGTTGGAATGGAACGAACCGGCCTTGCAATTCTATAAAAAACAGGAAGCAGTGCTCGATGGCGAGTGGATAAATGGTCGCTTGTTCTTTTAAGCAGAAAATATCCCTTAAATTCGCGGCATGATATTGCGTTTGTTTTTGAGTAATCAGCCGCTGATCATGGCACTTTTGGTTCCATTGATCGCGTTGTTTCAATTGCTGAACGCTTGGTTCAATTACCACACATTTTTCAGGACGATCGACCTCGGACTTTGGGGGAAAGCGACGCTTCCGGATGCGTGGTGGATTTCGATCATCACCGGAATTATCATTGCTGGAAACGCTTTGTTATTAAATCGACTGTTTAACAAGCACGAGTTTTTGGAACGCTATAACTATGGACCGTCCCTGTTCTACGTGGTACTGATGTCGTTCAGTCATTCGTTTTACCAACCAGACGGTTTGCTCTTGGTACACGTTTGTTTGCTCCTCGCTTTGTGGTTGTTATTCGAAGTCCGACCAAACGAAGACAGTCGAAAAGCCATGTTCAATTCCTTCTTTTTCGTTGGCTTGGCAGCAACTTTTCTTCCGGCTGCATCCGGACTTTTACTGTTCTTTTGGTTCGCTGCATGGAGTTTAAAGGGCTTTGTTGGTCGGGAATGGATCATCAGTTTGTTGGGCTTTGCGTTTCCGGTATTCAATGCGCTCATGTATTGGTGGTTTTCCGGACATCAGATCACATTGAACGTCCTGCGCAACAATGTGTGGATCAAGCAGGAAACACTCGTTTATTATGCCTCGTCTGCAGCCGTACTCATTCTGTTGGTGCTTAGTGTAATTGGCGTGCAGATCCGCTTGCAAAAAAGCTCCATTCGTTTTAAGAAATTATCGCGTTCGTTGGTATGGATGCTCGTTGGAACAGTTCTTATGGGTGTTTCTAGCTTACTTTTTTATCAACAGGTAGAATGGTTCAGTGTGATGTTTATTCCACTTAGTTTTTTCTTCACATTCGCCTTTATCCACAAATTCTGGAAAATGGTAGCTACTTGGTTCTTTTACACAACACTGGGTTTAGCTGTTATTAAATTTTTCCTGGCCTCTATCCCATTCTTGTGATAGGATTGACTAACTTTGTCGGCATTCAAACAATGGCGTAGTAAATGCGCATAAATTAAGATCGATGAAGTTTGGTGTAGTTACCTTCCCAGGGTCCAATTGCGATGAAGACATGGTATATGTGTTAGAGCAAATCATGGGACAACAAGTAGAACGTTTGTGGCATAAGGATACGGATCTAAAAGGAGTGGATTTCGTAGTTCTTCCCGGTGGATTCTCTTATGGAGATTATTTGCGATCCGGTGCCATCGCGAAATTGTCACCAATTATGACCGAGGTTGTTAACCATGCAGCAAAAGGAGGTTATGTGATGGGGATCTGTAATGGATTTCAGATCTTGACTGAATCCGGCTTGTTGGAAGGAGCCTTGTTACACAACAACAACCAAAAGTTCATCTGTAAGAATGTTTACTTAAGGCCAGCAACGTCCAATACAGCTATTACGAAAGGATTGGATATGGACAAGGCGTATAAAATTCCGATCGCACATGGCGAGGGTCGTTTTTATGCTCCCGAGGATACAATGAGCTCTATTCTGGATAATGATCAGGTGTTGTTCCATTACGCTTCTGAGGAGGGGATCGTAGCAGAGGAGTTCAATCCGAATGGTTCGATGCATCACATTGCTGGTATTTGTAACAAAGGACGTAATGTTTTTGGAATGATGCCGCATCCGGAGCGTGCCGCGGATTCAGCGTTGGCGAATGAAGACGGAAAGCGTTTCTTCGAATCAATCTTGAAATTCTGTTAAGATGCGCGTATTATTGTTAGGTTCCGGTGGTCGCGAGCACGCGATTGCTTGGAAGATCGCACAAAGTTCACACCTCGATAAATTGTTCATCGCTCCCGGAAATGCAGGAACGCGCTTGCATGGAACGAATGTGGACATGTCTGCAACTGACTTCCCAAAGATCAAGGCTTTTGTGTTGGAAAATGCCATCAACATGGTGGTTGTCGGTCCGGAAGATCCCTTGGTGAAAGGAATTCATGATTTCTTCTTGGCAGATAATGAACTGAAAAATGTTCCGGTGATTGGTCCTTCAAAAGAGGCTGCACAATTGGAAGGCTCGAAAGATTTTGCGAAAGCATTCATGATGCGTCATAACATTCCGACTGCGAAATACGCGACTTTCACGAAAGATACACTGGAGGCAGGTTATAAGTTCCTGGAAGGAATGAAGGCGCCTTACGTATTGAAAGCGGATGGTTTGGCAGCTGGAAAAGGAGTGTTGATCATCAACGATCTGCAAGAGGCAAAAGCGGAATTGAAGAGCATGTTGGCAGATGCCAAGTTTGGTGATGCTTCATCTCGCGTGGTGATCGAACAATTCTTGAGCGGGATCGAATGCTCGGTTTTTGTGCTTACTGATGGCGAATCATATAAGATCCTTCCGGAAGCGAAAGACTACAAACGCATTGGAGAAGGAGATACAGGGTTGAATACAGGTGGAATGGGGGCAGTGTCTCCGGTACCATTCTGTGACAAAACCTTCATGGATAAAATTGAAAATCAGATCATCATTCCTACTGTGAAAGGTTTAAAGCAAGATGCGATTCTGTACAAAGGATTCATCTTCTTTGGATTGATCAACGTAAAAGGCGAACCGTATGTGATCGAATACAATTGCCGCATGGGCGATCCGGAAACAGAGGTCGTTATGCCGCGTTTGCGTTCAGATTTATTGGATCTTCTTGAGGGTGTTGCGACAAACACCTTGTCAGAATGCGATATTCAGTTCGAAGACCGAAGTGCGTGTACTGTAATGATGGTGGCTGGTGGTTATCCGGAAGCATACGAAAAAGGAAAAGTGATCAGCGGATTGAATCAGGTTTCTGAAAGCATCGTGTTCCATGCAGGAACAGCAGCCGATGGACCGGTCGTAGCTTCCAACGGAGGCCGTGTTTTAGCGGTGACCTCGTATGGTAAAAACTTGGAAGTCGCATTAGAAAGATCTTACAAGTCTATTGAACAGATCACTTTTGACGGGGCTTATTACCGCAAAGACATTGGTTTTGAT
>CAYRVL010000003.1:0-1589 GCA_964427665.1 uncultured Fluviicola sp. | reverse complement strand
AAAGAAGAGATAGATAAAAAGAAGGGGACGCGATGCATCGCGTCCCCTTCTTTTTTTGACCATATTGATTTATTTCATTGAAAAGTTGTAAAGAACCCCTCCTCCAAACATCATCAGTTTTTCACCTTTCTCAAGTCCACCGACTGGCAAATTGTACTGCAAACGCAGACCTAGGGATTGATCTTTAAACTCAAATTTTATACCTGCTTGAGCAGTAATGCTGTGGATCGTTCCAATTCCGGAATAAGCACCGAAGTTGTACCCCAACATCCCAAAACCACCAAATGATTTGCGTGAACGTGTTGTAGAATGGTGACCAAAGTTCAACTGAACTCCTGTAGGAATTTCAAATGCAGCACTACTTCCTTCACTTACTCCGGAACGACTGTTTGCACTTACGTTCAAGCAAATCGTCGGGTATGATGTGATGGAAAAGGAAAGTTCTTTTTTTAATTTGAAGTCCAAACGAGCGTTGTAGGTCAATCCCGGGTAGCCCATACCAGCTGATTCTGAACCGCTCACTGTGGTTGTGTTACCAAAAGGATCTGTAATCGATTCTTCATACGTGTACTGGTAAATACCGATCAAGTAGGTAGCGCCAACCGAATGTGCATAATACGTGTCTTGTGCAAAACTTTGTGAAGCAAAGAGGCCTAGAACAGCCGAAAGAATAATTTTTTTCATGGTGATAAAGTCAAAATTGAGCGCCTAATGTACGTGCAAAACGGGAAAAACCAAAAAAATACCGATCCAAATTCCTTGAATTATCGCTGAAAAATCAAAAGCTATTGAAATTCAATCTGATAAGAACACGTTTCGGAGGTGCCGGAAGCCAATATATGGACCCCCTTTTTTTGCATCAGATCGCCTTTTGCCTCGTGATAGTCTGCATAGCCCCACCAAGGTTCAATACACAAGAAGGGAGCTTGGGCCTTTTTCCAAAAACCGATGGCTTCCCAATTGGATGAACGAACGGAAAGAAGTGCTCCGGCAGTCTGATGAACCAAGGTCACTTGATGGAATTGGGGATCCTTGAATACCACAGCATCGTCTTCGAAAAGCGCTTCGGAGAGTGGCAGTTTTTGTTTGATATGCATGGATTGCGTTTTACCGGTGAAATGACCTCCATCGAGTAACCAACGCGCTGTTTGCAGTTCCTGCTCGAATTCCAAGGCGTATTCTTCCAAGGGATGATCCAATGCAAATGCGGGATGTCCGCCAACATTGTACGGAAGTTCTGTATCACCGGTATTGGTTACTTCGTAGCTAATGGTAAGTTGTTTTTCCTGAAGTTCGTAGCGCACCCGAAACTCAAAAGCAAACGGATACTTCTGAAGGGTTTCTTCGGATGAGCGCAACAAGAAGGTGACAGAGGAATCATCTTGCTGTTCAACTTCAAACTCAGAATCGCGTGCAAAACCGTGTTGAGTTAAGATGTAGGATTTACCCTTATATTCGAATTGATCCTGCTTCAAGCGCCCAACGATCGGGAATAAATGCGGAGCGGTTCTGTTCCAAAAAGCGGGGTCAGCAGACCACATGAACTCGTGTCCGGAAGTATTCTTCACCGACACCAATTCGGCGCCTTT
>CAYRVL010000002.1:85955-88399 GCA_964427665.1 uncultured Fluviicola sp. | reverse complement strand
AATACAACCGGAAAACGATAAGCAATGCTCATCAAGGTATTGCTGGCGAAAGGTGCCCCGTAATAGCGGTAATTGGTGATCTTGAAATTCATGGCTCCAATCTGCACTGAAAAATAGAAGCCGCCAAGAAACCCAGTTCCTATTTCACTGGGATCAAGAAATTTTTCTTTTGACATTCCTTGATCATCTGCAACGATCTGATCAAACGTGCTTTGTACCGTTGGATCCACATAACGTTGACCAAAACTAGTGTGTATTCCTGTTATGAATCCTGTTGTAACGGATAAAAAAGATGTGGATTCACCCTTATCAACAGAAAGTCCGATGATGCCTAAAAAAAAGGGGGAAATGTCAAATCCAATATTCGTGTACAAGTTGATCGTGTTCAGGGTTCCCTGACCAAAGGTTTCGTTTTTGTTCAGTTTTTTTCGGTATTTCGATTCTTCCTCGTCCTTTACGACTAACTTACTTCCGTGTCCCACTTTTCCTCCCTCCAGCGTTGCGCCAAAATCAAAATAAGATCGTCTGCCTTCTGCTGCGACACCTACGAGGAACGATTCCGGTGCAAACGGAGTTCGGCGTGGATTCATGAAGGAAATTTTGGGACCGATCCCAATATGACCGCCAATGTCCTGTATACCTATCGTGACATCTTGTACATGAACATCGGCTGTAGTATACACATTGTAGTATGTTATACTACTTCCATCGCTATTGTAGCGCGTTCCGGCATATTCTTTTCGCGATTGAATATTACTAACCGAGGTATACGTTCCTTGAACTGAAACCATGTCCGGATTGTATTTCCATTTCAAGGCATCGAACCGAAAAGTTAGCGATGGATAGATGCCTATTCCTTTGTAGTAATCCGAATTTTTACCCAAGGGCATGCCAAGTCGTGCGTTTACATTGACATCAATAGATCCAAAAGGCACACGAATTCGGTAACCGGGGTTTACACCAAGATAATACAAGCTGGTTTGAGCTTCTCCAAAATACTTCTCTTGATTGTGGAACCAAAAAGCGCCAATCTCACCGCTAACGATCGGATGTCCGCGTAACACCTGATTAGGTGATTTTTGAGCACCAAATGTGAGAAATTTAAGCGGCGAGTTGAAGCCAATAGCGAAATGCGTACCGTATTCACGTGTGTTAACTTGTTCTGAATAACTAGAACCTATCGGAATGGTACCTTGAATGTGAGTGCGACCAAACCCAAGTTTCATTTCAAAAACATCAGAAAGCATATTGATTCCTATCCAAGGTTGATCAATATCGACTATTTTCCCGAGTCCGGGTTTGTAAAATGATAATCCAATGCCACCTTGATTGAGATCCAAGCGATGTTGATTTTTATTGTAAGCTTGTCGCATCTCATCTGTAATGGAATCTTGTGAAAATCCTTTTAAACACGTGATTGTGAGGAGTGTGAAGAATAATGGTTTCATACTGTTGTTTGAACAAAAATAAAAAATCTAATGCGTATTCTGTTGTCACCATGATCGAGAATTTATGAACGAATGGGTATAGTTGGCTTGAATTTTACCAAGATGACTTGCCTCAATGTTAATCGTTAGTTTGGCTATCATTCATCGGTCAAAATGTTGGATGGAGGTAAGGCGTAGTTAAACACTGTGCGGTATTCACAGAACATTTTGTGCTTTTTTTCTTACCTTCCGATCTCGAAACAAAAAATGGGATTCATTAAAAAATTATTTGGTAAATCCACTCCGGTGGGGTTGGTAGATCCGCTGTTTGGCTCGTTGAATCAGGTTGTACAAACAGATATTTTCGGTAAGAAACAACTTTCGCCAGATTTAAAAGGTCAGGTCAAACTGGGAACGGTAGAAGTCCGTATTTCATTGCTGTGCGGTGACGCCGGTCCGAATGACAAGCAACGAACTTTCTTTCAGGATCTTACCGTTCACTTTGATGCATACGCACGCACTGAATGGAATTCGCTACTGAAACAGGAGTTAATGCGATGGATGGATGTGTCAGCTCTTGATTTCGATTTTGATCGCGACTTTATCTTACACGAGATCCGACTTCCCACTTGTCTTAGCACACCTATTCACTGGAAATTAATTGGTTATTACAGTGAAATTGATCAGTTCATTACATTGGAATTTGTAGATTTTACTCCAACTGTGCACTTTGAGGGGTAATACGAATTCCGGCCGCACTTACTCCCGAACCGCCCAAGCGCGCCAAATGAGGTTATCTTTGATCTCATAGATCATCACCAAAAAAAGATCCTCATTGGAGCCTTTTCGACCACTGATCCGCTCGTAATCGATCACTTTTGAACCAATTACAGAACGATTCAGAACCGTTGAATGCAATTGTGGAGATTGTTCAAACAATGCTGCATAAAGGGTTTTTACTGCCTCTTTTCCTATGGCTGAGGCTTCATCGGCACCGAGGGTCCAAATCTCAATGTC
>CAYRVL010000002.1:27507-85855 GCA_964427665.1 uncultured Fluviicola sp. | reverse complement strand
ATTCCATAATCTTTGTTAAAATGATACGGTTGGCGACATTTTCGTATCTTTGCGCTGTTATTAATAGGATGTCAGAGGAATACAACACGATAAGTATGAAAAAACGCTTGCAACAAGTGTTCCTGTTTCTCTATGTCGTATTGTTCATTGGCGTTTACGTGGTTCAGCTTCCGGAAATGGACAATCTGATTGAAAAGATTGAAAATCAGCTGGCAGAGCACGAAGACGCCCAATCTAACGGTCTTTCCATCGAAGATGAGGTAGAAGTTAATGACACCAAGATCCCGACTTTTTTTTACCCGGAAATCCACACAAGCCGTTTCGACAATCCTTTAGTGAAGAACAAATTTTCCTATTCCCTGGATTATCAAGGTCTGGAATTCGATTTGATCAGTCCGCCACCTCAGCTACCTACTTTTTGTTAATCAATTCGGAATTCCGAGCTACTTCACTTACAAAAAGTTAGATCCCAATGAAAAATACACTATGGATGGTTCCACTGATTGTGGCGACCTTATTTTCTTGTCAAAACGAACAAAAAAAAGAAGAAACAGAAGTTTTTCCGGTTACTACAGCCGCCTTGATCGATACGAATGCGTTCGTTGATTACGTGGCTGAGATCAAAGCCGTTCAAAACATCGAGATCCGTGCGAAACTAACCGGATATTTAGAAAAAGTACACGTGGATGAAGGGGCATACGTGAAAGCAGGACAATTGTTGTTTTCGATTGATGATCGCGAATACAAGGAACAGTTGGCCAAGAGACGAGCCTTGTTGAAATCGGCACAAGCTGAAGTGAAAACCAACGAGTTGGAATTGCAAAATACCCGACAGTTGGTGGATAAAGGTGTAGTTTCCAAGATCGAATTGGAATTCGCAAAGAATAAATTACTAGCGTCAAAAGCAAAAGTGGAAGAGGCACTTGCCGAAGAGGAACACGCCCGTTTAGTTCTATCCTACACCAAGATCAAAGCGCCTTTTGATGGTTTGATCGACCGCTTGCCTATTAAGATCGGAAGTTTGATCGAAGAGGGAACACTGCTCACGAATTTATCTCAGAACGAGGAAGTGTTTGCCTATTTTGACGTTTCCGAAAAAGAATACCTCGATTTCATGTCGAAATTAACGCGCAGGGGTTCACAAGAGCGAAGTGTTCAATTGGTAAAAGCCAACGGTGAGATCCATGAGGTTTCGGGTTTTATTGAAACCATGGACGGACAGATCGATGAACAGACTGGAAATTTGGCTTTCCGAGCCCGGTTTAAAAATCCACAACAATTACTCAAACATGGATCTAGTGGAAAGGTACGCATTGCAAAGAAGTTCAAAAAAGTATTGGTCATTCCACAAAAATCAACGATCGATATTCAGGATAGAACATACGTTTATGTTGTGAATTCTTCCGGTAAGGTACAAATCAGACCAATTACGATTGCTTACCGTTTGCCTCATTTGTATGTGATCTCGAAAGGAATAACTGCCAAAGAGGAGTTTGTCTACGAAGGGTTGCAATCAGTGAATGATGGGATGTTGATCCGCAAGGAAGCTGTTCCGATCAAGAAGATCTTACGCGATTTGTCTAAATTCTGATTCAGGAGCTATGGTACAAAAGTTTATCGAAAGACCGGTCTTATCGCTGGTCATTACCTTGTTCATTGTCCTGTTGGGTTTATTGGCCTTATTTGGATTGCCGGTAACGCAATATCCGGATATCGCCCCTCCTGCGGTTTCTGTAGTGACGAATTACAAAGGAGCCAATGCCGAAGTGTGCGCAAAAGCAGTTGTTACGCCTCTCGAACGGGCCATCAATGGTGTTCCTGGAATGTCTTACATGACTTCGGTTTCCGGAAATGACGGGATGAGTATCATTACCATCTTCTTCAAAGTGGGAACAGATCCGGATGTGGCTGCCGTAAACGTGCAAAACCGCGTTGCAACGGTGTTGGATGAACTTCCAGAGGAGGTGATCAAAGCCGGAGTTTCTACAGAGAAAGAAGTCAACAGTATGTTGATGTATATCAACTTGAAGAGTGATGATCCAACAGTAGATGAAAAATTCATATACAATTTTGCGGATATCAATGTGCTCTTGGAACTGCGTCGTATTGAAGGCGTCGGTTATGCGCAGATCATGGGGAATCGCGAATATGCAATGCGCGTATGGCTGAAACCACACCGATTAGATGCGTATGAATTATCCGCGGAAGATGTTATAACCGCTTTGCGCGCTCAGAATATTGAAGCAGCCCCCGGAAAGATCGGTGAAAGCTCCGGTCGGAAGGCGCAGTCGATGCAATATGTCCTTAAATATACAGGAAAGCTGACCGAACAGCAACAATACGAGAACATCGTGATCAAGGTAACGGATGGCGGCGAAATGTTGCGCTTGAAAGACGTCGCTGACATAGAGTTTGGTAGTGTGGAATACGACGTGACATCGAAAGAGAACGGACTACCATCTGCAGCGATCATGCTCAAGCAGCGACCAGGTTCTAATGCTAGTGAGGTGATCCAAAATGTGAAAGATAAATTGGCTGAACTCAAAGAGAAAAGCTTCCCTCCCGGAATGGATTACACGATCAGTTATGATGTATCCCGATTCCTGGATGCGGCAATCTCGGAAGTGATCAAAACACTGATCGAGGCATTTATTTTGGTGGCGCTGGTAGTCATGCTATTCTTGCAAGATTTTCGTTCTACGTTGATCCCGATCTTAGCGGTGCCAGTGGCATTGATAGGAACTTTTGCATTCATGCAATTGTTTGGCTTCTCGATCAACTTGCTTACTTTGTTTGCTTTGGTGTTAGCAATTGGAATTGTCGTCGATAACGCGATTGTTGTGGTGGAGGCCGTTCACGCTAAAATGCATGAAAAACATCTGGATGCGATGACAGCGACGAAGGAAGCAATGGGCGAGATCACCGGTGCCATTTTGGCCATTACGCTTGTCATGTCTGCTGTTTTCATTCCGGTTGCATTCTTGGATGGACCGGTAGGTGTGTTCTACCGTCAGTTTTCTATAACCATGGCGATCTCGATTGTCATTTCTGGGATCAATGCCTTGACCTTAACACCGGCGCTTTGTGCCTTGATGTTGAAACCAATTCCTGAACATCCCAAACAAACGCTCTTGCAACGGTTTTTCAATGCATTCAACAAGCGTTATGACAGACTTTCAGAAAAGTATCAGCGTTTGTTGCGCGTGATCGCAAACCGAAGAGTGATCACGATCGTTTCACTAGCTGTTTTCGTTGTACTGACCTTTGGTATCAGTAGCGTGGTACCATCCGGATTTATCCCAACGGAAGATCAGGGAACGATCTACGTTAGTGTCAATGCACCCGCAGGTGCAACATTAGAGCGTACTGAGTTGGTCATGGACGAGATCGATCGGATCGCTCAGAAGTTTCCGGAGGTGGAATCAATCTCGAGTTTGACGGGGTATAGCATGATGACAGACGGGGTAGGTGCTTCCTTCGGGATGAGTACCATCAACTTAAAAGCTTGGGATCAGCGCGATAAGAGTGCGGAAGACCTGATAGCAGAATTGGTGGAAAAAACCAAACACATCAAAGATGCAGAGGTTCAATTCTTCCCGCCACCGGCCGTACCTGGATTTGGTAATGCTGATGGATTTGAATTGCGTGTTTTGGATATGACCGGTTCCGGAGATTTACAGGAAATGAACCGGATCACGCAAGGTTTCTTGAAAGAATTGCGCAAGCGAAACGAGATCAAGGAGGCATTCTCCGGGTTCGATCCAAGTTTCCCGCAATTCATGGTACATATTGATCCCGATAATGCGGCAAAAAAGAAGATCACGGTAGATGCTGCTATGTCGAATTTACAAACCTTGATCGGTAGTTATTATGCAACCAACTTCATCCGTTTTGGGCAAATGTACAAAGTGATGGTGCAGGCAGATCCGAAATACCGTGCACAACCGGATGATCTGTTAAAACTGCGCATCAAGAATGCTGACGGAGAAATGGTACCTTACAGCTCATTTGCGCGTATCGAGCGCGTATTTGGTCCGGAACAGGTAACGCGGTACAACATGTATCCTTCTGCCTTGCTCAACGGTACACCTGCTGATGGATTCAGTAGTGGGGATGCGATCCGCGCCATCGAAGAGACTGCTAAAACGGCATTGCCGAAAGGTTATTCCTACGAATTCTCCGGAATGACGCGAGAAGAGATCCTTTCCGGAAATCAGGTGATCATCATTTTTGCCTTGTGCTTGTTGTTTGTTTATTTGCTATTGTCGGCACAATATGAAAGTTTCTTGCTTCCGTTCCCGGTTTTGTTATTCTTGCCGGTTGGATTGTTTGGATCCTATCTGTTCTTGTGGATGTTTGGCTTGCAAAACAACATTTATGCGCAGGTTGCGATCGTGATGCTCATCGGTTTGCTGGGTAAAAATGCCATTCTGATCGTCGAATTTGCCTTGTTGAAGCAACAGGAGGGAAGCTCTATTCTGGATGCGACCATCGAAGGAGCCGTGGCGCGTTTGCGTCCGATCTTAATGACCTCTTTTGCATTTACAGCCGGGTTGATCCCGTTGATGTTGGCTTCCGGTGCCGGATCCATTGGAAATAGAACTATTGGTTCCGCTGCGGCAGGAGGGATGATCTTTGGTACGATACTCGGCGTGATCATCATTCCGGGACTTTACTACATTTTTGCGCTATTGGATGCGCGATTTAAAAAAGCTAAACAATGAAGTACTTCTATATCACAGGATTGATATGCGCGATCACGTCCTGTAAAAGCGTTTCGCCAGAGTTCCAAAAAGAACTTCAACTACCGAAAACGTATGCTACTAATGCGGCGCAGCAACCCATTGATTCGTTGAAGACCGGTTCGCAGGATTCACTTCCTTCCTGGAAGAAATTCTACAACGATATCCATTTACGCGCTTTGATCGATAGTGCGTTTCGACATAATATTGATCTACAGATCATGGATGCAAAAGTCCAACAAGTGCGCGCTGGAGTGACGTTCACGCGTGGAATCCGACTCCCTGAATTGGCTGTGGGATTGAGTTCGGGTGTGCGAAAATTTGGTGATTACACGATTGACGGAGTAGGGAATTACGATACGCAATTTTCTCCAAATATCAACGACAAACAACGCATTCCGAACCCGGTGCCCGATTACTTTATGGGCGTACATTCGTCTTGGGAGATTGACCTGTGGGGTAAATTGAAGAACCAAAAGGTGGCGGCTGTTCGTCGCTTTTTGGCTTCCGAGATCGGTCGGAAACTGGCAGCAACGGAAGTGGTTTCGGAAATTGCAACCCACTATTTTTTCCTGTTAACGCTCGATGAACAGCGTTTGAAACTGCAAGAAAATATCCTCTTGCAAGAAAATGCGATCCAGATCGTGGAAGCTCAGTTTGAGACAGGTGCCGCCACGGAAGTTGCCGTACACTTGACGCGTTCACAATTGCTGGAAACGAAAAAGATGTTGGTGGAAGTAGAGCAGGAGATCCGATCCTTTGAGATCAAGTTAAGTACACTGACAGGTAGTTATCCTCGTGCCATTCCCCGAAATGTATTAAGCGCAGCTGATTCGTTGATGGCTGAATTGTCATTGGCGAATCCGGAACAATTACTGAAGAATAGACCGGATATTCAACAAGCTGAACAATTGGTGATTGCCTCAAAAGCTGACCTGACAAGTGCGCGAAAAGCATTTTATCCCACACTTCAGTTGAATGCATCCATGGGACTCCAAGCGTTCCGGTTAGCCGTTTTGTTTGAAGCGCCGGCGTCGATTGCATACAATATTGCAGCAGGTATGTTGATGCCGGTAGTGAATCGCCGTGCGTTGAAAGCGCAATTGATGGAGTCTGCCGGCAAGCAGAAAGAAGCATATTTACATTATGAAAAAACGATCTTAACTGCTTATTCAGAGGTTTTTGAGTTGATTCAATTGAATGAAAGCTTAAAGAATATGCTCGCCTATAAAAATGAAGAGTTGCGCATTCTGGATGAATCTGTGAACTCTGTACGTGAGTTGTATGCTTCAGGACGATCTACTTATTTGGAGATCATCACCACACAAGCTTATTTCTTGGAAACACAAATGGAATTGTTGGATCTCAAATGCCGCAAAGCTCAAGTGCAAGTTGCACTTTACAAAGCATTGGGTGGAGGTTTGTAACAAATAAAAGGCTGGCAATTCACATTGCCAGCCTATCCTCGTTCACCCCGAACCCGAAAATCAAAAACGAGGATAACCTAACGTTGGATCCGGGGCCCTCATTTAAAACTTAATCTTCAATATTTTTAAGTTCCGCCATCACATCATTCAAGGCTGCTTTCGCGTCATTGAATAATAAATGACAGTTGTCATATCCAAATAAAGCGTTCTCAACTCCGGCATAACCTTTAGCCATACCTCGTTTGATCACTACAACATTCTTCGCATTGTATGCTTTGATGATCGGCATCCCGTAGATTGGAGAGTTCGGATCATTTTCGGCTGCAGGGTTTACCACATCGTTTGCACCGATCACAATAGCCACATCGTACTCGTTCATGTTGTCGTTCACTTCCTCCATCTCTTTCAATTTGTCGTAGTGAATATCTGCCTCTGCTAACAACACGTTCATGTGTCCTGGCATCCGTCCCGCAACCGGGTGAATGATGTATTCCACCTCCACATTTTTCTTGTCTAACCAGCGTTCCAATTGTCCGCACAAATGCTGTGCTTGTGCAACTGCCAAACCATATCCAGGAATGATCGCCACTTTGTTCGCATACATCAAATTCGTAGCGAGTTCACCCACGGTAGTGCGTTTGATCTCGATCTCCAATTCTTCTCCTTGTTCTGATTTCTTGAAGCTACCGGAAAGCACCGCCCAAATGGAACGATTCATGGCAGAACACATCAAAAGTGTCAATAAAACCCCAGCAGAACCTACGAAAATACCACCAGAGATCATCAACAAGTTGTTGAACATAACACCCGCAAGCGCCGTAGCTACACCCGTTAACGAGTTCAACAAGGAAATCACAACCGGCATGTCAGCTCCACCGATCGGTAAAACGAAAATGAGTCCGTAAACAATGGAAAGTGCTGCCAAGATTCCGATCTCCTGCATTAAAGTGATCGAAAGGATGTCGAAAGACGCCAATACCGGAATCCCGATCAAAGCGATCAACAACACGCGTGAGAATACTTTTAATCCCATCGTGCGGACATCTTTTTGTTTTCCGGCCAATTTTCGGAAAGCAACGATACTTCCAGAGAAGGAAACAGCTCCGATCATCATGGCGATCAACAAGATCACTTCTGCGCCGCGATCATTCGAATGCATAACTTGTTGCCCTTCGATCAGACCTAACAACAATGCGCAACCACCTCCCATGGCATTGAAATAAGAGACCAATTGAGGCATTTTTGTCATCTCTGCTTTGTCGGACATGCGTTTACCGATCACAATTCCTGCGAGAATAGCGATGGCGATCAAGATCAAATTGATGTTGATCCCGCTGTTGTAATACGTTCCAACGATCGTTGCAAGAATTGCCAGAGTCATACCGATCGCAGCGATCAAGTTACCCATTTTGGCTTTGGCAGGTGAACTCAAGAATTTCAATCCGACGATGAAGGAGATCATCGCTAGGAAATAACTAATTTCTAAAACTAATTTCATGTAAATCAAATTATTCGGTTCGTGAACAGCTTATTTTTTTTGTTTTTTCGCAAACATGGAAAGAATGCGTCCTGTGATGAAAAATCCACCGGAGATGTTCAGGGTTCCAAAAAGGACCGCAAAGAATCCCAGGGTCAGGTTCACATAATCGTCTGATGGTACATGATACATCGTGATGATCGCACCGGCCAAGATCACTCCGTGGATCGCATTGGCACCGGACATCAACGGTGTGTGAAGAATGGATGGTACGTTTGAAATGATCTCAACACCAAGAAAAATACAGAGGACGATAAAATAAATGGGTGCCTCGTTCGCGGATAAAAAATCTAACATATTTATTGGTTTACAAGTGTTACAATACGGTCATTCACCAAAACGCCGTTATCGATAGTCAAACAACCGCTAATGATCGGATCTTCTGCACGATTTTCCGCTGCGGTATCGAAGTAATGTTTCAAAAAGTTGAAGTAGTTTGCCGAAAGCAAGTTGCTGGCTGTTTGAGCCAATTCACGGGCCAAGAACGATTCCCCTAAAATGCGTACGCCATTTACTTCGATCAGACGATCGTTTTCTGTAAGCGCACAGTTTCCGCCTTGTTCCGCCGCTAAGTCGATGATCACGGAGCCCGGTTTCATGTTCTTCACGCTTTCTTCCTGAACCAAAAGCGGTGCTTTTTTCCCCGGGATGTTTGCAGTACAGATCACAATTGAAGCTGCACGCACATATTTATCGATCATGTCGCGCTGACGATCCAAGTATTCTTGCGTTTGTTCGATAGCGTAACCTCCGGCTTGTTGATTCTCAGCCGCACCTTCCACTTCAATAAAGTTGGCACCCAAGCTTTTGATCTCTTCTCCGGCTGACTTGCGTACGTCGAATGCGTCGACCACAGCTCCTAAGCGTTTTGCAGTTGCAATGGCTTGTAATCCGGCAACACCGGCTCCCAAAACCAATACTTTCAACGGCTTCACGGTTCCTGCAGCAGTAGTCAACATTGGGATTACATTGCTTTGCAGATCTGCGGCTTTGATGACGGATTTGTAGCCGGCAAGAGATGCCATAGACGACAAAACGTCCATAGACTGTGCCTTGGACGTTCGCGGCATCAAATCCAAACTGAATAGACGCACGGATGGTAGCATGTAAGTTTCTAGTCGCTCCGGGTAGAAGAGTGGGTTGAGGATGGAGATCACTTCTTTGTTAGCGATCTCACCAGACTGAAAGTCTATATGGTTGATCGTTAATAGCAAATCTGCCTCACTTAATACTGTTTGACGGTCGCAAACAGTTACACCAACCGCAGAATAATCTGCGTTGGTGTAACCTGCTTTCAATCCTGCGTTTGATTCCATGTAGATCGCGCACTTCAAATCATTGATGTAGCGCTTTGCAAATGCCGGATTCAAACAGACCCTTGGGTCTTTTTCATCGATTAAAATTCCTAGTTTATTCATCTGTAAATTATGGGAAAACTCCACGTTGGTTATACGTTAACTCAATGCGCTTGATAGCGACGATGTAAGCAGCGGTTCGGAAATCGGTTTTATATTCTTCTGCTGCGTCCAATACTTTCTGGAACGAATTCAAAACTTGGTTTTCCAAGCGATGGATCACATCATTCATGTACCAAATTTCTCCTTGCTTGTTCTGCAACCACTCGTAGTAACTTCCGATCACACCACCGGAGTTGCACAAAATATCAGGAATGATGTCAATTCCACGATCACGCAAGATCTGTTCTCCTTCTGGAGATGTAGGTCCATTTGCTCCTTCCGCGATCACCATTGCTTGGATCGACTCGGCATTGTTTTCCGTGATCTGATTGCCCAAGGCAGCCGGGATCAAAATTTCACATTCCAAACCGAAGAAAGCATTCGGATCGATCGCATCTGCTTTTGGATAACCTGCAATCGCGCCTTTTTGTGTTTGAGTATATGCCAATAAGTCGTGCGGATCAATTCCTGTTTCGTTGTAGATCGTACCCGAAGCATCCTGAACACCTACCAATACGGCTCCTTTTTCTTTCATAAAGATGGAAGCCCAATGTCCCACATTTCCAAATCCTTGAACGATGTAGCGCTTGCCTTCCAACGAAGTGTTCTTCCAATTCGCCCAAGCTTGGATCGTAGTTACTACACCAAATCCGGTAGCGCGGTCACGGCCTTCCAATCCTCCTGAACCAACAGGTTTTCCAGTTACAACGTGTGCATAACGAGAACGTTCAGCCTGACTTTTTCCTGACATGTACGTATCAGAGATCCAAGCCATCATTTGCGCATTGGTATTCACGTCTGGTGCCGGGATGTCGTAATCCGGACCAATATTGTCACCCAAAGCATAAGTAAAGCGACGCGTAATACGCTCCAATTCTGCTGTGGAATATTTAGTAGGGTCTAACTGGATTCCACCTTTACCACCTCCGTATGGCAAACCAGCCAACGAACATTTCCAAGTCATCCAAATAGCCAACGCACGTGCGGCATCGATATCAACCGATGGGTGGTAACGCAAACCTCCTTTGTATGGACCAAGTGCGTTATTGTGCTGCACGCGGTATCCCTTGAAAACTTCCACGCGACCATCGTCCATTTTCACTGGGAAGTGAACCAGGATCTCGTTATTCGTTGCACCCAGAATTCTACGGATATCCGGATTTAAATTCATCGTATCGGCTGCTTTGTCAAACTGATGTTGAACAGCTTCATACATACCAACTTTTGATTTTTCTTTTTCTATCATGTCGATTATTCATAAAGTTCACAATGGATAATTGGGCGCGCCCCCTTGCTGTACATACAGGTCGTTGCCAGTTTGCACGAATGACACAGAATGGTTGTTGCATTTCCTGTTTCTTCGAAGGATTCGGGCGCTTTTTTGATCTGATTAAATGTGGTGCGGGATTCGAATTCAACGCATGTGTGTACGTTTTCTTTGTCGGCCGTAAGGCAGCAATTTTGATATTTTCCGCATTCTAAACAAATACTCATCAGACAACCTGTTTTTATTTGCGGCGCCCGTTTTCAAGTTTAATGCCAGAATGAGATTAGATCACATGAAACAAGTGTAAACAACAGATAATCAGTTGAATGAGATTTTACGCCCGTGCAGTTGGTTGAAGTGTGGGTGGGGAGTATTTACCCGATTGGGGAGAAATTCCGCTAGTTTTCCAGCTTATGACGAAGTGTTTTTCGGTCTATGCCTAAAATATCTGCCGCTTTTGATTTATTCATGTCGCAAGCAGCCAATACTTGTAGAATGTACTCTTTTTCTTTTTCTTTCAAGGATATAAATGCGGTCGTTTGTGTTTCCTGCATCGGTAGTTGTACCTTTAAGTAATCCGGCAAGTCATTCGGAGTCAATTTATTATCGGTCAATACAACACAACGCTGGATCAAATTTTCCAATTCGCGGATGTTTCCCGGCCAATTGTAGCGTTGAAGGATCTCATAGACCATCGGTTCGATCTCTAATTTGGTTTTGCGGTACTCTTGGGCGTACTTCGTCACAAAATGGTCGGCCAAAACAGGGATGTCTTCTTTGCGTTCGCGTAGTGGCGGTATATCCACAGAAACGATGTTCAATCGGTAATATAGATCCTCTCGAAAGGTTCCCTGCGCAATCATTTCTTTCAAATTCGCATTGGTAGCGGCAATGATCCGCACATTCGTTTTTTTTGCATGCGGAGAACCAACGGGAGTAATTTCTTTTTCCTGAAGCACACGCAATAGTCGCGTTTGAACATTCAAGGAAGCATTTCCTATTTCGTCCAAGAAGATCGTTCCACCTTCAGCAGCCTGAAAAAATCCGGGACGATTCTCTGTGGCTCCGGTGTAGGCTCCTTTCACAGCTCCAAATAATTCGCTTTCCAAGAGATTTTCAGGAATTCCACCACAATTCACGGCAATGAATGGCGTATGGTGGAATGGACCGCTATAATGAATGGATCGTGCAACAAGCTCTTTTCCTGTTCCGCTTTCACCCTGGATCAATACGGTCACATTCAGGTGATTGATTCGCTCAATAATTTCGTACAATGCTCGCTGGAATTTCGAACTACCCATGATCCCGAAGCGATTTGTGACTGGAAGTTCAGAAGACGTTGGTTTATGAATCGGTTTTTTCTCTGTTTTCAGTTTGACCAAAACTTTATCCAAGGCTTCTTTTAATTCCAGTTGGGTAAACGGTTTCGTTAAGTAATCCACCACACCGGTGCGAATGGCCTGAACAGCATCCGAGATATTGGGATAACCGGTGATCAACAAAATAGGGATCTGTGGATAATGTTCCAACGTATACCGCGCAAGGTCCATACCATTTGCTCCCGGCATTTTTATGTCGGTAATGAGAATATCTACTTCTCCTTGTTTCAAGATATCAATCGCGTCCACCACATTGGATGCATTGAAGGTGAAAAAATTCAGTCCTTGCAGGGATCGCGACAGTACTTCCAGAATTTCCGGGGAATCGTCTACGAGTAGAATGTTCTCTTTTTTCATATTCCTTGTTTTTTAGGAAGCTCAATGTGAAAGGTTGTTCCTTCGTTGGGTTGTGAGGCAACTAAAATCTTACCTCCGTAGGATTTAATAATGCCTTGGCAAACGCTTAATCCCAGTCCTGTTCCTTCTCCCACAGGTTTTGTACTGAAAAACGGATCAAAAATACGTTCCTGGATCTCCGGAGCGATCCCGGTTCCGTAGTCATGGATTTGTAGGGAGTATTTTTCATTCAGATCGATCAATTCTACCAAGATCTCTGTATCCGGATGCGAGGCGTAGATGGCATTGATCAGTAAATTGAACAAAACTTGTGCGAATTGCACCGAATCAACATCTGCTAAAATGGATGATTCCGGAAGTTCCACTTTGATCTCAAGATTTTTTGCCAGTAAGTTGGGTTTGAGTAATTCAACCGTTTCCAAGATAAGCGGACCTAGATCATAGGTACCGATCTGTTGGGGCATTTCATTGGAGAAATACATCAATTTCTTTACGATCTCACGCGCGTGCAAGGCGGAATTCATGATCTTGGTAGCATCATTTGCTGTTTGTTTATCAGTGGTGCTATCAATGATGAGTTGAGCAAAGCCTAGAATGGCGCCGAGTGGTGTATTCAGCTCATGTGCGATCCCCGCCGTTATTTCTTCCAGAATTTTGATCCGATCCTGTCGCTGAGCAATGCGCTCGAAGGTATATTCTCGTTCTTTAAGAATCTTTTGCTCATACAAGTGCCTCAATTCATCCGTCAACTTTTTGAGTAACTTTCGTTCTTCCTGTAAAAAATCGTTTGCAGTGCGACGATCTTTCCGGTAGTGAATGCACATGGAGCCAATGATCTGACCGTTCAAAGCGATGCGTTCTAGTTGGCGATGTGTATCTGTATCGATCGGAGCAGATGTCCATTCCTGATCTTCGATACGAATTTGGCAAATGGCATCTTCCGGATAACACCAGGCAAGGGAAACACGTTCGGTAATTTCCTGAACGATCTGATCGAACGATTTTTCGAATTGATTCGCAATAGAGCTTACATCGTACAAACAGGACAATTCTTTTATCCGTTCTTGAAGTACATCGATTTCCTTGTTCTTGTTCACCGGTCGTTTTTTACAAAGTTAATGAATCACAACCGTTTTGGGGATCATTGCTTTCTGCGTCGAGTTAATTTCGTTTTGACCGGATCTTCCATTTTTCGCAAGTCCTGGATCACCACCGAACTATTGGTTCGCAGAAATTCCTTCATGACCACGTCGGTGAATGTCTTTTTATCTTTGACTAAGTCCTGCAATTCATAATTAGCGTCATCCCGATTAAGTAGCATCAAGTTCAGAAAATCCTCGGTAACCGCCAATTTCATAGATATCAATAGGATATCATTGTATTTATGAACCAACTCTTTGATCTTTTGTTCCTGTTCTTTTGTCATAGCCGGATTTCCGTTGTAATTTATGGAATTTTCGCGCTCCTTGGTATTCAAGGAAATACTTTCCGTTCATTCCTATTCTCTGATGATTGATCCAAGTCCGTAAATTAACTTGTAATGATCGAATGGCTTAAGGTCAACATGCAGAACAGATTCGAAACGGTGTTACTGAACCAGTACTTTGAGAATTACTTGTTGCTTAGTTGCTCCACTGATCTTCAAATAATAAACGCCCTTTCTCAAATGAGTGATCTGAATGAGCGGATCTTTCGGATCTAATATTCCTTGAAGTAAGGATGCACCTTGAGTATCGTAAAGTAAAAATTCAGATTCATTGGAAAGTCCGGAAACTTGGATCCCCTGTGTTTCGCTGTAGATGCAACTTAAAAGTTGTTGAAATTGGACGGACACTATCTGTTGTGATTTTTGACTTCCGTTGAGATCAATGAGCTGTAATCGGTAATAATTGATCCCTGCAACCGGTTCTTTATCCGTGAATTGGTACAAAATAGGGTTGGAACTATTTCCGGATGCAACAACGGTACCGATCATCTCGTAATCGTTGTTCGAATTGATCTTTGAGATTGTGAAATAGGCACTGTTGACTTCATTTTCTGTGCGCCAATTTAAAAAGATCTCTTGATTGACCTGTTTTCCGTCAAACATGCTGAGCGTAACTGGAAGCGCCGTTGCACAAGCGTCTATTTCTGCTTGGGTTACGGTGATGCACGTAGCTCGTCCACAATCCAAACATTGGGCAGGCGTAGAACCAACGGATGCTTGAAGGATATAATCACCAGGTGTGGTAATTGGAACCAGTCCGGAACTGTTCGAAGCAATGAATTCGGAAAAACCAGCCGGTCCGGAAACTGTTAGTCCGGGTGTACCCGTGAGACCACTGCTAGTGGAGCAATAGTCAACTGCGCCGCTAAAAACCAGATCACTCCCGGAACAAAGCGTAAAATTAGGCGCAGTAGGGATGTTTTCAGGTACGGCAATAGAACCAATGAATGGTCCATTGAAGTAATTACTGCAGCTGGATGCGCCGTAAAACGACCAGGATTGTCCCAGATTATTCACTGCCAATTGGTAGAAG
Source organism: uncultured Fluviicola sp. (assembly GCA_964427665.1). Lineage (GTDB taxonomy): Bacteria > Bacteroidota > Bacteroidia > Flavobacteriales_D > Crocinitomicaceae > Fluviicola. The sequence continues at coordinate 71,170 of CAYRVL010000002.1, read as the reverse complement.
CCTCGTGCAAATTGTGTGGGAAGACTTCCGGAAACAAATGAGTATCCGTTACATCCAACATTGAGGTCTGAAGAACTGCTGCAATTTACAAATCTACTGCCGCTGTAACGCCAACCAATCGCAGCTGTTTTTCCACTTGCGGTCACTTTGGTGAGTGTGAAAGAACTCGGTGAAGTTCCTTTGAAATAATTCACATTGATCGAATTCGAGGGAGCCTCCCAATCTGTTACGCATTCATATTGAACGAAATAGCTGTTGTTGTTGGTGCGCCAATCGATGCATTGCGCATCGCCTCCTTCTGCATTACATAAGGTGAAATCACTCGGGAATGTTGTTCCTGTGGCATTCAAACTGGCGTAACTTGCATTTTGCGCATGGAAGATCTCTACACCTTTCTCAGCGAAATTCACGCCTCTTTTAACAGTGCTAAATGCCGTGTTTGTGGTGAAGCTCGTAGAACTACCGACACCATCATCGTTGGAATCCTCACCAAAACCGCACATTTTCGAAAAAGAAATACCGCAAGGGATCAGTTGATCGCCGGAAGTGATCACCGGATAATCAATAGCTAAATATCTACCGGGGTTGGTCGTGGTGATTCCACTGGTACAACTGGCTGTTTGTGCATAGCGAATGCGGAACTTAAAATTGGATGTAAAGTAGGCACTATTTACCATGATCCCTGAAGCAGCGGTGGTGGCTGTAGCCGCAGAATAAAAATTTCCTGGCGAAGTTGACGATTTAAAGACAGTCAGGCAAACACGCGACCAAGCGCCTTCTCTGAACCAAAGCGTATTGGTCGAATTATTTAGACACATGTCTGTGCTGCTACTGCTGGTCGTTAATTGCATGATCGGAGTCCAGGATGTTCCGCCATTACTCGAAAAGTCTAAAAAAGCGGCATTTCCCACACAGGATCCCCAACCATTTGTTTGCCCGCATGAAGATTCAGAAGCAGCTAACCAAAATTGCACTTTGAATCCTTCTACTGCTGAAAAATTGAATGTTTCAGAAATCAAGGTTGGATTACCTTGTCCCCGCAATACGGCATAACTGGGATTGGAGGCAACATTGTTTCTTCCGTCAAAGTTAGCACCAAGTTTTCCGCCAGCTCCTCCGGCTCCAACCGGTATCGTGTTTCCGATGTTTCCAATGCAAAATCCATTGGTTCCGGTACAGCCTCCGGAACAACCCGGTTGAACCAATCCTGCTTTCGCTCCGTAGGCGTCAGCGACAGGTAACGCACCAGCAGTTGTAGGGGAGGGTGCACCTGCAAAGCTCCAACCTACCGGCAAACCAGCTGTGGAATAGGTAGTCGTTCCGACAAAATCATGCGAAATGCGAATTCCTGCTGCTGACTCGAAACTAGTTGGTTGTCCACAGGGACTCACACAGCTGGAAGGATGCGGAACATCTTCCGGACAATTCACTGTTGTTTCTCCTGCATTCACCATGCCATTGCCACATTCTGGACATTGACCAAAAGATAAAACGACGCTGAAAAGCAGTACAAATAGCAGGAGAGCGGAGATTCTCATAGTTCAAGTTTTAGCTCCCCGAAGTTACTCAAAAAAAATACCTCTGCGATGCAGAGGTATCTAAAAGGTTTATTCTTCTTCGTCATCGGTCCATCCGGACTTTTTACGGAAGGTATCGTAATCGTAATCGTCGTCGTCTTCCTCGTCATCAAAGAATCGTGAATTCTTTCCACTTTTCTTATACGCTTCCATCTTGTGTTTTTTAGGAGCCTCTTTCAACGAAGGTTTTTCGCGTTCTTTTTTGCGTTCCGTTTTGATCGGTTTTACTTCCTCTGGAGCGAAAGCCGGTCGAGCAGGTTTATCATCAAGCTTTTTGTAATCGGTGCGTAGATCTGTGCTACCGGAAGTTGGACGATCTTCTCGAGGTCTGAACTCACGTCGCTGTTCATGACCGCCGCCACTTGGTTTTCCACCGGCTCTGTCGTCTGCTTTCTTAACAGCTATTTGACGCCCATTTACTGTCGAACCGTCTAGCTCTTGAATGGCAGCGTCTGCTTCCTGTTCATCAAACATTTCGACAAACGCAAAGCCTCGTGGTTTCCCAGTTTCGCGGTCTTTTGCAATGGTTACTCGATTGACTTTGCCAAATCGATCAAAAAGCGATTTCAACTGCTCGTCAGTTGTGTTGAAATCCAGTTTAGCAACAAAAATGCTTGTCATGTTTAACTCGTAATCAACTTTGTCCGGTTCTATCCGGAATGGTTATACCAACCGAAGATAAGCAAATTTTAGTTCTACCAAAAAAACAGCAAAAAAAATGCGCAATTTTCATGGCTTTTGACAAAAAAAATGCTACTCCTCGAACTTATTTGTTTTTTAGCAGGTCACGGATCTCCGCCAACAATTCTTCTTCCTTCGATGGAGCCGGAGGAGTAGCCTGTGCTTCTGCTTCTTCTTGTTTTTTACGCAAATTGGACGCTTTGTTCATCCCTTTTACTAGTAAAAAGATACAGAAAGCAACAACAACAAAATTGATCACAGTCGCGATAAACTTTCCATACAAAACACCATTCCACGCGATTTTTTCTAATTCGTTTACTCCCAACTGTTTCATAACCGGTGAGAGGATCAAAGGAGTAATGATATCTGTAACTAAAGACGAAACGATCGCTCCAAAAGCAGCTCCCATGATCACAGCGACCGCAAGATCAACTACATTTCCTTTTGAAATAAATGCTTTAAATTCTTTCAACATGATTTATATTTTTAAGTAATTGTAAAAGGTAAACGCTGCTGGATCGATCTGGATAGCGTGAGTTCATCTGCATAATGCAGTTCTGAACCTACTGAAATGCCGCGCGATAAAGCAGTGATATTCACTGCCGAAGATATAATTTTTTTGTATAAATAAAAACTTGTGGTGTCTCCTTCCATTGTTGGACTTAAAGCCAGGATAACTTCGTCAACCAGTTGGTTTTGACATTTTTCGATAAGTGGATGGATGAACAGATCGTTCGGACCTATTCCGTCCATGGGGGAAATAATCCCGCCCAATACGTGATAGATCCCCTGAAAAGTACCGGTTGCTTCAATGGCCATGACATCGCGAATGTCCTCTACAACACATATGATACGGTGATTTCTTGAGGGATTTGAACAAATGGAACACGTGTTGTGATCTGAAATATTACCACACGAAACACAGGATTGTACGTGCTCATGCAAACTCTGGATGACTTCCGCAAAGCGCGACAACTCATCTTCCGATCGTTTCAGCAACTGCAACACCAAGCGTAAAGCCGTTCGTTTTCCAATACCGGGAAGGGAACTGAATTGCTCTACGGCTTCGTCTAAATATTTCGATGGAATGTTCATCGCGTCAAAATTACGAATTACAGATGCGGATTTTTCAATTTATTCAATTGTTTTTCACAGATGCCCTGTTAACTTTGTACCATCACTTCTTTATCATCTCTGTCATACAAACATGGGCGTGAAAGTAAAAGAAAGGATGATCAGATTTTTATCGCATGTCGGCAAACGAAGTAAACATACGCAACAAGAAAGCAAAGTTTGAATACCACCTGGAGGAATTCTTCACGGCGGGAATCGTTTTGTCGGGCACCGAGATCAAAAGCATCCGAAACGGAAAGGCCTCGATCGTAGAAGCGTATTGTGTCGTAGACAATGGTCAGGTTTTTATCCGGAACATGACTGTTTCTCCTTACGAAAACGGATCGTTCTACAACCATTCTCCCAAAGGTGACCGCAAATTGCTGCTCAATAAAAAAGAAATCAAAAAATTGGAGAAATGGGTGAAAGTGAAAGGAAACACCATCATTCCAATCCGTTGCTTTTTGAATGAAAAAGGCTGGTTGAAGGTAGAAATTGCAACCGCACAAGGTAAAAAACTACACGATAAACGCGACGATTTGAAAGCGAAAGACGACAAACGCGATATGGACCGCGCGATGAAAAAACGCGTTTAATAGAATCCCAAACTCATCACGTGCAGCAAATGATCATTGGTCAGTAGCAAATACAATTCGACCAATCCGATGCCCCAAAATGAAAACTGGTATAGGAACACAAAGCTGAGTGTTTTTTTGCGCAATGTATAGGGGATGAGCGGAACCAACAGCAAGACAGCCAAGTACCAACGGATACTTCCTACATGAAAGTCGAACGGAGTTTCGTACATCGCAAAATCATCCGATGAATACATGTAGATCGGTGTGTGTAAAAACCACGATTTCGCTACTTGAACCTCCGGATACGAGTAGATCCAAGCAGCCAGATCCATGCGCGCATAATAGGTTCCAGTTTCGCGCAATTGAACCAAACAAATTTTTTCATGATCGATTCCGCGATGATCTATGGTACCGTGAGCCAACAAGCGGTCGGTTTTGTAATGATAGGGTAGAAAACCGTCCAATATCAAGAGTACTGCAAACAAACACCCCAGTCGTACGACCCATTTGTAGATCGACCACTTTTTTCCACTAGTTAACGAAGTGAAATAATGATGATCATCGGCTGCTTGACGATGTTGCTGCTGCTCGTAGCGTTTTCTTGCCTCGTCCATGCGCGCTTTTCGCTGTTCGGGAGTTTCGCTTCGTGCTGCACGACTGCTTGATTCTGTTGCTTGAAGGGGAATACCGTGTGCGTTCGGATTGAGTGCAATCTCCATGGCGCGCGTCAGTTGAATGAACTGTTCGTGTGCTGCGGGATCTGGATTGATGTCGGGATGCACTTTCAATGCCAGACGTTTAAATTGCCGCCTAACTTCTTGTTCCGTTGCTCCCGGTTTCAACTTCAATATGCGGTAACTTTCCTCAAGCGTCATGTTTCCCGCGAATTTCGTCCTGTAATTGTTTGCGCATGAATTTACTTCCGTTACTCGGTATGGAATGAACGATCCACTGCTTTGGAACAGCATATTTGCCAAAAAGTTCCGATATCCTAGCGTTTACTAGCGATTTTGTTCGATCTGTTTGCTCTTTCTCCGTAACAAGGACCAGCTGTTCCCCTAAAGTGTCATCGGGAATACTCGACATGATGTAAATTCCTTCGAGTAAACCATCCAAAGCTTGCTCGATTTGTTCCGGATGAAATTTTAGGCCGCCGGAATTTATCACAAAGTCCGCGCGACCGATCCATTGAAAATTTCCATTTTCTCGAAGTTCCAGGAGGTCGGAACAAATTACGTCAATGACACCGGTTTCATGATCCTCAATGCGTGTGTGATCCGAAAATGCGTGTATTTCTACACCCGACAAAGGCTGGTAATCCGGCTTGCCGATCTTGCGCAGTGCAATATGAGAAATGGTTTCTGTCATGCCATATCCCAGATAGAATGCTGTGGTGTCGGAATAATTGGTCGCTAACACTTTTTCTGTTTCCGAATTCAAAGCGCTTCCTCCCAATAATACGGCTTGAAATTGCTTGAAAACATCCGGATTCTCGGATAAAGCGGCATCGATTTGCAGTGGAACTAAACTGACAAAGTCAAACGGGAGTGCCGGAATTTGCTCCCAAAATCGGCGACTAGTTGTAACCACATGTACGGTGTAATTCCCCACCAATGCCCGGATGAGGACCATTTTTCCACCAATATGCGCTGGATTGATACACAACAGCACTTCACTCGATGCATGTAATCCGAAAAAGGCGTTGGTTCGTTTCGCGGAAGCTTCGATCTGTTTCCGACTCCGATGTACGATTTTCGGTGTACCCGTAGAACCACTGGTTTTTAGTTCAAAGATCGATTTTGTGCTTTTCCATTCATCCACGATACTGCGGCACACTTGTTGTAAGTCTGCATCGCATGCATGGAAGATCAGCTGAAAGGCCATGTATTGTTAATCTTTTAATAAAATCGAAATTCGGACTGGAATAAAGTCTAAATTTAGACATTCGTTTACAAAACAAATATGTTGTTATGAAAATCTTTATCGCAATTATCGCATTCGCATCATTCGGATTATTTGCATTCACTTCTTCTCCAAGCGAAACAGCAAAAAAAATGGAGGCAGCAGCGCCTGCAGCAGGAATTAAATTTGGAAAATTAACTTGGGAAAAAGCCTTGAAACAAGCCAAGTCCTCTGGAAAATTGATCTTTATTGATGTGTATACTTCTTGGTGCGGACCGTGCAAACAAATGGCGAAGAATACATTTACGAACGATCAGGTTGGCGAGTTGTTTAACGCGAAATTCATCAATATGAAACTGGATGCAGAATTGGAGGCTGATGGGATCAAGGTGGCTCAAGATTATAAAGTGACTGCGTATCCAACGCTCTTGTTCATCAACGGAGATGGCAAATTGGTGAAACGTGTGGTTGGATATCAAACGCCTGAAAAATTGATCGCAGTAGCAGAAAAATTATAAGCGGTTGTTTTTGAAAATACGCAAGGGATGTTTCGGCATCCCTTTTTTTATGGCTTAAAAAAAGATTTTGGTAATTTGAAGCGCAAACAGTATCCTTTGTTGGTGGTGGCGTATAGCACCTTGTTTTCTAAAAGTAATGCACAAAAATTGCCACTTTGAAATGACTTCCAGGTCTTTCCTCCGTCCTTGGAATAATCAATTCCATTCGATCCACAAGCAAGGAGCAAGCGATCATTACCGGTAACACACGATCGGTATCCCGAGGTACTGGATGGAAACCATGTCTTACCTCCGTCTCGTGTATAGCAAGCTGTACCTTCCGCATCATGTGGTTTGGTGTAATTTCCTCCAACACAAACACCTTCCACATCATTCCAGAAGAAAACAGAAAATGGTCCGGCACCTTCTGCTTTGGCTAAAGGTAAGTTTACGCTTGTAACGTGAGTAGTATCCTTCCAATTAAATCGAAAAAAGCGCACAGAAGAAGATCCTCCGGAAACAAAAACATAATCTCCTCCCGGTAAAAATTGAGCAGTTGTCCCGCTGGCAGCGTAACATGCTTCCTCCGGATAGCTTGTAATCGCAATGCTTTGGAATTGTGCGCTGCGCTCATGCCATAATTTCAGGTTGAACTGCATGTTGACAGGATCAGCAAGAATGGCAATTTGTGACTTTAATATGGCGATATCGTCATAAAACGCGCCCTTTTCATGTGTCAATTCCTGAACTCCACGTTTCGGATGATATTTGAACAAGATTCCATCGGAGCCTGAAGTGATGGCAAATAAACAATTTTTGGATACCAGCAAATCCCTGAATTCTCCGGCTCTATTAGCAGGAATCAAGGTTTGTGCAGTGCGCGTGCTTTCATTCCAAGCGATCACTCCCGTTTTGGAGGTTCCGAAGACCAAGTTTCCCTGATAACGTACAATAGACCTTGAATAGGAAGAATCAGCCGTAAAACGGAGCGTATCAATATTCTCAGAGGCTTGACCAAAGACAGAAAGTCCCAAAAAGCTAAGAACGAAAATAGCGATTGAATTTTTCACGTTGTTCGCGTTTTAATTGTTCTAGGTCGGCGGGTACTTCCCGTTTCCAGCGTTTATGCGACCACAACCAAGGAGCTGGTTCTGCTTTCAGGCGTTTTTCCAGTTTATGAACGTGCATTTCGGTAATGGTACCCCAAGGCAAATCGCGTGGAGCATCGGTGATCAATTCCAAACTCACTTGGTAATAACCGCGTTTGATCCGTTTCGGTAAGTAAAAAACAACGGCCTGATCATAGGTGTTTGCCAATTGTTCCGCACCGAAAGCTACCGCTGTGGGTTGATTCATAAAAGTCATCCAATAACTTTTCAAACTGTCTCCCGGACTTTGATCCGCCAGTACCAAGGTTGCCGTAGGAATTCCTTTCTCGCGATACGCATCAAAGGATTGTTTAACGATCTTCGAATGGATGACGTGCATGCCATAACGCGAACGCAAAGCATTGATCTTCTTGTCCCAATACCCACTGGTAAGCGGCATTCCGATCCCGACAGCCTGATGGGGAAAGAATACATTTTGACCGGTGATCATCCATTCCCAATTATGATAATGCGCCGAAACGATCAACACACTTTTTCCCTGATCATACAACTGTTGCATGAGTTCCGGATTGGTGATCTGAAAACGCTTTTGCAATTCCTTTTTTGAGATCCCCAAATTTTTCACTCCTTCCAGCAACATATCGGCAAAGTGCCTGTAAAATTGATGCCGCATACGACGCAGCTGCCTTTCTGTGCTTTCCGGGAATGATCGTTTGAGGTTATTGTGAATGACCTTCTTGCGGTAGGGAAGAACCGTGATCAACAACAGGTAGAACAGGTCTGAAAAGCGGTAGCTGATCCAAAGAGGTAATTTGGACAACGGCCAAACGAATAAGTAATAGGCGAGAGCACTCATTGCGTTCGTTTATTGGGCCACAATTGTTGAATTTGTTGACCGATCTCTTGTTCGCGTTTGCTGCTTCCTGCATGGAAGAAACTGCGGGTTGCCAACTCATCCGGCAAATATTGTTGGGAAACAAAGTTGCCTGGGAAAGCGTGTGCATACTGGTATTCAGTGCCGTAACCCAAGTCTTTCATCAATTTTGTAGGTGCATTGCGCAAATGAAGTGGAACAGCAAGATCTCCACTTTGTTTCACTTCTGCCAAAGCTTCGTCAATGGCCAAGTAAGCAGCATTTCCTTTCGGGGATGTTGCCAAATAGATCGTACATTCAGCTAGTATGATGCGGGCTTCCGGCCAACCGATCACTTGGATTGCCTGAAACGTGTTTTGTGCCAGGATCAGAGCTGTGGGATTCGCTAAACCAATGTCTTCGGCAGCAGAGATTAACAAGCGGCGTGCAATGAATTTAGGATCTTCACCGCCTTCGATCATGCGTGCCAACCAATAGATCGCAGCATCGGCGTCACTGCCACGAATACTTTTGATGAATGCAGAGACGATGTCGTAATGTTGTTCTCCATCTTTGTCGTAGCGAACGCGTTTTTGTGCCAATTGAAACACCAATTCATCCGTGATCACGGCGACTTGATCCGCAGGAAAGGTGCTGACAACCATTTCGAATAAATTCAACAGCTTTCGGGCGTCGCCACCTGCAACGAGCATCAAGGCCTTGGTTTCTTTCAGTTCGATCTGGCGATTCTTCAACCAATTATCCTCGCGCATGGCACGTTCCAGTAAGGTTTGCAGATCGTGTGGTGTGTGACTTTCCAGTGTGTAAACCTGACAACGCGAGAGCAATGCCGAGATCACTTCGAACGAAGGGTTTTCTGTTGTGGCGCCAATCAGCGTGATCGTTCCTTTTTCAACTGCTCCAAGTAGCGAATCTTGCTGCGATTTGGAGAAACGGTGAATTTCATCGATGAACAAAATGGCGCCTTTTTGTTGGAACATGCCCGGTGCATCCGCTTTTTGGATGATCTCGCGCACGTCTTTCACTCCGCTGGAAATAGCGGAAAGTGTATACATCGGACGCTTCAAATGATCGGCCAGTAACTGCGCTAAGGTAGTTTTTCCGACTCCGGGAGGTCCCCAAAAGATGATGGAGGGCAACACACCGGCATCCAACGCGCGTCTCAAAGAACCGTTGGCTTCCAACAGGTGGCGCTGTCCAATGTATTCAGACAGGTTTTTGGGGCGCATGCGTTCGGCCAGAGGAGCAGACATTGTTTCTTTTTTTCAAAAATAAGGAATCGAGGACTAATTATCCGAAGGATTGATCGGGTATTCTGACATGGCGGCATAATTTCCACCTAGTTCATTCACCAATTTTTTCCACAAATGTTCATCATCGATCTCAAAGACATTGAATCCTTTAGGTGGGCTGACAACTAACCACGAGCCTTGTCGCAGTTCTTCTTTCAGCTGACCTTGTCCCCAACCGGAATAACCAACAAAGAAACGCAAGGAATCTTTTTCAAAAGCGTTTGACTCAATACCATTTTTCAACGCGTCGTATTCACCACCGAGATAAATGTCGTCGATCAAATGCTCGGCACCCACGATTTCCGGATTCTTGTGTAAAAAGAAGACTTGCTGTGGTTCAACTGGTCCTCCCAGACCAACCGGTGCGTCACAGTGCGGGAAATCAGGCAAAAGATCATTCATTCCCAAATCGAGTGTACTGTTTAGTACCAATCCGAAAGTACCTTCCTCATGATGATCGCAAACAAAAATGACCGAGCGGGTGAAATGAGCGTCCATCAGAAACGGTTCTGAAAGTAACAGATCGCCTTTAAAAGGTTCGCGCTGACGTTCAACTGCAAGCGGAATAATTGGTTTCATGATCAGAGAACAATTGGAGGTTTACGTAAGTTCAAATTTACATTTTGTAACGCTGCGGCACTTCCTCGAATTCCGATGCTGAAACTTTTGTTACTTCCGATCGGAATCCAGATAAAACTGGCTGTCCAGCAATGCAAGCTGCGGTTCATGGTAATGTTCATGTAGTTGACCTTGTTTGTTTTGAGGTCAAGCATCATGCGCGAAGTGATCTTCCAATTTTCGGTGATCGAGAGGTCTCCGGAAAGTTCCAGGGTGTTGGTAAAATTGTAGCGTTGCTCGAAATATTTCGGAGAATTCTCGAGTAAGTTCATGGAATAGTTGTAGGCAAAATTGATCGTCCACGGAACATCGAACAAGACCACGTAGTTCGGATTTGTCAACCATCGCTGATATTGCGGATTCCAGGTATTCATAGCGGCTGAACGCTGCGCATCTACCTTGTCACGGAATTTTTTTGGCGTAATGGTGTAAGAAGTGGCTGCGTTGAAAAGTTTGATTCGTCCCAATCCCTGATCATTTTTCAAGGCATAGGTGGAAAGTGTTTTTCCAGTGGAATCATCCCAGGCATACCAACTGTGCGACGCATTTAAGGTAATATTGAATCCTTGAACCGGATTGATCACCATGCGCATGCTCAGATCGCTCCAATTCATCGAGTCTTTAAAAATGTCGTAGTCGGTAGCAAAGAACAAGTTGTCGATCAATCGGAATTTTTTGAAACCGGTCACGGTGTCTTTTTCGCTTTTTTGTTTCAATTCGAAACTGTTGTTCACTGCGAAGGCAATGCGACCGGAAGACGCGCCTACCGACTGACTATACAAACTGCGCTCGTAACGTGAGTATTGAAAAGTTTTTCCAGTGGTGTCGATGTAGTTTTGAATGCCTTGTTGTAAATCCGGACTGAAAACAAAACTTACTGTTGGTGTCAATACGTGGCGCAATAATGTTTGGCGTTTCCCCACAAAACGATAGTAAGAAAACAGGTTCGAAGTTGCACCAAGCGATGCGTCCATGCGGTGCGTGAATCCTCCGGAATTAAGGGTGTCGATCACAACCTGATTCGTCAGGGCGTTTACTGATTTTTCAATGCTCTGGAAGTTGTAAAAGTTGCTGTAATTCACGCTTGGCGACAAACGAATGGCATTGCGCAAGATCCCAAAACTTCCTTGTAAATTGAAGCGCTGGGTGGCACCATTTCGGAAAGCGCTGGCAATACTGTCAAAATCCCCATTGCTCAAATAACGCGATCGGGTAGATGCACGGTTTTGCATTTCAGCTGCATAGGAAATTCCAAGTACTTTGTTCACGCGTTTGAACGGGAAAATACGAGAGGTGGTTTGGAAATTGAATACTGGAGAGGTAACATCGATCAACTGACTGGCCGAGTTTTGGCGCATGGCCAATTTCAGATCGGCGGACAGTGGTTTCGAACCAAATTTTCGGGTCAAACGGACGTCGGAATTCAAGGTGTTGTTGAAGTAATTCTCGTTCTGCACGTTCAAGGTCTGCTTGTTCGAGGAGTTGGAGTTGAAATGCACATTGGCGCTAAAGTTCCAGTTTGGATTGGCTTTTGCGTCTTGTTGATGTGTCCAATCTACCGCCACCGCATTCACCACGTTGGAATCCGGCCAACCAAAACGAAAACGGTCATAACTTACACCCATATTTCCGGAAAACCGGTACTTGTAATTGTAGGAGGATTTATTGCCAAAGCCAAAGCTTCCGCGCGAAAAAGCAGTGACATACGCCGTTGTTTGCCAGTGATCGTTGATCGGAAAGTAATACCCAAGATCATTCACACCCATTCCATAAGGCGAAACCAAGGAAACTTTAGGCATCAAAAAACCGTGGAGTTTTTCGCGTTCTTTTTTCTGAGGAATGATCGCCATGGGCAGCCCCAAAGGTGTAGGAACTCCCATGATCCATAAATTCATTGGTCCGGTTACGATGCGTTTCTCCGGAACCAAAACGGCTCTGGATAAGTGAAAATGATAGTGAGGTTCCTTCAGGTTACAGGATGTGAATTTCCCATTCACGAAATGTACTTCTTCATTGGCTTGTCGTTTAGCCGTTTCCATCGACAGGTAGTATTCCTGCTGTTTGATAGTCACTTCTTGAATGTATCCTTTTTTTGTGTCGAAATTGTAGCGAATACTCGCCGCTTTGATTGTATCAACACCATCCACGAATATCGGTTCTTCAACCACATTACCTAACGAATCCAGGCGAGAAGTAGCCAACACTTCTTTCTTCTTCATGTCGATCATTAAATAACCGGCATTCATTTTTATTCCCTCCGCGTTCAGTTGTGCATTGCCGAATAAGTGAACTTGTTGTTTTTTGAAGTCGCTGTAGATAGAATCCTTGGCAGAGTAAGTGATGATCGATTCAAAATCGCTTTCGTTTAGAGTGACTTTTTTTACAGGTTCTTGTCCGAAAGAAAAGGTAGTAGATACGATGCAGCCAAGTATTACCAGCATAAAAAGTAGCCCCCATTTGGGCTTAGACACTGGTTTATTTCCTACAGAAAAATGCATGCGGGCACAAAGCTAACAAATTTTAAGCCGTTCATGGATTGCGACGAGTTGTTTGCAACTGATAAAACGCAATGTTTTTGTTTTTCGTATGGTGCTAACCATTTCACTGTAACGGAGTTTTCAACAGTGCATTCTAAATAAGTTTCACTTTGGTCAGGTTTTTGAAAAACGGAAATGACCTAATTTTAAGTCGTCATGAAAACAGTGCAGAAAAAATCCAAATCATGGAACTGGTTGGCCAGCATTAAATTGTTGTTGGTTCTTATTCCTGTTGTAATGACGGTTTCATTTCGAGCCGTAAAAACGAATACTACGAATGAGAAATTCGTGATCAAGACGGTAGTGATCGATGCAGGGCACGGAGGGAAAGATCCGGGGTGTCACGGTGCGATCGCGCACGAAAAAAATGTGTGTTTATCCATGGCACTTGAATTAGGTAAAAAGATCAAGTCTACTTATTCCGGTGTAAAAGTGGTCTACACGCGCGACAAAGATGTGTTTGTGGAGTTGGACGAGCGTGCGCGCATCGCAAATAAAGCCAATGCCGATCTGTTTATCTGTATCCATGCCAATTCAGCGTCTCCAAGTGCTTACGGAACAGAAACGTATGTTTTAGGATTGCACAAAACGGAAGCGCAGGCCAAGATCGCTGAACGAGAGAATGCGACTATTTATTTGGAAGACGATAAAGGAGAAAAATACAAGGATTTCGACATGTCCCCGGATGCGATCATTGCCCGTCAGTTGCAGTTGTCGGTTTTTCTGGATCATTCTATTTCGTTTGCGAGTAAGTTGCAAGCGGAATTCAAAACGATCGGTCGCCATGACCGCGGCGTGCGTCAAGCTGGATTTTTGGTGCTTTACAAGACGACCATGCCTTCGGTGTTGATCGAGACTGGTTTTTTGACTCATCCGGAAGAAGAGAAGTTTTTAGCAGATTCCACCAATCAAAAGAAAATGGCTGGTGCGATGTTTACGGCTTTTGAAAAATATAAGAAGGAATTAGAAGGTGTACAGGCACAAACTAAGGAAGTTGGAAAGGGAGTGGCTGAAGCTGGAGAGGGGAAGGTGACAGAAGCCCTGAATCAGCAGACAAAAGAAAACACGGCCGCGACTGTAAAAGATGCGGTGATTTTCCGCGTACAGATCGAAACTTCGGAAACAAAAATTGCATTAACTTCTTCGCGATTCAAAGGGCGAGAGGTGATGGAGTATAAACAAGATAACCTGTTCAAGTACACCACCGGCGAATTTATCAATGATTTTAAAGGTGCAAATGCGCTGAAGAATGAATTGCGACAAAAAGGTTTTCCGAACGCTTTTGTGGTTGCTTTTCAGAATGGCGAACGTATTAGTTTAGAAAAAGCTATTAAATTAGCGGAAAAATAATCGTTTTGAAGATTTCCAAAGAGCTCAAAGCAGCAGTGATTGCAATTCTATCTATCGGTTTGTTGGTAGGTGGTGTGAATTTTTTGAAAGGAAATTCCTTTTTCGGAGGTGATCAGCAATACGTTGCTTATTTCCCGAATTCCGGAGGATTAACACCGGCAACATCCGTATATGTAAATGGAGTGATCGTGGGGAAAGTGCTTACGGTTGATTACAACATGAAAGGAGATTCCGCCACACGTGTGAAGGTTGTTTTCAATATTCAGGACAGCGACTTCAAGATCCCGAAAGGATCGAAAGTGGAAATTGGCAGCTACGATCTATTTAACAAGGGGATTTTGTTGGATTTGAATTCGGATCTATCAAAGGGTTTTTATTCGAATAAAGAGGTTATTTACGGAACTGTAGCCCAAGACATAATGTCACAGGTTAAGGCCTATGCCGACCCGCTCACCAAGAATCTTCAAGCTTTAATGTCGAACGTGGATAAAACGATCTCGTCTTTACGTGGGTTTTGGGACACGACAGCTACGACAGGTATTGAACAGTCGTTGCGCGAGGTGAAAGTGGCGATACATCGCTTTGGTAACGTTGCGGAAGAGGTGGAAAGTTTAGTCGCATCGGAGAAAACGAAGTTGTCGCGCATGTTCAGTAATTTTGAAAGTATTTCTCAAAATCTAAAGAATAGCAACGAGAAGATCGCGAAAGTCATTGGAAACGCAGAGAAGATCACGGATGATTTGGTAACGGTCAACTACAAGTCGGTGATTTTGGATGCTCAAACCACGATCCAGAAATTGAATATGACCTTGGAGGAAGTAAATAGTGGAAAAGGCTCTATCGGGAAATTGATCAAGGACGAAGGCTTATATAACGAATTGGTAAAAACGAACAAAGAATTACAAGAACTTGTTGATGATATCGAGATCCATCCGGAAAGATACATCCACTTCTCGGTATTGGGTGCCAAAACGAAAGGTGTTCCTCTATCAAACAAAGACGAAAAGAAATTACGCAAGTTTTTAGATTCAATTCCTGATTAACATGGAAATTCTTTCAGCAATTATTTTTAGTGTTCTATTTTTCGGTGGGTTTGCGTGGTTTATTCGCAA
This sequence comes from uncultured Fluviicola sp., assembly GCA_964427665.1. GTDB lineage: Bacteria > Bacteroidota > Bacteroidia > Flavobacteriales_D > Crocinitomicaceae > Fluviicola. Next base: position 55,930 of record CAYRVL010000002.1, on the reverse strand, counting down.
CATGCTTCAAATCCGATCAAACATCTTGTTGGGGCAAGATATCGACCGAACGGATCGCAGTTCTGAGCGTTGGAAAACAATGCTTTTGGTTGCTTTTGGTCAGAAAAAGATGTTTACACGTCCAATTCCGGCCTTGTTGCACTTGCTGATCTATGCCGCCTTTGTGATTACGCAGATCGAGTTGATTGAGATCATTATTGATGGTATTTCTGGTTCACATCGCTTTTTCCATGATTCACTGGGTGGATTTTATACGTTTATGATCTCGTTCATTGAGATCTTGAGTGTCGGAGCATTGTTGGCAACGGTTGCTTTTTTAGCACGAAGAAATATCCTGAAAGTAGCACGCTTTCACAAACCGGAAATGACTGGTTTTCCAACACGCGACGCGAACATGATCTTGGTAATGGAAATTATCTTGGTTTCGTTTATTTTCACGATGAATGGCGCTGATGAAGTCCGTCAGATCTTGGAAACGGGTTCTGGATATGGTTTTGCAGTTTCATCGTTTGTAGGTCCGTTGTTGTTCGGCGGGATAAAAGATGTACATACCTTGCATACGCTGGAACAGATCGGATGGTGGGGACATTTGGTAATGGTATTGGCATTCTTGAATTACCTGCCTTATTCCAAACACCTGCATATTTTATTGGCTTTTCCTAATACGTATTATTCTAATTTGGAAAAGAAAGGGAAGTTCTCGAACATGCAGTCGGTGACAAACGAAGTGAAGTTGATGTTGGATCCGAATGCTGATCCATTTGCAGCACCAGCTACGGATGCAGCTCCGCAGCGTTTTGGAGCGAAAGACGTAACAGATTTAAGCTGGAAAAACCTCTTGGATGCCTACACATGTACGGAATGTGGTCGTTGTACATCTTCTTGTCCGGCAAACATCACAGGTAAAAAATTGTCTCCCCGCAAGATCATGATGGACACCCGCGATCGCTTGACTGAAGTTGGTGAAATGCGCAAAAAACACGGGGCTGATTATACCGATGGGAAATCTTTACTTGGTGATTACATCACGGAGGAAGAAGTATGGGCATGTACCTCTTGTAACGCTTGTGTGCAGGAATGTCCGGTAAATATTGATCCTTTAGCGATCATTGTTGACCTTCGCCGTTATTTGGTCATGGAGGAATCCAAAGTACCAACGGAATTGACAGGTATGTTGACAAACATTGAAAACAACGGTGCTCCGTGGCAATTCTCTCAAGCTGACCGAGGAAATTGGATTCACGAAGCGTAAGTAAAGACCTAAAAACAGTCAAGGAGCGAAAAGTACACAAAATCGATGCGGTCGCGACTTGTCGGAAAATGTACAGATCTTGTTGAAATAACAGCAAATATTCAAGTATTCGAAAAGTAAGCTTATGAGCACTCTACACGTACCAACAATGGCCGAAATGATGGCACAAGGACAAACACCTGATCTCTTGTTTTGGGTGGGCTGTTCCGGAAGTTTTGACGACCGTGCGAAAAAGATCACGAAAGCAATCGTCAAGATCCTGAATCACTGCAACGTGAATTACGCTGTGTTAGGTGCTGAAGAGTCTTGTACCGGTGATCCGGCGAAGCGTGCAGGAAACGAGTTTACTTTCCAAATGCAAGCTTTGATGAATATTCAGGTATTGGATGGCTATGAAGTAAAGCGCATCGTGACTGCTTGTCCACACTGTTTCAATACTCTGAAAAATGAATACCCGGAATTGGGCGGAAATTACGAAGTGATCCATCACACGCAGTTGATCCAGGACTTGATCAATCAAGGGAAATTGGCACTGGCTGGTGGAGGTACGTTTAAAGGAAAAAAGATCACGTTCCACGATCCGTGTTATTTGGGTCGTGCCAATGACGTTTACGAAGCTCCACGTGCGCTGATTGAAAAATTGGATGCGGAGTTGGTAGAAATGAAGCGTTGCAAAACAACCGGTTTGTGTTGTGGAGCAGGTGGTGCACAAATGTTCAAGGAAGCTGAAAAAGGAAATAAAGAGATCAACGTAGAACGTACGGAAGATGCTTTAGAAACGCAAGCAACGATCATCGCAACGGGCTGTCCATTCTGCAATACGATGATGACCGATGGAGTGAAGAACTTCAACAAAGAGAACGATATCCAGGTGCTTGATGTAGCTGAATTGATTGCTAACGCTGCAGATTTATAACTCATGTTAGCAAATCCCAACACGTTTCCGGAACAGAGCCGCATTTGGATCTATCAAGCAGATCGCTTGTTGACGCCTACCGAGCAATCTTGGATCATGGAGCAATTGGAGGCATTCGTTCCTTCTTGGGCCAATCATGGGAAGCATCTGACTTCTACTGCGTTCATCGATAACGATTGTCATGTTGTATTGGTTGTGAATGAAGCCATGATCGGTGCATCCGGATGTTCGATCGATTCCAGTGTTCGCTTTATGAAGCAATTGGGTAACGAACTAGGAGTGGATTTCTTCAATCGATTTTTAACGTATTTAGTGGATGAACACGTGTTTATTCATTTCAATGATCGTTCCGCGCATGCCGGAAAGCGTTTTGCCGATGTGATGGTTTCGGATCTCGGTCAATGGCGAAATGGATTCATTCAAACACTGTGATTCTTCTGGGATCATGATGAAAGTTTCCCAAATTTCAGTTTTACTTTTCCATATTCTGTGAGGGTTCTTGCTTGAATTAAGCTTAGAACCTGTTCAAAGTCATTTTTTCGAATCCGAATTCTTGCTCTCTTTGAGAAAAATTTCCGGACATGTGGGAAAAGAAATCCAAAGAAGCCTTGCATGCGCACGTTTTCAAAGCGCTTGAACAAAATATCGATTACCGAAAACACAATGTTTTAGGATTACCAGCTTCCTATCTGGATACACGGGTCTTTCCGCTCGAATCGAGTTTGTTGGACGATGCACCGTATTTGTCGACCTTGGTACAGAATCCAAATCACATTGGCGTGCACACAACCGGAGATTCGGAATCCTTTTTTGCCGGTACTCAACAAATTGAACGCGATCTGATTCGCATGTGCGGTGAAGATATTTTTCATGCCTCACCCAATAGCATCGATGGGTACGTAGCAACGGGAGGAACGGAAGCCAATCTGCAAGCCGTGTGGATCTATCGAAATTATTTCATGCAGGAATTTGGAGCGCAATTGCACGAAATCGCACTGATCTGTTCGTCTGACACGCATTATTCGTCTGCAAAAGCGGCCAATGTGTTTCAAATTGGATTTTTTCCGATTCCCGTAAATCAGACGTCCAGAAAAATTGAACAACACACTCTAGATAAACACTTGGACATGTTGCAGGAAAAGGGCGTAAAGTACCTGATCGTTTTTGCGAATATGATGACAACCATGTTCGGGAGTGTGGATGACATAAACGTTTACACAAACACCCTGCAGGAACGTGGATTTATCTTCAAAGTTCATGTGGATGGCGCTTACGGTGGCTTTTATTATCCCTTCGTTCACAAACACTTACTTGATTTTGCCAATGAATACGTATGTTCCATCACGGTGGACGCACATAAAATGAATCAGGCACCTTATGGAACGGGAATTTTTCTGATCCGAAAAGGGTGGATGCATTATACCACAACGACAACCGCGAGTTATGTACAAGGAAATGATTCCACGCTTTGTGGCAGTCGTTCTGGTGCGAACGCCGTAGCTGTGTATATGATCTTGATGAGTTACGGTTACCGGGAATGGCAACAAAAAATGCAAGAACTGTGCGATCGGGCAGATTGGTTTTGCGCTGAATTAGCGAAACGGAATAAGTATTTTTTCCGGGAGGAACGTGCAAATATTGTCGTTTTTCCGGCAGAAGAGCTCGATCATCAACAAGCGGAACGATTCGGTCTGGTGCCGGATGATCACACAAATCCGTCTTGGTATAAGATCGTGATCATGGATCATGTTAGCAAAGATAACCTCACGGAATTTTTGAACTCTCTTTAGGCGCGTTTTCGATTTTTTTTGGTATGAAAGCGATAACCTCCGGCTAATTTGAGGGTGTAATAGGTTTGTCGGTATTTGAGTTCATTGAATGCAATGCTCTTGTTGTCGAATTCCGTGACAAGCATCAAGAAGTAATGCGGTTGGTTCAATCCTGCGACAAAACGCACATCGTAGCGAAAAGCCAGACCGAGAAAACCGCGCGTAATTTCTGGGGTTGTATACGATTTCACTTGGATCACGGCACCTAAACCGGCCATTGCACCGATCTGAAATTGCTTGTACCGGCGCACGTAGCCATATCCGGGGATCAGTCCCACATCAAAAGCCACCATGTTTTGCGCCTCGGTCCGCGTCTGGTTGGTGTCGATCAACTCTCTAGGGATCAATCCGTTGGGCGCTGCAATACCGTATAAACTCATGTTGTATTTCAGATAAAAGGAGGACACATCTTGGTTATAGGCAGCGGTTTTCCCGCGAAAGGCTCCCAATTTGAAATCTTTGTTCCAAAAATGCCAAGTATTGATCGAAAAACTCGCAGAACTGAGTTTAGGATTGTGCAGGTTGGGATTCCATTTCGCATCCACCGTGTCATTCCAGCGATAGGCATTTTTGTAGGTAAATCCGTTGTAGACGTGCAGATCAATGTCAAAAAAGAATTGCTTGAGCGTGAAATCAAATCCTAAGTCGTAATAATCAGTAGGACCGAATTTATTGGAAGGACGCAGATTTCCGGGAAGGTTTAATCCCAATCGCAAGTTGAACCATTTGTAGGCAAATCCCAAACCAAGTACAACGGTAGAATTGTTGCGTAAAATCAGTTTATCGATCTCTGTATTGAAAGGATATTTCAAACGCATAGGTGCAGTACTGAATCCCAGGTCGGCGTATGGAATGAGCAAGGTATCGTACTTGTCATACGGTTTTTTGAGTTCCGGATTTTGCGCAGAAACAAACTGACTCCAACAAAGGATCGCTATGAAAAACAATCCTTTATTCATGTACTTGCTGCAGTAAAAATGCAAATTCCTTCGCGATCTCCATGCGTTCATTCGTTCTACCTGAACCGCCACCGTGTCCGGCTGACATCGTGCAATCGAATAGGATAGGGGACTTGCCGGTATTCAGATCTCGCAATTTCGCTACCCACTTCATCGGTTCCCAATACTGTACTTGCGAATCGTGGTAACCAGTAGTGATTAGCATCGCCGGATAGTCCATTGCTTGAATATTGTCGTACGGCGAATAGGACAACATGTACCAATAACTTTCCGGATCATTTGGATTGCCCCATTCTTCGTATTCTCCAACCGTAAGTGGAAGGGATTCATCGAGCATGGTGGTTACGACATCTAAGAATGGAACTTGAGCTATGATTCCCTTAAAGCGTTGTGGAGCCATATTTGCAACGGCGCCCATCAACAATCCACCGGCACTTCCACCTTGTGCGAAATAGTTCTTCGGATCTCCGTAGCCTTTCATGGCCAACCATTCCGCAGCATTGATAAAGTCGGTGAATGAGTGGCGTTTCTTATTCAGTTTTCCATCCTGATACCACTGCTCTCCCATGAACTTTCCTCCACGAATGTGCGCTACAGCAAAGATAAATCCGCGATCAAGCAGACTTAAACGCATGGGGGAAAAATTGCACGGAATCGTTACTCCGTAAGATCCGTAGCCATAAAGTAGCAAGGGCGCTTTGGACAGATCGATCCCTTTTTTGTAGACAATCGAAACTGGAATTTGTGAGCCGTCATTCGCCGTGATCCAGATGCGTTCTGTGAGGTAGTTCTTGGACGAAAACGTTGGGTCCTTCAGTGTTTTTTGAAAGATCGTGGTGTGTGTTTTCCGGGTTACATCATAAGAGAAAACGGCCGGTGGCGTGGTGAAAGAGGTATAGGAATAATGAAAATTCGTTGCCTGAAAATCATCATTGTTGCGCAACATGATCTCGTAAACGGCTTCGTTCATAGCAATGCGGTCAAATTTTTCTCCACCGAGATCGCCGACCAGAAAAGAGGTTTGTCCCTTTTCTCGCTGTTGAACGACCAGGAATTGTTGATACGCCAGAAATTCGTCCAAATAAGCCTCCGAATGCTTGATCACAAGTTGACAGGATTCTATGCCACTCGGGATGTCCGCACTGAAGACCAATTTACGGTTCGGACTCTGGTGATTGGATAAGATGTAAAAACCATTGGGATGATGATCGATCTGATACAAGTGGTCGTCAACCCGTTTTAGGAATACGTTCGCTTGAGCTTCCGGATCGTTCGCGTCCAGTAAGACACATTCAGACGTTGTGCTGCTCACTACGTTGATGATCACGTAGCGGTCGTCAAAGGATTTTTGCAAATAGACGTAGAATCGTTCATCATCTTCTTGAAAAACCAATTTATCTGCTTTTGAAGAAGTGCCCAGAACATGGCGGTAAACTTGAAATTCGCGGAGAGTTGTTTCGTCCTTCCGAACGTAATAGACGGATTTGTTGTCATTTGCCCAAACAACGGAGCCATCCGTGTTCGTGATCTCGTCCTTAAACAGCTTTTCATCGGCGTTTTTCCGAAAGCGAATGGTGTATTTTCTGCGTCCAACGACGTCCTCGCTGAAAGCTAAAATGGAGTTGTCTGTTGAATTTTCCAGATCGCCCAAGCCATAGTATGAATGGTTCTTGGCACGTTCATTTTCGTCAAAGAAAAGCGTTGTTGGTTTTCCGTTTTCCAGGATCCACAATTCACGGTAATCTTTTCCGGCTTTGTTGCGAAACTGGTATTCTTTGCCATTCATGCGGAATGGAGCACTTTGATCATTCGGATCGATGCGTTGCTCAAATTCATCCAATAAACTGTCAATGATCGGTTTCTGCGAATCGAAGTAGTGTTTGGAATAGGCGTTTTCGGCTGCTATGTAATCCAAAACGTCCTGTTTATCCCGTTGATTCATCCAGAAATAGGGGTCAATTCGTGTGTGACCGTGTTTTTCTAATGAAGTAGGACGTTGTGGCGCATCCGGTGCGGTTGGTAACTTGGATTGAGACATAGCACTCGACGTTTGAATAAGTAAAAGAAATGTTAGCAGCTTCTTCATAAAACAAAAATAACAGAAGTGGATTAATTCGGCACACACTCAAAGAGTTTACTACATTTGCGTTATGAAGAAATTGTATAAGTTTTTATTGAATACACTTCCTCGTCCACTTTTGATCCGGATGAGTTATGTGTTCCGAAAAATTGCTCCGGTTTTTTACAAAGGAAATAATGTGGAATGTCCGGTTTGTGAACGTTCTTTTCGAAAATTTCTTTCCTACGGTTCCAATGTTGCGCATCGCGAAAATGTGCTGTGTCCGTATGATCTGACCTTGGAACGTCACCGTTTGATGTGGTTGTTCCTGAAAAATGAAAGCAATTTCTTCACGGCTTCAAAATTAAACGTCCTGCATATCGCGCCGGAACAGTGTTTTCACAGTACGTTCAAGGCTCAGAAAAATTTGAATTACTTGACAGGTGACTTGGTTTCTCCCATTGCAGATATGCATTTTGACCTCCATGAGATACCATTGGAGGATGAACGCTTTGATGTGATATTTTGCAACCACGTATTGGAGCACGTCGACGATGCTAAAAAATGCATGTCGGAGTTGTATCGCGTGATGAAAACCGGAGGGTGGGGCATTTTTCAGGTTCCAATCGATGTGAATCGCGAGACAACCTATGAAGATTGGTCGATCACGTCCCCAAAAGATCGCGAACTTCATTTTTGGCAAAAAGACCATGTACGATTGTTTGGAAATGATTATCCACAGTGGTTGGAGAGTGTCGGTTTTAAGGTTACTGAGGCATTTCAGGATTTCAAGATTTCGCCTGAAATGGTAGAGCGCTACCGCTTGAATCCGGTAGAAAAATTGTACATTGTACATAAATAAACCAGTGAAATGAAAACGATTCTATTGCTTTTGGGACTTTGCTCGACGGTGATGCTACATGCGCAGCAAACGGTCAAAGTGCATTTCAATCCGCTTTTTGAGGGGGCATCCCTCGGGTTGAATCAAACAGTGAGCACCCCCGAAGGCGAGGATTATTTTCTGGAACACCACAAATTCTATTTTTCGCGAATCGAAATTGTGCACGATGGTGGGCAGATCCTGCAATTAGATACGAATTTGGTTTTTTTGGTGGACATCGTAAACCCGTGGATAGATCTAGGCTTATTGAATGTTTCGGTTATTGAAGGAATTCGCTTTGGAGTCGGGGTGCCGCAGCATTTGAATCACTCCGACATCAATCAATTTCCGGAAGAGCATCCGCTGAGCTATCAGACTCCGTCGATGTTTTGGGGGTGGTCTGCGGGTTACATGCACATGATCATTGGCGGTCGTTACGACAGTAACAACGACGGTTCGCCAGAAACAACATTTGAGTTGCACAATTTGGGTGACGAAAATTATTACTCCAAAGAGATTTTAATGCCGGCAACCAGCTATCCGAACGATGTTCAGTTGTTGACCATCAATTGGAATGTCAATGAATGGATGAACGGAATTACACCTTCTGTTGTGGAGGTATCGCACTCGTCTATCGGTGCCAATGCGACGATCATGTTCAATGTGGTAGATTCAGATGTCTTCACGGCTCCGCAAAATGCTGGAGTTTCCACCTTTGAAACGAAGGATCTGATCGTGTATTATCAAGAAAATAAGATCCAGGTGATCTTGCCGGATGCAGGACTTTATCACTATGAACTTTTCGGAGCGGATGGTAAGATCGTTCAAACAGCTTCCGGACTGTCGCAAACGTTCCAGTTGGAACCTGAAAAAGCGGGAGCCTACATCTTGCAAGTAAGTAATTCAAAAGGAGAACGTGTTTCTAAGACCGTTTTAATGCCATAATATGACTTACCGATTTGTGATCGGAATTTCGTTGGGTGTTTTTCTGCTGTCTACCACTTGCGTAGAACAGTTAGGTGATCTGACGCTCGGTCCCGTTCCATCACCAGCGGACAATGAACTGACAGTAGAAAAGATCGCTCTGGGAAAGCAGTTGTTTTTCGATAAGCGATTATCTAGAGACAACACGATCGCTTGTGCCACTTGCCATCATCCTGAGAAAGCGTTCACAGATGGACTGACGAAATCGCGCGGGATTGACAATCAGGAAACGATGCGCAACGCTCCCACTTTACTCAACGCCGCGTACTTACCACGAGTCATGTTTGATGGCGAGTTGAAAACCCTCGAAATGCAAGTTACCGTTCCGATCCAGGAACATACCGAAATGGATCAGGATATGAAAGAATTGCTGCGCGAATTACGACAGGATCCTGAATACGTGGCTGCAGCGAAGCGCATTTATGATAGGGAATTCGACCCGTGGGTACTTTCACGAAGTTTGGCAGCGTTTCAACGAAGTTTGATTAGTCAGAATAGTCGCTTCGATCGCTATTGGAAAGGGGATAAGCGTGCCTTGAATGCAAACGAACGTGCCGGATACAAGTTGTTTAGCGAGAAGCTTCACTGTGCAAGTTGTCATCCAGCGCCCCATTTCACGACCTACCAAGTGGCGAATAATGGACTGTACACGGATTACGGTGCCGACAATGGCCGATTCCGAATCACCTTGAAAGAAGCAGATAAAGGTTTCTTCAAGATTCCAACCTTGCGCAATATATTGTTGACAGCACCGTACATGCACGATGGATCAAAGTCCTCTTTGGATGCAGTGCTGAAACATTACGAATCGGGTGGGGCAGGACATGTCAATCAGTCGCCCAGCATCAAACCGTTTACACTGAATGAAAAAGAACGGCTGCAATTAAAGGCATTTTTGGGAAGCTTGACGGATACCAGCTACATGAAGTTATTTCGCAACTGATTTTGGCAGAGTTCTTGTGATATTGAACGAAATGTTAAATTTTTCGTGATTATTGATTTAGCAATACAATAATTTGACATTTTTTCGTTAACTTAGATATACAAGCCCAAAATTATGCAAACCCAAAATCCAAATAAACCATGTCAGTTAATCCTTATTTCCATCAAACGTCGGATCTACTCCGGCAGGAGCAGCTGTGGGTGATCGCGGCTCAGTCCGACCCATCAAAGTTCGAACCTTTGTATCGCAAGTACTACTCTCCAATTTTACGGTATTTGCAGCAACGCGTTCAGGACACAGAAATTGCTCATGATCTGGCTTCACAAGTTTTTGTGAAAGCGATCAAGAATCTGAAGAGTTTTGAATACCGCGGTGTTCCCTTCGGATCTTGGCTTTACCGCATAGCAAAAAGTGAATTGTATCAGGCTTTTCGTGATCAAAAGGGAGCGAAAACAGTGCGTTTGGACAATTATCAGATCCCGACATTCGACGAATTATTCTTAGATCCTTCGGAATCGGAAGTAAATCGTTCCAAACTATTGAAAGCGCTTCAGTTGTTGAAACCGGATCAGTTGAAACTAATCGAGTTGCGTTTTTTTGAACAAATGAGTTTCAAGGAAATCGCCGATCAATTAGATCTTACTGAGAATAATGCGAAAGTAAAGACCTTCCGGGCAGTTGAAAAATTACGTATTCATTTCATGAAGATCAAAACTGCCGCTTAATATTCAAAAGAACAAGCAGAGGGGATGTTTTAACAAGCATCCCTTTTTTTTACATATTCGGCTAAACGTTTAAAATATTCATTAACAATTGGTTTTTAAAAAAAATACATTCCCTTGACTTGTGTGTTCCTGAGATTCTTGTAAATTTACATCCTGAATACCCGTATTCTGAAGATATAAGAATTATCACATGAGATATTTTAGTCTAGCTATTTTAACTACTACTGTTCATTTGGCGATTGCCCAGCCTACCAACTTCAACACGCAACGAAACTGGTCCATGAACAAAAAGGAGGTGACGATTGGTATCGGTGCAACCCAGTTTCTTGGAGATTTGGGGGGTGCAAATCAAATCGGTACGGATTACAGTGTGAAAGATTGGGATTTTCCATCTATGAGCTATGGTGGGTCAATAGCATATAGATATCGTTGGCATCCGTATTATTCTACTTCAACCATTTTGAATATTGGGATGTTCAAAGGATCTGATGCTTTAACAGAGGAACCAATTCGTAACATGCGTAATTTGAACTTTCGTTCACCGGTGATCAATTTGAGTCAGCGATTTGAATTGATCGTATTGGCAAACGAAAAAATTGGTCGTCGTTTCAATATTCCAAATCTGAAAGGGTTTAAAGATCACAACGAACAATTGTATTTCTTTGCTGGTGTAGGGGTTGCTTATTACAATCCGAAAGGAAATCAAGAAGGTTCTTGGGTGGAATTGAAACCTTTACGCACAGAAGGTCAAGGTTTGCCAGGTGGACCATCGGATTACAGTCGCGTTACAGCAACGATTCCATTGGGAGTAGGGATGCGCATGGGAATCAATCGCTTTTGGCGTGTTGGTTTGGAATTGACTTACGTGAAGACATTCTCGGATTATATTGATGATGTTGGAGGGAACTATTACGATCCTGCGATCTTGGCAGCTGAAGTTGGTCCTGAAGCAGCGTTGTATTCGAATCCGTCTGCTCCGGTAAACCAATGGATGTTCAATCCGGGATCCATGCGCGGTCAGAAACAAAAAGACGCGTTGTTCTATATGAATTTGACAATCACACGTAACTTTACGTACTCGAAAATCGGACCGAAAGGATCTCGAATCAAATACGGAAGATACCGCGCTAAATTCTAAGCGTGATAGAAATAAGATTGAAAACGAGGTAATCATATTGGTTACCTCGTTTTGTGTTTATACCTTTGTAAAAAACCGTTATGTATTCCATCGTTAAATGGGTGTTTTTCAAATTTGATCCGGAAAAGATCCATCACTTTACCTTCTCTTTTTTGCGTTTTTGGCTTCAAATTCCATTGGTTAAACCGATTTGGAGAAAGATCCACACTGTTGAAGATCCTGCGCTCATTACGGAAGTTGCCGGATTGAAGTTCCCGAATCCTGTTGGATTAGCTGCCGGATTCGACAAGAATGCCGTATTGATCAATGAATTAGCTGCTTGTGGATTTGGATTTGTCGAGATCGGAACGGTAACTCCTTTGGCGCAAGATGGCAACCCTAAACCGCGCTTGTTCCGTTTGATCCAGGACGAGGCAATCATCAATCGCATGGGATTCAATAATGATGGAATGACCTTGATCAAGGAACGGTTACTAAAACTTAAAAAGGAATGTTTGATCGGTGGGAATATCGGTAAGAATAAAGTGACTCCCAACGAAGAGGCAACCAGCGATTACTTGAAATGTTACCGAACTTTGGAATCGGTTGTGGATTATTTCGTGGTCAATGTATCTTCTCCGAACACACCGAATTTGCGTGCTTTGCAAGACAAAGAGCCTTTGAAAGAGTTGTTAAATACCTTGATGTCGGAGCGGGAAGCACTGCATTCATCCAAACCGATCTTTTTGAAAATTGCACCGGATTTAACGGATGAACAATTGGATGATATCATTGAGATCGTTCACGATACGCAGATTGCCGGTGTGATTGCAACAAACACCACCATTTCCAGAGCGCAATTACAAGAATCGCCAGCCAAGATCGAGGAGATTGGAGCAGGAGGCTTGAGTGGAAAACCGTTGACCAATCGTTCCACGGAAGTGATTCGTTATTTGCACACCAAATCGCATGGTGCTTTTCCGATCATCGGAGTTGGGGGGATACATTCCGAACATGATGCGCTGGAAAAATTGCGTGCTGGAGCTAGCTTAATCCAGTTGTATACCGGTTTCATTTACGAAGGACCGAAATTGGTGAAACGCATTAATAAAGCTATTTTAGATGAACGAAAACGATTATATGTCAACTAGAGTATACTTAACGGAATGTCCGCGCGATGCGATGCAGGGAATCAAAGAATGGATACCTACCGAACACAAGGTGGCGTATTTGAATGATTTACTCAAGTGCGGTTTTGATACTTTGGATTTTGGTTCCTTCGTGTCGCCGAAAGCCATCCCGCAGATGCAGGATACCGCACAGGTTTTGAATCAACTGGATGAAAGTGATACCAAGCTTTTGGCGATCGTTGCAAATGAACGTGGTGCGGAGGATGCCGTGGCGCATGAACGGATCCATTTTTTAGGCTATCCATTTTCGATCTCAGAAACATTTCAGTTGCGCAATACGAATGCAACATTGGAGGAATCATTGAAGCGCGTGGAAGTGATCAATGAATTGTGCGCAAAGTCGAACAAAGGAATGGTCTTGTACTTGTCGATGGGTTTTGGAAATCCGTATGGAGATACTTGGTCGCCGGAATTGGTTGCCGAGTGGGCTTATAAATTGACACAACGATTTTCCATCGCGCGTTTGTCGCTCTCTGATACGATCGGAGCGGCAGATCCGACCTTGGTGAAATCGGTATTTGAAAATGTTGTCGGGAGTTTTCCTGAACTGACAGTAAGTGCACACTTGCATGCGATTCGCGAACAGGCATCCGGACTTACGGCTGCTGCTTTCGCAGGTGGATGTCGTTATTTCGAGGGCGCCTTGAAGGGTTTTGGTGGCTGTCCGATGGCAAAGGACGATCTGACAGGAAATATGCCAACGGAGATCATGCTCGATTGGTTTCAGGAAAATCAGATTGAAACAGGAGTCGAAAAAATCGCATTTTCAAAAGCACTTGTAACGAGTTCAACTGTTTTTCATTAAGATGACCATGAAACACATCCTTTTCCCAATGGTGGCCTTGTTGCTTGTTGCATGTAAGGAAGAAGGCGATTCTGGAATCGTTATTCAAAAACCGAAACAACAAGCTGTAGTGGACAATACGATCAGTACGGATTTCAATTTGAACAAATTCACTGCTGGTGTAGAAGAGAAATTGTTGAAGGAGATCAAACTATGTGATCCAAATGCACCAACGGATGACGATCCGAAACGACCGGCTTGTTCCCCGCGTTTTTTCCGTTTCTTTCAATTATCCAAAGCTCGTCCAATGAAAGATGGGTTTATTTTACTCACGAAAGCGGGAGTGAATGGCTTTCCAATTCGCCGTGTGTACATTTTTGAGCGCGAAAAAGGGGGACTCGTCAAGGTAAATGGATTCAATGGAAATTTGATCGAAAGACGACCTAGCAAATCAGGATACGACGATTTGGTGATCCGTTTTCCGGATAATATTGAAAACGATCTCATCTATTACAATTGCTTGTTCCAATGGAAAAATGGCGCCTATGAATATCAATATTGTGAAGACATTGACGAAGGGATGCCACGCAAAGTAAAAGTGGAATTCCGCGATTCGATGGGGCAAGTGATCAAAGGAATTTTGGATAAAAACAACATGATCTTTTGATGCGCTACGTTCTTTTTGTTCTAACACTGAGCTTGTTTGGTTGTGATACCAGCCTGAAAAAGATAGATGATGCGATTTATCTGCACGATAATTCGTCGAAAGTGTGGATGATCGATAAGCTTTTGGAAGATGGAAAGGATTACACACCGGTTCAATTTGAATACCGCGAATTGATCATTTTTCACGACAATCATCATGCGTATTTTTACAACCTGCATGAATTCGGGAAAAAGAAGGGAAAGATGTTGCATTTTTCTGTGGATAGAGAACAGAACGAGTTTCTTTTCGAGGGGAAAAATGTTTACTATAAATTCGCAATTCATCATTTTTCGCGTAAAAAGATCGTTTTGAAACCGCTTGATAAGACATATCGGTTCACGATGATCCTGATCCCGTTTCCGGAATATTGAGTATGAATGAATAAAAGTGCCGTTGTACTTTTCAAATCGTGCTGTGCATTTAAGAAACAATTTTATTTTTGTTGCTGGAAATAAACTGCTTATGTTCAAATATACGATCGCGTTTACTGCTCTTGTGCTTTTTACGGCATGTGGATCTGATACCTGTGAAGAATGTCAGGTAAAGGACGAACTCCTTCAAGATTCGGTTGCAGTGGATCCAATGGAGAATGCCTTAAAAAAAGATACCGCCGTAGCCGTAGCTCCAACGAAAGAAATGGCGGAGAATCGAAAGAAAATCGAGAAAAAATTTGGAGAACAGTGGGATTTCTGTACGTGTATCGTAGCAAATGATTCGATCACGGATGCATTCGAGAAGAAATTGACTCCTCAACAGGAACAGAAATTGATGGAACGCTGGGATTATGTGGATCGCAAATGCAAAGAACTAACGACGTTTGATCAAACAACTCCGGAGGAACGCATGAAGCACGAAAAACGCGTTAAAAAATGCCTCAAAGAAAACGGATTGAAAATGTGATCCTAATCAAAATAAAAAAAAGCCTTTCGAGTAATTCGGAAGGCTTTTTTCGTTTATAATCGGGTTGTTAATGAGCGCCGCAGTGTGCCGGATAGGTGGTGCCATTTAGAGTATACCCATTCGCTTCCAAAGTTGCTCGTTCATCATCACAGTATTCGCCAATGGAAACTTCGTTGCCGCTTGCATCGTCGTAATGACATACGGAACATTCTTCTTTTTTACAGCTACTGATGGACAAAGCCAAAAAGCTTGCTGCTGCAATTAACGTGATTTTTTTCATGATCGTTTGAAATTTAAATTGAACACAAGTTGTATATAGATTGATCTTCCTGGTTGAGCAAGATTCAAGCGTTTCATCTGAGATGTGTGCGGAATGTAGGTTTCGTTCAACAGATTTTTTACTCCGGTATTGAACTCCATTTGGAAATTCTTGGTTAAATACGAACTGCTTAGACCGATATTCACGAGTTGATAGGACGGAGAGGCTGTTTCAAATGATCCAAAGCGTTGTGCGCGATCAAAGTATTGATGTTCTAAAGCAATGTGGTTGAGACGAAATTTTCCTTTGCGTGAGAATGTGAATTTTAAACTGCTGATCAAGCGATTTTGTGGTACCAAATTCAAAGAATTTCCGAGTTCATTTTCGGTAAACAAATAGGAATAACTGGTTTCAATATGCAGAAAATGAGCAAAATGCGGATGGTAATGAAGCCCAATATCGCCACCGGTTAACAGGGCATAATCCAGTTGATTGTATCGGAAAACGGGCAATGCATCAATGATTGAATCCGTACTTTCCAGATCGATATAATTGGTAACGTAGTTGATGAACGGATTGATCGTCACTGCCAGGTGTTCACCGTTTAACTCGTATGCGATATCGAATTGATGTGCTACCTCGCTTTTCAAATTCGGATCGCCGATCTCATAGCGAAAGGAACCGTGATGCTGACCATTGGCCGTCAATTCGTAAGCCGTTGGCGCCCGGAATCCGGAGCTATAATTGAGTCGGATCTGCTGTTTTTTCAAGCTATACACCATCCCTGCGGAACCGTTAAAACCGTAAAATGTGCGGTTTTGATCAGATTCCAATAACTGAACCTTGCGCACATCTCCCCGCAATCCCACTTGTGCACTCAGTTTGTTCCATTTCTTGTGCGCGATCGCAAAGACTCCGTTGTCGAACGTTTGTGTATTTTCTACCAATTTCTCCTCTGCTTCAGGTGCATTTTCCGTATTCTGAAACATTCCTTGCGCTCCAAGTTGAAGGTCGAATGCAGGTTTCACTTGTAATTTCCATTTAAAGGTATACGGAATGGAGTGGGTGTTGAAACGAACAGCCGGAATAGTGATCTTTTCTTCCAACTCCGTTAAGCGGTTGAAATTCCAACCCAAAGTCGTTTGCAGCGATGATTTTTTGAAGTAGGTATTTGATTCCCAGCTTGCCACATGCGTACTGACTTCTTGTCGTGGCGTTCGGAAACTGCGCATGGATTCTTCTCGAACCAATTCGTCGTACTGAACGATACTGTCGTGTGAATGACCGGGCAACCCGACAAAACTCTGTTGGTAACTGTATCTGAGGGTGTTGAAGTTGCGTTTCTTCCCCCAATTCAAATTCAGTCGGCCGTAGCGATCCTGAAAATAAGAGGAGTTCACATAATCTCCGGATGGCAACTTATAATCGGCAGCGGAATTGAATCCAAAACCACCCGAGATCCGCAAGCGTTTTGAGGACGTTTTTAGCCAGATTTTATTTCCGGAGAACATGTTCACGGATTCCGCATTGGTTTTGATGGTGATCTCTGTGTGATCGAGCGGTGCAAATTCATCATCGATCAAGAAAATGACTCCACCAAGGGCATCGGATCCAAATTGCAGGGAGGCAGGACCTTTGATAACTTCAACCCGAGAAACTCCAAGATCCGTAATTCCCAATCCGTGATCGTTTCCCCATTGTTGATTTTCATAGCGAATCCCTTGAAAATAGGTCAATACGCGATTTCCGGAAAGCCCACGAATGACTGGTTTTCCAATTCCTACACCTGTGTTCAAGGACTGTACGCCGGGCATTGTGGCTATTCCTTCCATTAAGTTCAGTCTCTGGATCATGTTCAAGTCCTGAACCGATCTACTCACGACCGGTGTAACCACCTCACTTTGTTTACCACCGCGAACGGAAATGATCTCAACTTCGTTCAGGGCGTGGTGCGCGGGGATCAGCTCGATAACATGCAGGTCGTGATCGGAAGGAGAACATTCAAATTGTTCAGCGTATGCTTCGTATTCGGCGTGGTAGATCTTAATTGTGATTCGGGAAAACGAAACTGACGGGAATTTGACCATTCCAAGCGAATCTGTTGTTCCACTGATACCTGTTTCCAATACCTGAACGCGCACTTGATTCAGTGGTTGTCGTTTTTCTGCATCAATTACTAGTGCTTCAAAGGTTTGTGCCGTACCGGCTTTCGCGATCAGGCTAACAAGTAATACTAGAAACAATCTCATGTTAATGCAATATTGTTGCAAATATAGTTTAAAATGAAACAATGTTGCAATAGTGAAGCAAAAAAAAGCCCTAACCATAGGTCAGGGCTTTCTGAAATATGTTTTTTGATCAATAATAGATCAATCGACGTACTTTCGAAACGTGTTTTGCCAAACGGATCACCTGTTTTGTATAACCGAATTCGTTATCATACCACGTATACAATACAACATTTTTTCCATCAGGAGAAACGATTGTTGCGTGAGAATCGTAAACGGAACAACAGGTGTTACCGATAATATCGCTTGACACCAATTCCGGATCGTACGAATAGTAGATCTGGTTAACCAAATCTCCTTCCAATGAAGCTTGACGAACCACGTTATTCACTTCCTCAATGGTAGTTCCGTTTTTCAATTCTAAAGAAAGGATCGCTAACGAACCATTTGGAGTAGGTACACGAACTGCATTAGCGGTCAATTTGTCTTTCATGTCCGGAATTACTTTCGTTACCGCGCTACCTGCACCTGTAGAAGTAATGACCATGTTGATAGCTGCTGAACGACCACGACGCGATTTTTTGTGCATGTTATCCAACAAATTTTGGTCGTTGGTGTATGCGTGAACCGTTTCGATATGTCCTTTCACTACACCAAATGCATCATTTACCACTTTCAATATTGGAGAGATCGCATTTGTTGTACAAGATGCTGCTGAATAGATCGTTTCATTATCTACGTCCAATGTATCTTGGTTGATTCCGTAAACAACGTTTGGAATTTCTTTACCTGGAGCTGTCAACAAAACTTTAGCAACACCTTTTGCTTGCAAATGGCGTGACAATGCTTCACGGTTTGTGAAAACACCGGTGTTATCGATCACCAAAGCATTTTTAATTCCATACTGTGTATAATCCACATCTTCCGGGTTAGAAGCGTCGATCATGCGAACGATTTGACCGTTGATGATCAAGGATTTGTTTTCCAAGTCTACAGAAACCGTTCCGCGGAAAGCTCCGTGAACAGAATCAGATCGCAACAAAGCAGCACGTTTGATGATATCGTTATCACTTGATCCGCGTGTTACGATTGCGCGCAAACGCAATTGTTGTCCTTTTCCGGCTTGTTTGATCAACTCACGTGCAGCCAATCGTCCGATACGACCGAAACCGTACAAAACCACGTCGCGTGGCTCCAAGGAGTCACCAGTTGTTGTGAATCCAGCCAGTTTTTTGCTCAAGAAATCGGATTTAGAAGCGTAGTTGCTACCTTCTTCCAACCATTCGCTTGCCAATTTACCGATGTCGATCTTAGCAGGAGCAAGGTCCATCTTCAACAATTCTTCTGCTAAGCTTGCAGAAGTCTCGATATCGATTGGTTTGTGCACGACATTTTTGGCATATTCATGCAAGTTCAAGATCTCGGAAATAGTAATGTCCACCAAGTGATTGCGGAACAATACCAATTCGATTCCTTTGTCGTACAACAATTCGCCGATATGGCTTGATAATTTTACAGCAGCGCGTTCGCGTTGAACGTGCAAGTTGAGCTCTTTTTCGTAGCCTACTGCAGCTTCCATTTGATTTGTTTATGAGTTAATGAAATGTAATTACTTGTTATTGGGTCATGTATGAAGCAAAAAAGGCCGTTCGTCACCGAACAGCCTTTTTATTATCCTAAGTATGCTTTCAACAATTTATTGCGCGACGTATGTCGAAGTCGGCGAATTGCCTTTTCCTTTATCTGTCGCACGCGCTCACGCGTCAAGTTGAATTTTGCACCAATTTCTTCCAGGGTCAAACCGTGATTCATTCCAATTCCGAAGAACAAACGAATGATCTCGCGCTCTTTGTCTGTTAAAGTAGATAGAGAACGTTCGATCTCACGCTGTAGCGACTCTGCCATCAAGGCATGATCGGCTTTCGGAGAATCCGTGTTTGCCATGACATCCATCAAGGTACCACCATCTTCTGAAGAGGAGAGTGGAGCATCCATCGATACGTGACGACCAGAAACATTCAAGCTTTCTTTGATCTTATCTTCCGGAACTTCCAACGCTTCAGCCAATTCCTCTGCAGATGGCGGACGTTCGAATTCTTGCTCCAAACGCGAGAATGCTTTATTGATCTTATTTAATGATCCAACTTGGTTCAATGGCAAACGAACGATACGCGCTTGTTCTGCCAATGCTTGCAAGATAGATTGACGGATCCACCAAACGGCGTAAGAAATGAATTTGAATCCGCGTGTCTCATCAAATTTTTGAGCAGCTTTGATCAAACCTAGGTTTCCTTCATTGATCAAATCGGGTAGGGTCAAGCCCTGGTTTTGATACTGTTTAGCCACAGAAACAACGAAACGTAAATTCGCTCGGGTCAATTTTTCCAAGGCTCTTTGATCTCCTTGTTTGATGCGGCGAGCCAATTCCACTTCTTCTTCGGCGGTAATCAGTTCCTCCTTACCAATGTCTTGCAAGTATTTGTCTAATGACTGACTCTCGCGGTTGGTAATGGATTTGGTAATTTTAAGCTGTCTCATGTAAGAATGACGATTTGTTCACGATTTAATAAAATCAGGATGCAAAGTTACGACGAAATAGGGGTGATTTCCAAATAAAAAAGGCAGATTTTTGAGAGATTTCGCGCTCTCAAAAACCATGCCTTAACAAACATTGTGAGGATTTTAGATCCCAAATGCAATGTATTCCTTTTTACCGCTCGGTGTAACTACTTCCAAATAAACACCTCCTTTTGCTGTGTTTAAGAAATTTGTCAGTTGCTCTACCGATTCGCACGGCTTTTGGTTGACCACGGTAATGACATCTCCTTCCGTAATTCCAGCCGACTTCAGTTTCCCTGGTTCGATCGTTTTCACCTTAACGCCATAGGATACGTTTAACTCTTTTTTCTCTTTCGCTGAAAGTTCCGCAAATGTTGCTCCGAGTGCGGTTGTTTTATTCATTTCCGCTTTGGTCTTTAATGCCGTTTCACCCTCTGCCGAACGCAACAGGATCTCTTTCATCACGTTTTCACCTTCTTCAGTGCGAAGCGTGAGCATCACTTTGTCTCCCGGACGGCGTTTTCCGATCTCTTCTTGCAATTCTGCAACGGAATTCACCTCTTTCGATCCAACTTTTAGGATTACCCAGCCTTTTTTAACTCCAGCCTTATCTGCTCCACCGTCTTCGTTCACTGATGCTACGTAAACGCCTTTCGTGTTCGGTAATTTGTTCTTTTCTTTCAACTCTTGGTTAACGTCAGCGATCTGAACACCCAAAAATGCACGTTGTACAACTCCGAAATCTATGATATCACGCATCACTTTGTTTACCAGATTAACCGGAACAGCGAATGAATATCCAGAGTAGGAACCAGTTTGTGAGGCGATCGCTGTGTTGATTCCGATCAATTCTCCACGTGTATTCACCAATGCTCCTCCAGAGTTACCCGGGTTTACCGCAGCATCGGTTTGAATGAACGATTCGATTGGAACTGCGGTTGTACGCGAACGATCAGCCAACAAGTTGATGTTTCTTGCCTTGGCACTTACAATTCCCGCTGTTACCGTGGAAGTTAGATTAAACGGGTTTCCAACAGCCAGTACCCATTCTCCAATGTGCAGATCGTCACTGTTTCCAAGTGGAATAGGTTTTAGATTCGGCGCATCGATCTTGAGTACTGCGATGTCTGTCGATGGATCCGTTCCGATCACGGTAGCGGAATACTTCGAGTTGTCATTCAAGATCACTTCGATCTCGGCTGCATCCTCGATCACGTGGTTGTTCGTTACAATGTAACCTTGACTTGAAACGATCACTCCTGACCCGGATCCGCTTCCATATTGTTTGTACTCGCGATTTCCAGTGCCCGGACCATAAAAGAATTCATAGAATGGATCGCGTTGAATTTGCGTTCTGACAACTTTTGTGGTTACGTGTACCACGGAGTTGATCGTATTTTCCGACGCTTCAATGAATCCGGTGGCATCCGCAGGTAAACCGGAGTAAGAAACTTTGTGCAAAGGACGATTTCCATCGATCACTTCATCTGATAGGCGTCCGTATTGCTGCATGGAGAGAAAATAGCCAAAAGCAAACGGGATCATACCTCCTAAAAAGCCCAAGCCTACAATCTTTACTTTATTGTTCATACGGTGTTGTTGTGAAAATTAATGTGCAATTATAAGTGATATTGCTGCTTCCTTGTTACATTTGTGCTGTTAAAGATTGTTAAGCAAAAAATGGCTGTAACGCACTGTATATAAGGATTTCATGCAGATAAACTTTTTCAAATATCAAGGCACCGGAAATGATTTTGTGATGCTGGACAATCGGGATGGACGTTGGAATGAACTTCCAATCGATGCGGTCGTGCGACTTTGTGATCGCAGATTTGGTGTCGGGGCTGACGGTTTGATCAAGATCAATGCGTTTCCAGGGATGGATTTCGAGGTAGACTATTACAATGCAGATGGATCGAAAAGTTTTTGCGGGAATGGTGCGCGTTGTGCGGTTTCCTTTGCCCATTTTTTAGGTGTTTCAGCGGAAACAGTGCGTTTTATGGCTATTGACGGCGAACATCTGGCAACGAAAAAGAATGGTTTGGTTCATTTGAAAATGAACGATATTTCGGATGTTGATGTTATTGGTTCGGATTTGACGATCCATACCGGAAGTCCTCATTATTTGCGCTTTTGTGCCAATGTTCGAACGCAAGATATGGTGGCTATTGGCCGCTCGATTCGCTACTCGGAGTGGTTTGAAGAAAAAGGGATCAACGTGAATTTGATCGAACAAACCACGCCGGAATCGTTTGTGATACGGACTTACGAGCGCGGAGTAGAAGATGAAACACTTTCGTGCGGAACCGGCGTTACGGCAGCAGCTGCGGCTATGGCGATCGAGAATCAATTGTTTGGTTCGCAGTGTTTTTCGGCTGATACGATGGGCGGTAAGTTACAGGTTTGTCTCGATCATTATGAACCGCATAAATTCCGAGATGTTTGGCTGATCGGTCCGGCAGTTCACGTTTTTGAAGGGAGTATTTCATGGTAGGATTTTCTTTTCCAGTAATTCATCGGGAATGGCCGACGAAACTCTCGTCGTCGCGGTGGTTGTGGATTTGGAATGCAGACAAAATTCCACCACACATTGGTATTTCAGTTGGAAAAGATTATTTCAGTCTGACCTACAAAGAGGTGGAGCGCAAACAAACGACGTCCATGGTGGCAAAGGCAAAACGCAGTCAAATCCCGTTGTTATTGGTTCGACTAACACAAAATTTGACATCAGAAGCAGTTCAATCGGAATTTTCCAACTACAAAAAAGCAGAGGTGGGTGGTCCGACCTGTTTATTTCCAATTCGGGAACTCGTGGGAGCACCGGAATCGGTGCAGCAGCTTGCTCAGCTTTTAGATTTCTTATCGACGCAGCAAGGGGAATTGGATGTTTTTGGTGTACATTTGAAACAAGATTTTCGTGGGTTGACGCCGTATTCCGTGGATCAGATCATGAAAAGAATCAACGAGTTACATGCAGCTAAGCAGTGAACATATTTTTTTGCGTCCGGTAGAAAAGGAGGATGTGCACAAACTGATGCTTTGGGAAAATAATCCCAAGCACTGGAAAGTTAGTGGCACAGAAGTACCTTTTTCCATGTCGGCAATGCTGGATTACATCGAACAAGCTCAGCATATTCGTGCTCACGGACAGTTGCGCTTGTTGATTGGTGATAAGCAGACAAATCGCATGTTAGGTGCGGTGGATCTCTATAACGCAGACTTTAAGAATCGTCGTGCGGCCATCGGGATCTTGATTGCAGAAGAAACGGATCGACAGCATGGTTATGCTTCAGAAGCCTTAGCTCTTGTAGAACAATATGCACGAGATATTTTGGCTTTTCACAATATTTACTGTTCGATCCAGTCGGATAATCCGGCGAGTATCAAATTGTTCGAACGGGCAGGTTTTGAATTTGTAGGAAAAAGAAAAGAGTGGTACTTGGTGAATCACCAATGGTTGGATGAATTATTATATCAAAAATGCTTAAAAAAGGTTTAATTGCCGCTGGAGCGGTTGCACTGGTTGTTCTGGTGCTTGGTTGGAAGCATATCAATGCGTTCATGGATGGTCGCAAAACGACACTGAATACTTCTGAAACGGTGCGCGTGATCATCGATAATTCCAACTCGCTTGAAGAAATTGCCCAGCAAATGGCAGATAAAAAGTTGATCGATGATGTTGAATCGTTTCTTTCACTAGCAGCTTATAAAGATCTGAAAAGCAATCGAATTGGATCTGGAATGTATGCTATTGAGCCAAACACCAGTTACCGCGCATTGTTGAATGGTTTTACGCTCAATAAAGCAGGGAATGGAAATGCGGAAATCGAGGTGGAGGTAACCTTTAACAACTGCGCAACGATCGATGATATGTGTGAAGCGGTGTCGAAATGCATCTATGTGTCGAAGGCGGAATTGAAAGCTTATATCTTAGATCCGGCAACCTTGGCAAAATACGAATTCACACCGGAAAGCGTACCTGCGTTATTTATGCCTAACTCATACAGGATGTACTACGATACAGACGCCGAGCAATTTGTAGCGCGCATGGCTAGTGAGTTCAAGAATTTCTGGAATGCGGATCGCTTGGCAAAATTGAAACAAGTAGGATTGAAATCTCCATCGCAGGCTGTGACCTTGGCTTCGATCGTTTATGGTGAACAATCGAAAAATGCCAGTGAGTGGCCGATTATTGCACGTTTATACCTGAATCGCTTGAATTCCGGGATGAAATTACAATCTGATCCAACATTTAAGTTCTGCTGGGGAGATCAATTGAAAGGCGTGCAACGTTTGACTTTTGAACATCGCAGTAAGGACTGTCCGTATAACACGTATTTGTATGCAGGATTGCCTCCGGGTCCTATTTCTTTGCCACCGACAGCAGTTGTGGATGCCGTTTTGAATCCGGATAACAACGACTACTTGTACATGTGTGCACAACCAAATTATGATGGCTTACACAATTTTGCGAAAGACTACGCGAAGCACTCAGCTTATGCGAAAGAATTCCAGAATTGGTTGGAAAAAGAACTTGCAAATCAATAAGGATGGTTGATAGAAGGAAATTTGTTCGCCTGAGTGCGCTTGGCCTGACAGCTGCGGTAGTGCGACCTGCCTTTGCAGGAGAAACCTTAGAGAATAACGAAACGGTTTCTTCCGAGTTCAAAGGACCGGTGATGATCTCGACCTGGAATCATGGATTGGATGCGAACAAAGCCGGGTGGGAAGTGCTAAAGAACGGCGGTTCATCGCTCGATGCGGTGGAGGCAGGTGCTCGCGTAACCGAGAGTGATGTAAAAAACAGGAGCGTAGGCATTGGCGGAATGCCGGATCGTGAAGGACATGTTACACTCGATGCCTGCATCATGGACTGGGAGGCAAATTGCGGATCTGTTGGGTTTTTGGAAGGGATTGCGCATCCGATCTCAGTAGCGCGTCACATCATGGAACACACGCCACACGTCATGCTGGTTGGTTCCGGAGCAAAACAATACGCATTAAAGAATGGTTTCGATACGATCAAAACCCCACTTCCTGAAGTGAAAGCTGAATGGAAGAAATGGAAAAAGGATCAAGAAGCCATGGCGAAAAAGCCTCAAATCAATCACGAGAATCACGATACGATCGGGTTGTTGGCGATTGATAAAAACGGCCGTATTTCCGGTGCTTGTACAACTTCCGGTTGGGCTTACAAATTGCCAGGGAGACTAGGAGATTCACCGATCATCGGAGCGGGATTGTTCATTGATCAAGAGGTGGGTGGTGCTGTAGCAACCGGTTTGGGAGAATCGATTATACGTGTCGCTGGTGCACATACAGTTGTGGAATTGATGCGCCATGGGCGTACACCTCAAGAAGCCTGCAAGGAAGCTGTTGACCGATTGATCCGTAAACACAAGGATATGACCGGTTTACAGTGCGGTTTCTTAGCGATCGATCGTTTTGGAAACGTGGGTGCATATTCGGTATACAACGGATTTAACTACGCATACCGAGATGCCAGCAAAGAAGAATTAATTGATTCCGTTTTTGATCGCAAATGGTAAGGTCCATTGTATTCGTGCTGTTTGCTTTGACTTCACTGACTGCGACTCAGGCTCAGGAAATATTGGAATGGAAAGTTTTTCATCCGATCAAGAAGACGTGGCTAGATCTGGGGACGAAAGGAACGGTTCAGGAAGCATTGATCGCAAGTGGTGAGTTACCCGATCCGTTTGTGGGAGAAAATGAAAACAAATTTACCTGGATCGAGAATCATGATTGGACTTTTGAATCGTCTTTTACGCTAAACGAAGCTGATTTCTTGCGTGCAATTGATCTGGATTTTCCCTCGATAGACACGTACGCGTCGATATTCCTGAATGGAAAAAAAATTGGAGAAACAGATAACGCCTTTGTACATTGGTATTTTGATATCCGCGCTGCTGCAAAAACTGGTTTAAACACCTTGAAATTGGTGTTCCAGTCGCCGGTGAATTATCAAAAAGTACATAGAAAAGAAGTTGGAGTAGTCTTGCCTGCGCCAAACGATGTTGGATCGGAAAAAGTAGCGCCCTATTGTCGAAAACCGCAATATCAATTCGGATGGGATTGGGCCTTGCGCATGAATACCATTGGATTTTGGGAACCGGTTTCAATCGTGAAGTTTGATAAAAATCGTGTGACAGGTATCACGACATCAACTGTTGAGTGGAATGAACACGAAGCAAAACAGCATTTCCGCGTGTTTTTCCGCCATGATTTGAATGATGTGGTCTTCTGGGAAAGCGAGCGTTTTGGTGTTGTTAAATGTCAGATGGTGAATGGCGAGATTCAACGCACAGAGCGCCTAGAGAATCCAAAGTTTTGGTGGCCGAGAGGACAGGGTGAGCAACATTTGTATACCGACAAATGGCTTATTCGCAATGAATCCGGAGTGATCCTGTATACAGGTGAACAGCAATTTGGTGTGCGAACCAGTGAATTGATCCAAGAAAAAGATGAATGGGGTACATCTTTCTGGTTGAAAATCAATGGCAGAAAGGTTTTTTGTAAAGGTGCAGATTACATACCGGACGATGTTTTTCCTGGAAGAATTAGCGATGAAAAGTTGCGAAATGCGGTTGCGACAATGGCATCTTGTAACTTCAATATGGTTCGAATTTGGGGTGGAGGGTTCTATCCACGCGAGACATTTTTAAAAGCTTGTGATGAATTAGGCATTATGGTATGGCAAGATTTTATGTTTGCTTGTTCCATGTATCCGGGAAATGACGGCTTTTTGAAAACGATTGAGCCCGAGATTCAACAGCAAGTTATCCGCTTAAGTGGACATCCTAGCGTGGTATTGTTCAACGGAAATAATGAAGTTGATGTTGCTTGGAAAAACTGGGGCTTTCAGCAGACATACAAGTTGACGAAAACGGATGAGAAAAAGATCGAATCCTATTATCAACGTGTATTCAAGGAGTTTATACCGCAACAAGTTGAAAAGTTTTCCAATTTGCCCTACGAACACACATCGCCGTTGAGCAATTGGGGGAAAGACGAGTATTATAATCACGGAACACAGCATTATTGGGGTGTTTGGCACGGGAAGGATCCTATCGAAGATTTTGGAAGAAAGTCGGGGAGATTCAATGCGGAATACGGTTTTCAGTCATTCCCGGAGTTTTCTACACTTAAAAGCTTTAGTGATGAAAGCGAATGGCGCTTAGATAGTCCAGTAATGAAACACCACCAAAAAAGTTATGTTGGAAATGGTATGATCGCAAAGCATGCGGATCTGCTTTATGGAAAAACCTCGGATTTTGAATTTTTCGTTTATCTCTCACAATTGACACAAGCCAAGGCAGTGAGTATGGCAGTGATAAGTCATCGGGTTCAATATCCACGCGTCACCGGTACACTTTATTGGCAATACAACGATTGTTGGCCTGCTCCGACATGGTCAAGTGTGGATTACTTTGGGAATTGGAAGGCATTGCAGTACGCAGTGCGCTCCGATTATCAGGATTTAACGATTGGAGCAAAGATCGATACACTGGGAAAAGAGCGGTATTATCTGATCTCCGATCTACCTGTTGCTTCTGGCGTTGAATTGAAGTTGAAGATCTTCGATTTTTCCGGTAAGTTGCTTTTGGAGCAGCATTGTCAGAGAGTTGTGACTTCAAACGAATCCGTGGAGTTGTTCCAAGAAGAAATTTTATCCACGCGGAATCAAAATGTGGTTTATCAGTTCCAATGGAAAACGGAGCAGGGGATTTGGGAGCGGACGTTTGTGCATGAGGCTTCGAACAGAGCTTATTCGAAACAGAACTTGGATTTTGAGATTCGGTACGATGCTTCTAAGAAATCCGGTGAATTGATTTTGAAAAATAAGGAATTAATGATTGATTGCTGGATCACTACGAAAAAGACAGGGGTTCATTTCGAGCGCAATTTTGAAACCTATTTACCCGGGAAGCATGTGATCAAGTTTCAGTCAGATGGGGTTTTGACGGAGGAAGATTTGATGTTGTTCAATCGTTGATCTAAATTTTCGAGGTAAAAAGGCAATTTTACCTCGTTGTTTGCAACTCCCAAATTGACAGTCCCCCTCGAAAACATCCATAAACAGTTCGTTTCAACGCAATCCATGTAAATCCAACG
>CAYRVL010000002.1:16239-27407 GCA_964427665.1 uncultured Fluviicola sp. | reverse complement strand
TCTGATTGTAGGTAAAAAGGCAATTTTACCTCGTTTGGTTGGTTCAACTGATCTAATCAAAGCGATCAATTTTCTAATAAACTCACATCAACCCAGGATTTTAGGCTTGCTGGTGAGATGTCATTCCACGAATCTTACAAGGTAAAATTGCCTTTTTACCTCGTCAAACCCGTTCCAAGATCCCAATTTTTCAAAAAATAAATATTTTCACTTTGAAATTAATACCGTGGTAATTACTTTTGTAGCATGGAAATCGGTCAAGTAATACACTCTTCTTTTCGAAATGCAAGACATAAGGCGGTCGTAAATCTAAGATATACAGCGAATTACATCGGAAATATTCAAAATTCGTACATGTCACAGTACGATCTGTCTATGCCTCAATTCAACATTTTGCGAATCTTGCGCGGCGCAAAAGGAGCGATCAGTGTGAATACTGTGAAAGATCGCATGCTTGAAAAATCGCCGAACACCACGCGTTTGATGGATAAACTGATAGATAAAGGTCTTATGGAGCGCATCCGTTGTGAGGAGGATCGTCGTGTCGTGTATGTGTCGATCACGGAGCAAGGACTTGAATTGCTGGCAAAAATCGATCAGGACAGTGAAGCGAAGTTGGATGTAAGCGGCAATTTATCTGAAGAGGAAGCAGAACAATTAAGTCTGTTGTTGGACAAATTAAGAGGATAATCTCCTTAATATTTTGTTAAAATTGGGTTCTTACTACAATTTTGGAACCCTTTGCCTGTTGTTCTTGTTAACTTTACGACAACTGATTTATCTATGCGATTTTTACTGACTCTCACTGTAACATTCTTCATTGCTCATTTTAATTTTGCCCAGGGACCGCCGCAAAATATTGGTTCAATTGATGGCGTAATCCTCGATTCCATAAGTAAAGAACCAATCGAATACGTGCAGATCGCTTTGCTGAAAAGTCAGGATTCCAGTGTGGTTGCTTCGATCTATTCGAATGAAAATGGATCGTTTGTTTTAGAACAATTACCCCTTGGGAAGTATATCGTGAAAGTCAGTAATATCGGATTCCGCACCAAATTCATTCCGAATGTAACGCTGTCTATGCAAAAGCCTTTGCGAAAGCTTGGAAACGTTTCGTTAGTTGCGGATGAAGCGATCATCGAAGAGGTGGAAATCTTCCGTGATAAAACAGCGATTCAGATCGGTTTGGATAAAAAAGTGTACAACGTTGGGGATGATATTTCTGTTTCTGGTGGTTCTGCTCAAGATGTTCTCAACAATGTCCCTTCTGTAGAAATTGATCAGGATGGAAAGATCTCGCTTCGTGGAGATGGAAACGTAACGGTACTGATCGATGGAAAGCCTTCATCCATGACAGGTGGGAACGGCAAGGCAATTTTGGACGGTATCCCAGCCGGAAGTATCGAGCGCATTGAGATCGTGACCAATCCATCAGCGAAATACGATCCGGATGGAACAAGTGGAATTATAAACATCGTGCTGAAAAAGAATATCAAGCGCGGTCTAAACGGAAGTGTAACGGCTTCTGCAGGAACAGGCAATGCCTACAACAGTTCGGTAAATTTGAACATGCGGAATACCAAATTCAATATCTACGGGAATTATGGCTTCGACTACCGCGATGGATTCCGCAATAACTTCAGTAATCTAACGCAATATTTTTCGGATTCCATTGTGAAATTCGATCAGGAACGTTTTGGAGCTGACTTGTCTCAAACGCATACGGCTAAATTGGGAATGGACCTTTATTTGAAAGATCGTCACACACTTTCATGGAGCTTGGCAGGAAATATCGGTGATCGTCAACGCACCGGAAATCAGGAGAATGTGCGTTACGCAAATTCGGATCAATTATTAGGCAAATGGTATCGGGACGCCTCAGATCCTTCCGGTAACCGAAATTTGGATGCTGCTCTGAACTATACCTTCGAATTGAAAGAGGAAAAAGGTCAATTGGATGTAGCAGCCTATCAGTCGTTTGGAGATGGCTACAATACCGGTTACTACGGTCAGCGTTTTGTCATTCCAACCGATTCTGCCGAAACTTTTCAACGATTGTTCAGTACGGACGCTACTTCGATCACCACATTAAGTGCGGATCTGGTGCGCATCCTTAAAAAGAAATGGCGCACGGAAAGTGGACTGAAAATGATTCACCGCAACATGCAAGTGGATTCCAAATCAGACCGTCAGATCGGTTCAGGAAATTTTTTGGAGGATACGCTGGGCGATTTCGATTATCAGTACACGGAACGCATTTACTCTGCCTATGGAATTTTGGCCAGTTCGTACAAAAAATGGAAATATCAGGTAGGGGTCCGCTTGGAGCAAAGTTTCCAGGAACCCAACCTCATTTCGGAGAACAAGTCTTTTAAAAACGATTATTTTAACTTCTTTCCTTCAGGAACCTTGCGGTATTCTTTAGACAAAAAAGGGGAGTTTTCGTTGGGCTATTCGCGTCGTATCAACCGTCCGAATGCGGATAACTTGAATCCGTTTACCAGTTATGCAGATCCCTTCAACTTACGTCGCGGAAACCCGGAATTGAGACCGGAATACATCCATTCCATTGACTTGGGCTACGAGGTGAGTTCCAAAAAAGTGACGCTTGCAGTTACGGCGTATCAACGCTACGCAACCAATGTGATCAACCGCGTTAAGGTGTTTTATAGTGATGGTACGTCGGCTGGAACCTTTGCCAATATTGATAATTCGGTAAATACAGGAGGAGAGGTTGTGTTGCAATACCGTCCGCTTCCAATTTGGCGCACTATGTTGTCCATCAATAGCAATTACATCAAATACACCGACAATAGTGGATCAAACGCCAATTTCAATCGGGAAGGTTTCGTTTTTGGCGGAAAAGTTTCTTCGACGCTCGAATTGATGAAGCGCACCTTGACTTTACAAGTAAATGGTCGTTACGCAGCGCCTTCTGTTACTCCTTCAGGACGGATGCAGCCGCGTGGAGCATTGGATTTTTCAATGGATAAATCATTTAAAGACGGAAAGTGGGGTGTCGGTTTGCGCGTGTCAGATATTTTTAATACACAAGGGTTTCAATTCTATGTCGACCAACCAAATGTGGAACAAAATGTCCAATTCAAATGGGAGACTCGACGTGTATACGTGAACCTGCGTTATAAATTCGGTAAAACGGAGATCCAGGAGAAAAAACGACCAACCGAGATGCAAAATGGCGGCGGTGGCGGAGGCATGGATTTTTAATGCTTTTCTGTGTCCTTGCTGGCTTGCGTAGGAAGTGCAGGTACATGCAATCCTAAATGAATGATGGCCGCATCTATCCCGCTCTTGCGCGTAGTTTTCGATTGTTTTGTTTTCGGTTTCATGACTGCTGTTTTTCGAAATGTAAACAATTGCTATGCCAGTTCAGTTTCCAATTGATTGACGTGTAGTCACTAACTCTCCAAAAGTACTTTTGTGTTTTAAACGGTAGGGGCAAAGAATTCGTGAAAAAACTCAGTTAATTCCTTCTTTCGTTGATAAATCCTTAAAAGAACAGTACTTTTGTGGTCTCGTTTTTCGAGCGTATCTTCAATACGAAAACTGCAAATGATTGATTTAGAACTATTTAAGGCAAAGGAATTGTATCCGTTCCAAGTGAAAACGGTGCAATCTATTATTGATGAACTGCATAAAAATGGTTCTGACTACAATTTATTGTTTCAATTGCCCACGGGCGGTGGAAAAACGGTGATTTTTTCGGAAGTTGCGCGGCAGTATATCGAAAAGTGGGAAAAGAAGGTGTTGATCCTGACACACCGCATTGAATTGTCAGTTCAAACTTCACGTCAGCTCAAAGCTATTGGCATCGAAAACAAAGTGATCAGTTCGGAGGTGAAACACCTGCAGGACGAGGATCATTATCCGTGCTATATCGCTATGGTGGAAACCTTGAATAACCGACTGCAGGAAAATGAAAATTTCGTGGATGGAGTAGGTTTGGTGATCGTGGATGAGGCGCATTACAACAGTTTCCGCAAGATATTCCAATATTATTCAGGTGCAAATATTCTTGGCGTTACTGCAACACCGTTAAGTTCGAACAAAAGTTTACCGCTCAATGACCACTACAACAAGCTGATCGTTGGAGAAAGTATTTCTTCGCTCATTCAAAGTGGCTATTTGGCAGATGCTGAAACATTTACGTATGATGTGAATTTGCATGGCTTGAAGATCGGTACGAATGGCGACTTTACCGTATCCTCTTCGGAATTGGTGTATGGCAATTACTTCATGCAGGAGAAATTGTTGTTTGCATACGAAGAAGTGGCTGTTGGCGATAAAACGCTGATTTTCAATTCCGGTATCGAGACATCGCTGCGTGTTGAAGAAACATTTAAAAAACGGGGCTACAAGATCCGTCACCTGGATTCTACCTTCAGCGATAAAGACCGCAAGGACGTTCTCCACTGGTTTAAACATACAAAAGATGCTATCCTGACTTCTGTAGGAATTTTAACGACAGGTTTTGATGAGCCTACGGTGGAAACGATCATCTTGAATCGGGCAACGCGCTCTCTGACTTTGTATCACCAAATGATCGGTCGCGGTAGTCGCAAGTTGCCGGAAAAGCATAAATTTAAATTGATCGATTTAGGTAACAACGTACGTCGTTTCGGGTTGTGGCAGGATTACATCAATTGGCAGGACGCATTTCGTTTTCCGGATCGTTTCTTGGAATCGCGCTTGAGCGAGGACGATGATTTGGAATTTGAAGTCGAATTCGAATTCCCACGCCACATGGAACAGTTGGTGGACACAACGTTCCTGGAATCCTTCAACATGCGGGATGTCTATTACGCCTGTATCGATCGCGGTGAAAAGGGGAAGAATGCAGTTGACTTGTCGCTGCAAAATCATTGTGAAGGAATTATTCGCCGGACGAAAGATTTTGATGAGGCCGTGAATTTGATCGATGCGTTGCAGGATCATATCGAACATCGACTGAAAATGTATACAAAATGCATCGCGAAAAGCACCCCGAACTATTTCAAATATCTGATGGAAACCTACAATCGTCAACTGCGCCAAGAATTAAGGATGGCGTTGGACGATTTGGAAGAAGAGTGATCTTTACAGAGCGATCAACAATTCTGTAGTATCAAAAGCTGGCGTATTGATAGATAGCGGAATGTAGTTGGTTTCATTCACGATCAGGTAATAGATGCCGTAATTTTCATTGCCATTGTTGATACAAAGGATCGACTGATCGGTCACATTGGACAACGTGTACTCCCCGGATGGACAGCATTCAGCGCAATTGCTTAATCCTTGACTTTTAAAATATTTCACTGTTTTTGTTCCGTTTCCTGTGAAATGTAATCGAACCCACGCTTTTGCTTTGGTGTTGAATTGAACTTCATTGTCGTTCTCCACAGAAAGGTCGTCTAGTTGGTATGTTTGCGATTGTTCAAAGTATCCGTCTTTTGAAACCTGGATCGTAACGCTTTCAATTTTTCCTCGCTCGAAGTCGAACGAAAACTTCCCTTGACTATCTGTTTGTACCGTTTTACTCACTACAGACGTACTTGTACCGGCAGTGGTCAGTTTTAGTTCAACCGTTGCTCCGGCCAGATTTCCTGAAAATGTCTGGTCATACACGTTTCCAGTAATCGTGTAAGTGATCGCTTTCTTTTTGCAAGCAGCAAATCCCAAAGCAAGGATACCAATAAAAAGCACGTAGCGATACATAGATCAAAATTGTCACTTAAAAGTACAACGAAATGACTTCTCGCGCAATTTTTCTGGTGTTAAAACGGCAAGAACAGCTTAGGAACATTGTGCATAACTCACAAATAAATCATTTTCAATATTTTATGTAATCGTTGATAAGTCAAAGGTTTGAAGCTGTTTTCAACAATTCTCTGTGCACTAAAAACTTTTACTTTTTTTAACAATACTTGCTGAACAAAAGCAAATGGTGCTATCTTCGCTGAGTAACTCAAAAACAATAACTATGTCAGAAGTAAAAAAATCAAATGGAATGGCAACTGCGTCATTGGTCCTAGGAATCGTTTCAATCGTTTTAGGATTTTTTGGATGGTTGGGAATCATTTGTGGATTATTAGCAGTAATTTTTGCTGTTGTCGCGAAAAACAAGATTAAAGCAGATTCATCTTTGTCAAGTTCTAAAGGTGCTGCAACTGGTGGTTTGATTACAGGTATTATTGGTATGGTGATCGGTCTAGCTGTTACGATCATTGCAATTATGTTTGTTTCCGCTGTTGTTGATGCGGCTACTTCTTCTGAAATGCAAGATGCGTTAAGAGAATTGGAGCAAGCTCGTTAATGTTGAAATTCAATAAAAAAAATCCTTGTAGCTAGAACAACTACAAGGATTTTTTTTGTTTTTATTTGTCTGCAATTTCATAAAAAAATTATTATGAAAACATTTAATATTTCAATTTTTTTAAGCCTTTTCTCGAGCTTGTCAGTTTTATTAATGGGTATCTATGTTCTTTGGACACTAGATGCCATGATTTTGGAGCAGAGTCAATTGATTGAGCTGGATGCGATATTCGGCAATGTAGACCCAGTAAAAGTTCAACAGTTGGAATGGCTCCAAAATAACGGAAAAGTAGTTGCTGCTTTAGGAGCAGCAGGTTCTTTTTTAACTATACTAAGCTCTGTTTATTTATTGCAAAAGAAACGCAAAGGGGTATTGTTGATGATCGTTGGCTCGCTAGTGATCACTGCTGCCATGTTCATGTCGATTCATATTTATCCACTTTTTTCAAGTGTTATCTTATTGTTTTATATCCTTATGTTGACATCAGTAATTTTTAACCGTAATAAACTGGTTTGATTTTACCTTTGAAATTTTACGGCAGGATCGCGTAAATCAGAAATTAACTTTTCCTGAAAGAGAAATAAATATATTTTTTAAAACTACTTAATAAAACCAATTTAACATGGAAACTTTAGATCAAAACATTCAAAGCAGTGACAATAGTATGAAAGTCAGTGCGGACGCAAAATACAACTTATCGGTTATTTCGAAGTGGGCGAAATTTTTAGCCATCATGGGCTTTATTTCCGTCGGGATTTTGGGGATCGCTTCGATCTTTATAATCGGCGCAGGTTCTACACGTAGTTTTGGTGGCGGACAGTTGATAGGCACGGGTTTCACTTACATGATTCTAGCAGTGGTATATGTCTTCCCGAGTTTGTATTTGTTGCGCTCTGCGAATCATTTGGCCACTGCCTGTAACAAGGATAGTCAGGGAAGCTTCGAGTTGGGAATGGAAAATATGAAGTCTTTGTTCAAATTCGCCGGTATCTTCACCATCGTTTTTATTTCACTGTACATCTTGATCGCGATGTTCGCGGCCTTTGCTTTATCTGCACGAACTTTTTAGATCATGGAAGATATCGATGTGGTAGATGAATTGGAAGCTGGTCCCGGACTGCGAAAAGCGCCCTTGCTGAAGGTGTTGTGCATTCTGACTTGGGTGTACACGTTTTTCATTGTGCTGTTTCTTTCTGTTTATTTCCTGAATGCGACCAATATCCAGAAATTAATTGGACGACCAATAAATTCTACCGGATCCGTTGTTTTTATTCTCGGGATCGCAATGCCTCTCCTTTGTTCGGTGGGTGCTTTTTTGATGTGGTTCAAGAATCGGATTGGTTTCGTGATCTATGGAATCGGTCAACTGAGTCCGGTGATTTACACATTCTATCAATTCATCACTACGATGGGCTTCGAGGCAAATGGTGTGTTTTTCGTAGTGCTGCGTAGTTTGATCCCCATTGGCTTTTTTGTGCTCTACGCCACCCAATTGAAATACATGAAGCCATGGCGAAAATGAGAGGCGGTCACCTTACGACCATCGATCAGGATTTGCTGGAGGAGGTCAAACTACAACGCGAGTTTCCAGCTTACATGCGCCCGGTAGCGATCGTTTCTTGGATCTGGGCCGGTATTTTTGCGTTACTTTCTTGGAATTTGCGCGACAATGCAGCCGAAGCTGTAGGAATTTATGAACTCAATGAAGTAGGAGGGATCATCTACGAAAGTTGGTTGATTCAAACTGTGGTCTTTTTCAGTTCGCTCACGATGATTTTAACCACGGCCCTGTTGTTTTGGTTCGGAGAAAAAGGGATCATACCTTTTTTAATCAGTGTTTTGGCATTTATGTCCATGCCGTTTTATTCCTATTTCCTAAGTCCCGTGCAAGCCATGAAAACTTTGCTGGAATTGGCACTTTACACCTTGGTTCCATTGATCTTATTTGCAAGTGTCTTTGTGTATCTCTTGCGGACTTGGGTTCGACGGAATTGAAATTTTAACTTATATTAGCATTTTATTTAGCAAACATGCAGGATTTCGATGATTTATTAGATACTCAAGGTGCCAATGGAGGATTTCAAGCGCCAGCTTCATTACCAAACGCCACCACCGTTTTAGTATTGGGCATTATCTCTCTGGTAGGATGTGCTTTATACGGAATTCCTGGACTCGTTTGTGGGATCATCGCGATCATTCTGCACAAAAAAGATAAAGCTGTTTATCTAACCAATCCGGCGAAATATGAAGCAAGCTTTAAGACGTCCAGAGCGGGACAGATTTGCGGTATCGTCGGTGTTTCCCTTTCGGCAGCATTCATTCTGTTCTTGATCGTTTATTTCATTTTCTTCATTTCCATTTTTACTGCAGCAGCATCAGCAGGATTCCGTTAATCATGCTTCCCTGTTCCTGGAAAGAAACTTTTGGCGTTGAGTGTCCCAGTTGTGGTGCTCAACGTTCTTTTTTCACCTTATTGGAAGGCGATCTCGGGGAAAGTATACTGCTTTTTCCGGCACTGATTCCTTTGCTCATAACGGCGATTTTGGTGTTGCTTCATTTGTGGCGACCACAGCGATTTGCGGCAAAATGGATTGTTTGGGGTGTGGGTGTAAGCGCCTCATTGATGTTCCTGAATTGGGTGCTCCGATTTATCTGGAGTGTTTAAGCTACTTTTTCGACTGTTTTCAGATTTTCTTCGCGTTTTAGAGGCGCTAGATTCACGCTCTTTCCGTACCTTTAGGCTCTCAAAATTTTACTATGTCAGACGATAAGAAGATCATATTTTCAATGGTTGGGGTGTCGAAGGTAACGCCTCAAGGAAAACAGATTATAAAAGATATTTACTTGTCTTTCTTTTACGGAGCAAAGATCGGTATCATCGGTTTGAACGGTTCTGGAAAATCAACGGTGATGAAGATCATCGCTGGTTTGGATAAGAATTACCAAGGCGATGTGGTGTTCTCTCCGGGTTATTCGGTGGGATATTTGCCACAAGAACCAGAGCTTGATCCGAAGAAAACGGTGAAAGAAGTAGTCATGGAAGGCTGTCAGGAGATCGTGGATGTGTTGAAAGAATACGAAGAGATCAACAATGCGTTCATGGACGAGGAAGTATTGAACGATCCGGATAAAATGGATAAATTGATCGCGCGCCAGGGTGTGGTTCAAGATAAGATCGATGCACTGGATGCATGGGAATTGGATAACAAATTGGAACGTGCCATGGATGCTTTGCGCTGTCCACCGGATGATCAATTGATCGAAACACTTTCCGGAGGTGAAAAACGCCGTGTAGCCTTGTGTCGCTTATTGTTGCAGAATCCGGACATTTTGTTGCTGGATGAGCCTACCAACCACTTGGATGCAGAATCGATCGATTGGTTGGAGCAACACTTGCAACAATACAAAGGAACAGTAATCGCTGTGACGCACGACCGTTACTTCTTGGATAACGTTGCAGGTTGGATCTTGGAATTGGATCGCGGAGAAGGTATTCCATGGAAAGGAAACTATACTTCTTGGTTGGAGCAGAAAGGAAATCGCTTGAAGGAAGAGGAAAAATCCGAATCGAAACGACAAAAAATGCTTGCGCGTGAGTTGGAATGGGTGCGCATGAACCCGAAAGGTCGACACGCGAAGAACAAAGCGCGTTTGCAGAACTACGACAAAATGATGTCGGAGGAAATGAAGGACAAAGAGGTGAAATTGGAAATTCCAATTCCGAATGGTCCACGCTTGGGTACCAACGTGATCGACGCGCATCATGTCATGAAAGCATTTGGAGATAAATTGTTGTACGATGATCTAAACTTCAAATTGCCACCGGCAGGAATTGTTGGGGTTATCGGACCAAACGGTGCCGGTAAAACGACGATCTTCAAAATGATCATGGGTGAATTAGCGCCGGATAAAGGAGAGTTCACCGTAGGAGAAACGGTGAAGATCGGATATGTGGATCAGACGCACAAAGCAATCGATCCGGAGAAATCCGTGTTCGAAGTAATCGGTGGCGGTAATGATTTCGTGGAGATCGGTAACCAAAAGATCAATACTCGGGCTTATTTGTCGAAGTTTAATTTCGCAGGTTCCGACCAAAGTAAAAAAGTGGGGGTGCTTTCCGGAGGAGAAC
The DNA here is from genome assembly GCA_964427665.1 of uncultured Fluviicola sp. GTDB lineage: Bacteria > Bacteroidota > Bacteroidia > Flavobacteriales_D > Crocinitomicaceae > Fluviicola. The sequence goes on along the minus strand of CAYRVL010000002.1, from coordinate 16,965 downwards.
GCAATCGTTTGCATTTAGCAATGACATTGATGACGGAAGCGAACGTGCTTTTGCTGGATGAACCTACGAACGACATCGATGTGAATACCTTGCGTGCTTTGGAAGAGGGGATCGAGAATTTCGCGGGGTGTGCGGTAGTAATTTCCCACGACCGTTGGTTCTTGGATCGTATCTGTACACATATTTTGGCCTTCGAAGGCGATTCACAAGTGGTTTGGTTCGAAGGAACGTATTCCGAATACGAGGAGAATAAGCGTAAGCGTTTGGGAGACGCAGCACCGAAGCGTATTAAGTATAGAAAAATTGTTTAAGGATTTTGATGACCGATTTTCGATTTCTGATTACCAATTTTTGAACGGTTTTGATGTTGAAATGATAAATGATTCAAATAAATCAAATGGCTGGTTTTAAGAGTTTTGAAGAAATGGAAGTTTGGCAATCATCTATAGAATTGTGTACTGAAGTCTATCAAATTACCAAAAATGAGTTGTTTATTAAAGATTTTGGTTTGAAGGATCAGATAAGGAGAAGCGCAGTTTCGATTTCGTCAAATATTGCAGAGGGATCAGAGCGTGAATCAGTTAAGTCATTTTTGTATTTTTTGTACATCGCTAGAGGTTCATGCGCTGAGTTAAAAACGCAATTGCTCATAGCCAAAAATTTAGATTATATATCGTTGTATGATTTTGAGAAAATTGATGAAAAAGCAAATTCTATTGGAAAACA
>CAYRVL010000002.1:0-16139 GCA_964427665.1 uncultured Fluviicola sp. | reverse complement strand
ATGGACCCTTTACACGGAGTAACTTTAGAACGCATTGTGATCGACCTTCAAGAGGAGTTCGGGTTCGCGGAATTGGGCAAGATGATCCCGATCAATTGCTTTTTGAATGAGCCTAGTGTCAAATCAAGTCTTAAGTTTTTACGGAAAACGCCTTGGGCACGGGCAAAAGTGGAAGAGCTCTGGATCAATCGGATCTATAACATTCGTAACGAGAACTAATGGATTGCGCAGGATAATCGCTACAGGCTTTTCCTGTACAATCATTCAATAAAAAGATATGGAAGTAAGAAATTTAGAACCAAACGGTTTGTGGAATCACTTTGCGGATCTCAATGCAGTTCCGCGTCCTTCGAAGAAAGAAGAACGCATCATCCAATTCATGTTGGATTTTGGGAAGAATTTGGGGCTCGAAACAAAAAAAGACCGCATTGGTAACGTGATCATCAAGAAACCGGCAACTCCGGGAATGGAAGATCGTCAAACGATCGTCATGCAGTCGCATATTGACATGGTGCACCAGAAAAATGCCGATACGGTGTTTGATTTCGATACACAAGGAATTGACATGTTTGTGGATGGCGATTGGGTGCGCGCGAAAGGAACTACGCTGGGAGCGGATAACGGAATTGGCGTTGCCGCGATCATGGCGGTCTTGGCTTCTACAGATATTGCACATCCAGCTATCGAAGCATTGTTTACCATTGACGAAGAAACCGGAATGACAGGTGCGATGGAGATCGAGCCGGGAAATATCACAGGAACGATCTTGTTGAATCTAGACACGGAAGACGACGATGAATTGTCCATTGGTTGTGCTGGAGGAATTGATACGAACACCACCATGAACGTGTCGATGGAGGCTCTACCGGCTGATTTCGTGTGCTTTGAAATTCAGTTGCGTGGACTTCTTGGTGGACATTCCGGAATGGATATTCATTTGGGACGAGGGAATGCCAATAAAATGATGAACCGCTTGTTTTATCACTTGATGTCCCTAGTCGACTTGCGTCTGCATGCTTTGGAAGGAGGTAGTTTGCGCAATGCCATTCCGCGTGAATCAACGGCTTGGGTGGCTGTTCCAAAATCGGAAAAAACGGTTTTTATCGACGAATACCAAAAGTTTACAGAGATCCTGAAAGCAGAATACCAGTCTATCGAAACGGCAATGTCGTGGTCGATTACTGAAATGAATACTTTTGATGAAGTGGTCAAACATGAAGATCTTGAGCGAATTACGCGATCCATTTACGCCGTGCCAAATGGTGTCTTTCGCATGAGTCCGGATATCAAAGACCTCGTAGAAGCGTCCACAAGTTTAGCGAAGATCACTGTTCGCAATGGAAAGTACACAACCCAATCCTTGCAACGCAGTTCCGTGGAAACAACGAAAGCGGATGTTGCCAATGCAGTACGTGCTGCCTTCGAAAGTGTGGGGGTTGCAGTTGTTCAAAACGGGGAATATCCGGGATGGCAACCAAATCCAAATTCCACGATCTTAAATTTGATGGCAGATCTGTATCGCAAAACGTTTCAAGCAGAGCCACAGATCAAAGCGTGTCACGCAGGTTTGGAATGTGGGATTCTTGGGAAGCATTTTCCCGGAATGGACATGATCTCTTTTGGTCCGAATATTCGCGGGGCGCATTCACCGGATGAGTGTGTGCAGATCTCTTCCGTACAAAAATTCTGGAGTTACTTATTGGCTACCTTGGAATTGATCCCAAAAAGGAATTAATTCATGATTCAACAAGAGCATACTGATTGGCGAGCGTATTACGAAAGGATGCGCTATAAATTGGTATTGCATCTGTGCTACTTTTTCATCGTGTTGATGTCACTCGTGGCATTGATCAACGCCTTCAATGAAAAGTTTAGTGCGCTTCCTAATGCACTGGCTGCAGTCATGTGCGTGGTGGGTGTGGTGATCATGAGACGAACCGGGAATCATCAATTTGTAGGTGTTTTTTGCTCCGTGATCAGTTTGATAATCATTTCTTCTGCTTTTTTCACCCTGCAGGCCATTCATTTTTTAACGCCGGTTTGGATGATCGTCAATATTCTCTTTACCTTTTTTGCGTTGGGTAAACGCTGGGGAATCGGGATCTTGATCGCTCATTTTCTGGCTTTGTTCGTATATATCTGGACGTATCACGAACAGAATATCCTGCGGGTAGATCATTTCACGACCAATGATTTGGTGACTTTCATGATGGAGTTCGGTATCATTGGATTCTGTATCGGGTATATTTTGGTGCTGTACACGCAAACGACGCGCTTCTCACAGCAATTATTACAGCGTAACAACGAGGTGTTGTTGGAACAGAACAGCTTGATCCTGCGCCAGAAATCAGAGATGCAGGTCATGTTGAACGAGATCCATCATCGGGTGAAGAACAACATGCAGATCGTTACCAGTTTATTGCGCCTGCAAGCCTCTAAATCGGGGAAGGAAAATGATCTTTTCTACAAAGAAGCGATCGATCGAGTTAGCGCCATGGCCTTGGTACATGAGCAAATGTATCAGTCTCAATCCCTGTCCAAAATAAATCTATATCAGTATGTGCAAGATTTGTCGGCTAATTTGTTGCAAAGTTATTCTTTGAATAAACAGGTTCACATGCGTTCACAGATTGATCTCGAACATGTGTATGCGAAAACAGTAGTGCCGTTTGCCTTGTTATTCAATGAACTTTTTGCTAATTCGTTGAAGCACGCGTTCGATCAGACGGATGAACCGGTTATTACGATCAAATTGTCGGCCATGGATTCGGATAGATTTGTTTTTGAATTTGCCGATAATGGAACTTGGAAGGAACCGACCGGAGAAACGCTAGGAGTGGAGATCATTCAGGCGATGACCGATCAACTGGAAGGTGAAATGGGACTTTGCCGGGATGCGAGCGGAACTCACTACCGGTTTGTATTGAAGAATATTGGAGGATTGTAATGGAGAAACATGAACTGGTTGCCCTCGCTGAAGCAAAAATGCCGTTTGGAAAATACCAAGGGCGTTTTTTGGCGCATTTGCCAGAACCGTATTTGGTGTGGTTCAAGAAAAATGGATTTCCTCCCGGAAAATTAGGAAGGCAACTGGAATTGATGTACGAGATCAAATTGAATGGCTTGGAGCAACTCATTTATCCACTAATCCCGAAACACTAAGGTATGTTCGAACTGTTATTGTCTTATTACCCCGCAAATCGCTATTATCCGGCTTTTTCTGATAATAAGTCCCAAATGGAAACCGGGGATATCATTTTTTTGGTAGTAGGTCTCGGGTTGTTAATTGGCGGAGTTATCTGGTTCTTTTACAAAGATGTGTTGAAAGGCGGTGGAGACGATAGCTTATGGGCAAAAGGGATCATTCCGAAAACCTTCGTGAATACGCCCGAAAATGTATTTGAGTTGTTTATTGCAGCCGGAGCAGCTATGATCGTTCGTGATCCGGCAAATTACGCAGGGAAAGTACCCCGAATGGCAGCATATCTGAAAAGTCAAATGCCTGAACAATATTACGAGTTTTCCGAATCGGTATCCTATTCATTGAAGCATGTAGTCAAGTTGGATTCTTTGGCTAAATGGGTGAATCGCCATTTCTCTCCTGTTCAGCGTTTGCAATTAGCGAATTTCATGACTTATTTGGCAATTTGTGATGGGGAACTCACGCATTCTGAAAAAGCGTATTTATTCTCGCTTTTCCAAAAGATCGGGGTAAAACTGTCGGAACTTGAGTCGGTGTATCAAACGTACTTTGCTACAACGTCGAATAAGCGCTCAAAATCTTCAACTCCTGCTAGAAGTAGTGATTACGAAGTACTTGGTTTAGAAGTAAATGCTACACAAGAAGAGATCAAACAAGCATACCGTGCTTTGGTGAAAATGACGCATCCGGATCGATTTATGCAGGAATCTGAAGCGGTTCGAGAAGAGATGGCCAAGAAATTCCGTGAGATCCAACAAGCATACGAAAATTTGACCAAGTGATTCTGGCTGTTAGCACGCTCGTTTTGACCGTAATTTTGGTGTTTTTGGCGCTCCGTCGACCGAAAAAGACCGGACCGATGAATGTAGCGGAAGAAGCGTCGTTGCCCATCCATTGGGATGCCACAGAACGAAATACAGCGATCGCATATGCATATCTCGCTGCATGGATCATCAAAAAGAACGCACCCTACACAATGCAGCGGATGGCCTTTGTGAACGATTACTTCTACAAGAAATTCCGAGGCGTGTACGTGGAAACACAAGGAGAACTGGAAAAAGCCATGAAGCGTTCATCGAATGTGCGAAACATTGCCAGATGGGTGTTGGCGCGATTAAAAAAAGGGGAGGAGCGTGTGCAGTTGATCCATTTCTTGATCGATGTGGCTTTTGTTTCCGGTGATATGATCGACCGGGAGGAGGTGGCAGTGGTACGTTTTTCCGAATTGATCGGTATTCCGGTGGGACTTACGCGAAAGGAAATCCACAAGAGACGCGAAAACATGTACGAAAATGGCGAGGAGCCGTTTGTTTGGGTGAAACATTCTGTTTATCACCGACGTAAAGCATTGACAATTTTGTTGCTTCCAGAAGATGCGGATGAGCAGGCAATCCGACGTGCTTATCGGAAACTGGCTTCTCGATACCATCCGGATAAATTCGTGCAAAACTCGGAAGAAGAACGCCAAGCAGCAACCACCCAGTTTCTGGAGATCCAGGATGCCTACCGTTACTTAATGAACTAAGTGCTTACTTCTTTCACGCAATCTTTGTTTTGTAAATCATTCGAAAACAGAATTGTTGTTGTATTGAGTTTATTATTCACTACGAGTATCTGTTAGAAAAGTAATTTTTTTTGTATCAAATGTAACCTTTGAAAAATGCTCCCGTAAATGGGGTTGTTGATGCATAAAAAAACTTTTAAACATGGAATTGACGATGATAAATAATGCAGTGAATATCGCGAAGTTCAAGTTAGCTAAACATAAAGAACTTGGAACAAGAAGCAATTTGTCTATTGAAGAAGTGGCAAAACTGATGGATTTGGTGACTTTTGGTCCGGCACTTCCGCACGTAAATAGCACTTCTGTCTTTTTCAACTATCAACTCAACTAAGGTTTCATAGTTCATCCATAAATTGGTTTGAGGGTCGGATTGTTCTGGCCCTTTTTTTGTTTACAAATGTAATATGTTAACCTGTTTTAAATGTAAACTTATCTTTTTACATTTGTAACATGGAAATCAATGAGCGTATCCGGATGATCATCGAGTCGCATCAACTAACAGCGGGAGCTTTCGCTGAAAGGATCGGTGTGCAACGTTCCAACGTAAGTCACGTGCTTAGCGGTCGGAATAAACCAAGCTTTGAGTTTTTAGAAAAGATCATGCTCGCTTTTCCTCGTGTTTCTGCGCAATGGCTACTTACGGGCAAGCAACTTCCGAATGGGGTTGAATTGGAACAGGTGGTGCCCGTATCTTCAAATAAATATGAAGATACAAATGTGAATTTAAAGGATGTAAAAAATGTTACAGATGTAAATAGCAAGCGTGTGGTGAAAATGGTGGTTTTTTACGACGACTTTACATTTGATACCTATTCGGCTAATACGCGATAATTCCGGAAGCAACGAGTTCGTCGCCGTCATAGAATGCGGCAAACTGACCAGGTGTGATGCCTTTCTGGATCTTTTCGAACAACACGTATGCTCCGTCTTCCAATACGATCAGCGTTGCTTTCTGCAATGGCTGGCGATAGCGAATTCGAACCATGAATGCGTGTTTTTCCCCAGTTTTCAAAGTGTACGTCGGATTGATCCAATGCATTTCTGCTAATTCGATCTTCAATGCCCATTTGTTCAGTCCTGGGTGGCTATCTGTTTGACCGCTGTACACGGTGTTCGTTTCCACATCGATTCCGATCACAAACGAGGGTTGTGGACGTCCTCCAATTTGCAATCCTTTGCGCTGACCGATCGTGTAGAAATGCGCTCCAGCATGTTCGCCAACCTGTTTGCCTTCTTCCGGAGAATAGGTGAATTCGTGTGCCAATTCGCGTACATGATCCAAGTCGACCGGAATTTGTTGATAGGCTTCGAAATATTCTTTAGTTGGTTCTATTTCAATGATTTTACCCTTCTTCGCTTCGAGTTTTTGTTGAAGGAATTCAGGCAGGGAGATCTTACCTACGAAACACAATCCTTGCGAGTCTTTTTTATCTGCTGTAACCAAACCGATCTCACCGGCAATACGTCTGACTTCGGATTTTTGAAGGTGGCCGATTGGGAACAACGCTTTAGACAACTGTTCCTGGGAAAGTTGACATAAAAAGTAGCTCTGGTCTTTGTTAGGATCGAGTCCGCTAAGTAAATGATGTATGCCCTGTTCGTCTGTTGTTTTCCGACAGTAATGTCCCGTTGCTACGTAATCAGCGCCCAATTCCAACGCAGCTTTCAAGAATACATCGAACTTGATCTCGCGATTGCATAATACATCCGGATTGGGAGTTCTACCGGACTCGTATTCGCTGAACATATAATCAACGATCCGCTCTTTGTATTCTTTGCTTAGATCTAAAACTTGAAATGGAATGCCCAAATTTTCGGCAACCAGCAAGGCGTCGTTGGAATCGTCGATCCAGGGACATTCATTGGAAAGGGTAACGGATTCGTCGTGCCAGTTACGCATGAATAAACCGATCACTTCGTAACCTTCTTGCTGCAACAAATAAGCGCAAACACTGGAGTCAACACCTCCTGAAAGACCAACAACAACGCGTTTCATGCTGCAAATTTACACACAAAATCTCAGGCGTGTGTCAGTGAATTGTCAGTGCCGATCCTTTTCATGACAACGTTATTTTCAATACAGAATTCAAATTTCTGTTAAATGTTTCTTCGTGTTCGGCATTTGCTTTATTTTCGGGACAATGAAACAGTTGCTTTTCCTGATTATGCTCTTGCCGTTTTTGGCCTATTCGCAGACCTGTGAACGTGTTTGGTTGAAAGGAAAGGTTTCAGACACCCTGCGCCCGGCAAAATTTTTAAACTTAATGGTGGTCAATAAAACAACCGGAAAAGGTGTTTTTGGACAGGCTGACGGTTCTTTTGGCGTCTACGTGAGTCCAAATGATTCGATCATTTTGTCGGTAAAAGGCTACGAAAAGATCGGTTTTCGGATCCTGCCGGATTCCTTGTGTCAGTTTTTAGCTTACTACGACCTCAGCGAGCGTTCGATAGAAATTCAAGAAGTTGTTGTTAAACCGTTAAAGACCATTCAAGAGATCAAAGAGGAACGTGCTACCTTGGCCATGCGCGACACGCGAACGATCACCGGTTTACAAGCAATCGAAAGTCCGATTACAGCCTTGTATGAACGTTTCTCGGATAAAGCACAATCGAAGCAAAAAGTAGAGGAATTAAAGTATAAAGATCGCCAGGTTGAGATCCTTCAAGATCTGCTTAAATTATACGTTTCTTATGACGTTATTAAGTTGTCCAAAGAAGAGTTTGAAGACTTTATTCGCTTTATGGCTATTGATGAGAATTTCCTGAAAACTGCTACCGATATAGAATTGGTAGGATTTATCAAAGCCAAGTTCGAACATTACACCCTGTTGAAACAAGACTTAAAGTGATCCGTCCGATTCCAGTTCAAGTAATTGTCTGTCGTACATGGATTTATAGTTTCCGCCCAAAGCGATCAATTCATCGTGCGAGCCTGCTTCGATCACCTTTCCGTTGTCGATAACCAAAATGCGGTCTGCATTGCGCAAGCTACTAATACGGTGACTCACTATCATCGTGGTAGTTCCGTGCTCTTCGGTGTAACGACGCAAGTTGCGTAGAATGATCTCTTCGGTTTCTGTGTCTACCGCAGACAAACAGTCATCCAGGATCAGGAATTTTGGTTTGCGGATCAATGCACGTGCGATGCTGATGCGTTGTTTTTGTCCACCGCTCAAGTTGACTCCGCGTTCCCCCAAAACGGTGTCGAATTTTTCAGGGAAGTCACTGATGTTGTGGTAAACGTGCGCATCTTTCGTGACTTGAATGATGTCCTCTTCGGAAATCGCAGTGTCTTTAGCTCCAAACAAAATATTGTTGCGAATACTGTCAGAGAATAAGAATACATCCTGTGGTACAACAGCGATCTGTGAACGGAATTCCTTGAGATTAATGGCGGAAAGTGCTTGGTCATTGTACCAGATTGTTCCTTGAGTAGGGTCCATTTGACGCACTGCCAGCTGAACAAGTGTTGACTTCCCGGAGCCAGTTTTTCCAACAATTCCAAGAGTTTCTCCTTTTTTTAATTGGAATGAAATGTCTTGGATCACTTCTGGAAGCTCTGGTTTGTAACGAAAATGAACTTGGTCGAAACGGATTTCTTGTAATTCCGGTAAGGATTTTTCTGTTTTACTGAAAATGCTTGGCTTGACCAATAAGAACTCATTGATGCGTTTCTGTGAGGCGCCTGCGCGCTGGATGATACTGGTTACCCAGCCAACACTCGCAAATGGCCAGGTTAGGTTGTAAATACATAAAATAAACGCGATGATATTTCCAGGTGTAATTTTTTCGTCAATCGTTAAAAGTCCACCGATGTAAATGCTGAGCAAAGTGGCGAAGCCGATCAAAAGAGAGATCGTGGGCATGAATAACGCATTCGTTTTTACTAACCGCATGGTTTTCTGATGATAAGCATCGGAACTGTCTGCAAATTTATTCAAGGTATGGCGTTCCTGAATGTATGCTTTGATGACACGAATTCCTGAGAAAGTTTCTTGCCCGATCGTGCTCAGTCGGGCCTGTTCTACTTGGACATCTTTGCTCAAGCGTGACATTTTACTGGAAACGAAATAGATCAAAACGGCCATGAGAGGAAGGGGAAGTAGGCAATAGATGGCCAATTCCGCGTTGATCGTGAACATCTGATAGCTCACAAATGGAAAGAGAAAGAACAAGTTGACCGTGTACATGATCCCGGGACCTAAATATTGGCGCACCTGGGCAACATCTTCCGAAATGCGGTTCATGAGATCACCGGTGGATTGACTCTTGTAGAATGTGTAGTCGAGTTCTTGGTACTTGGCGTAGATCTCATTTTTTAAGTCGAACTCGATCAGGCGCGACATGATAATGATTGTTTGACGGGTCAAGAAAAGGAAAAATCCTTTGATAACGTTGAACAAAACGATCATTCCTGCTAAAGTCAAGGCGGTCCAAAAAAGTGTCTCGGCTGGCGTGTTCGATTCGTTGCGCAGGACATCAACTGCATCACCCATGAAGATCGGGATCTTCGCTGCAAAATAGTTGTTGGTAATGATGAACAGGATGCCCAATAACAACCGCCAGCGGTATTTCAAGAAATATTTGTTGAGATAGCTTAAAGACTTCATCCGATAAATTCCTATTTTTGCCCCGTGCATTGGGGATAAGTATGTAAACCTACAAAATTAGCCAATCACATTGAATTGAAGATTAAAACAAGCGTATGTTTGAAGTAAAAGATAGCAAGGACATGAACCTTGCAGAAAATCCGGTCATCGCACAGATGGGGATTTACGATCACGAGCAGTTGCTATTCTGCAACGACAATGCTACCGGTCTCAAAGCAATCATCGCCGTTCACAACACTGTTTTAGGTCCTGCATTGGGTGGAACCCGTATGTGGATGTACAACAATGAAATGGAGGCATTGAATGATGTGTTGCGTTTGTCACGTGGTATGACGTACAAAAATTCCATTTCAGGATTGAATCTAGGAGGAGGAAAGGCTGTGATCATCGGTGATTCTCGTTCTATGAAATCAGAGGCTTTGTTCCGTCGCTTTGGAAAATTCGTTGAGTCTTTGGCTGGGAAGTACATCACGGCTGAGGATGTGGGTATTTCTCCGGCTGATATGGTTTGGGTTAGTCAAGAAACCAATCATGTGGTTGGCTTGCCTGGTAAATCCGGCGATCCGTCTCCGGTGACTGCATACGGCGTTTACATGGGAATGAAAGCTGCAGCGAAAGCGCAGTTTGGTTCCGATAGCCTTTCTGGAAAAACAGTTGCTGTTCAGGGTGTTGGACACGTAGGTGAGTATTTGGTAAAGCATTTGACCAGCGAAGGAGCGAAAGTAGTGATCACGGATATTCATGAAGCGACCTTGAAGCGCGTTTCTGATACCTACGGTGCGCGTGTGGTTGGTTTGAACGAGATCTACGATGTGGACATGGATATTTATGCACCATGTGCTTTGGGAGCTACGGTGAACGACGATACACTTTCTCGTTTGAAATGTGCGATCATCTCCGGTGCTGCGAACAATCAGTTGGCGAATGAGAAAGTTCACGGTGTTGCCGTAATGGAAAAAGGAATCATTTACGCGCCGGATTTTGCGTTGAACGCAGGTGGTGTGATCAATTGCTATTCCGAGGTAAAAGGATTGTCAGCGGAGTGGGCAATGTCGAAAGCAGAAGATATTTACGGTACGATCGGTAACATCATTGCGCGTTCACGTGAGGAAGGAATTCCTACTTACCAAATTGCGAACGTCATGGCCGAAGAACGTATTGAAGCGATCGGTAAAGTTAAATTACCACTATAAACAACAAAATTTAAAATGCTGAACAGGAGACATTTACGTATTAAGGTTTTACAAGCTTTGTATGCTTACTTTCAGTCGGAAGAGGACAGTCTGAAACGCACTGAAGGGGAGTTATTCCAGGCGGTGGAACGGATATACGATCTGTACCTCTACTTACTACTTAGTTTTGGTGAGGTGAAAGCAATTGCTGAGCACCGCATTGAAGAAAGCAAGAAGAAAATTCGTCCTACTGAAGAGGATCTGAATCCAAATCGCAAATTAGTGGATAATGCTGTGATCCAATTGATTGAAGATTCGCGTACTTTGAGACATGCTTCAGAGGATCGAAAAGTAAATTGGATTGGTGATGAGCATCAGGAAATGTTCCGCAAGATCTACCTGCAAATGCGTGAAAGTGAAACGTATTTCTCGTTCATGAACAATGGACAGTCAGGTTTTGATGAAGATGTGAATTTTGCAATTGCTTTATTCAAAACGGATATTGCGAATTCACCTTTCTTGTACAATTATTTTGAGGAGAAAAGTATTCATTGGTTAGATGATATTGATCTGGCGTGTCAAATGGTGATCAAGACACTGAAAGCGGCTGAAGAAGGAAAACAGTTGGATATCATGCCTTTGTACAAGGATGAAGAAGATGAACAGGAATTCATACGCACATTATTGCGGAAAACGGTGTCCATGGATTCTGAGAATGTGGCTTTGATCGATGAATTGACCGACAATTGGGAGATCGAGCGAATCGCCAAAATGGATGTTCTCCTATTGAAAATGGCCATTACCGAGTTGCAGGTGTTCAAAAACATTCCGAAAAAGGTGACTTTGAATGAATACATCGAGATCTCGAAGTTCTACTCAACGCCAAAAAGTCATTTATTCATCAACGGTGTATTGGACAAAGCCGTTATGCGTTTGGAAAAAGATGGTAAGATCGGTAAGATGGGCCGAGGATTGATGAATTAATTAAAAGCACATGAAAAAAATAGGGATTTTGGCAATGTTGGCCTGGACATTTATGGGGTGTGACTCGAAAGATGAAGTAGACATGGGCTTTCGCACAACATTGAAAGTAAATGCGGTTTATAACGCAGGTAAAGTGGCCAAAGGTGAGCAGATCAATGCGGTTTTCACGGTAGAAAATACAGGCGACTATGCATTGGTCTTGTCTGATGTGAAAGGTTCTTGTTCTTGTACCGTTGCAGATTTTACCAAAGATCCCATTCCTCCGGGAGAAAAAGGGTATGTGAAAGCTACCGTAAATACAGAAAGTCAACCGATTGGCGCACTGCAAAAGAAAGTGTACTTGTTGGCAAACACAACACCGCCTGAGACAACCGTGTCTATTCAGGCAACAGTAATTAAGTAACAATTAAATCAAGATAGCGTTATGCAACAAATCATTATGCTCGTGCTGATGTTGGTCGTGTTCTATTTCTTCATGATCCGTCCGCAACAGAAAAAACAAAAAGAATTACGTGAGTTCCGCAATAATTTGAAAGCTGGAGACAAAGTAGTAACTATTGGAGGTGTACACGGTAAGATCTTAGAGATCACGGATACAACCGTATTAGTTAGCTCCGAAGGAACGAAGATCCGCTTTGAAAAATCAGCGATCTCTCAATCAGTTGCTGAAGACCTGGGTGCACAAGCCTAAGTAAAACATACACGAAAAAGCCCGAGGATTTTTCCCCGGGCTTTTTTGTATCGATTCGTTTGAATTAATATTTCACGAAACGTTTGATCGCATTTCCTGTAGCTGTTTCTAAATGCAAGAAATAAACACCAGGAGTCAGATCGGTAACAGCGTAAGTTGCACAGAATTCACCAGAGTAGATCTGTTGTCCACCTGCTGACTTAATCTGCATGTTGGTCACTTGTTCATCTGTTTGAATATGTAATTCATGCTGTACCGGATTTGGATAGAGTGTCCATTGCATAGCAACAACTTCGTTCAAGCCGAGAGGATCATTGATCGTAACCGAAAAATCATCTAAATACAATTTGAATTTATCGTAGCTTTTGTTCACGAAAGCCAAGTAGATCGTTTGATTCACGTAGCCACTATCACTTAGATTGATCTCGCGCTGCAACCAATTTTCACTTTCTTCTGCTACAATACGCAAGGTATCTGTAAAGCTGGAAAGTTGCGAATCGGTGGTAGAAACCAATACCAAATAACCGTCTGCGTAACTTGGATCGTGTGCTTTTCCTTCCCAACGCAGGATGTTTCCGTATCCACCCAACGCGAGTGGAGGAGTGATCAACCAGCGACTAGCCTGAGCAGGAGTAGTGAAATAAGAAGTTGAACCGGCAACAGTATCTGTGTTATTGTCGGGATCTACCATGGCTATCCATCCAGCAGCAAAATCATTCACATCCGGATGCACGGTGTTCGAATCTTCGATCACGATGGTCCACGTGGCTGGAATTCCCGTATTAAAGGTTTCGTTTAAAATAGAAGTTTGCGCAGAAACTGTGGTGGTTAATCCCAAAGCCAACGCAAGTAATGACAAGTGTTTCATAAAACAAAAATACGAAAAGTGAGCTAGTCTGCGAGATGTATGAGAATATCTTTGAATTCCTGATAGAATCGGTCAAAGCAAATCAAGCGATCGGCAAAAAAAGCGTAAATAGCTTCGTGATCATCTGGATTGAAAAAATTGACATCGGTCAATTCCCATTGAATGCGACTGAAATGCGGAATATGTCGTGAATGCGCGTCTTCGATCCATACGCCTTCGGTTCCCATTTCTGAGACCATCACAGCTTTTAGTTCTTGCAATTGTTCCCAAATGATCGCGCGAATTCCGGCATCTTTGGCTTGGATGTCCACCATAAATCGCGCTCCTTGGTTGTCGGCATCCAAGCGAATAAAAATATATTCCACCTCGGATGGATAGTTGATCCAGTTCATTTTACGTCCGTTACTTGAACGCACGTGTTGCATACGGGATTTGAATTCCTGCCAGAAAGCCGTTTTGCGCGCTTTCAACTCTTCTTTTGAAAACATACGGATTTATTCGTAGCTGTAAAAATACTGCTTTCTATCGATGGTCATCATGTCCGGCAACAGATCTTCGCGGTATGACCATGAAATACTACGCGTAGTGGTGTTTCCAACGTATTCGTCGTATTGAATCAGATTTTGTTGCTTGTCATAAACCCATTTTTTGGTCTGGGCGATCTGACTAAAGAATTCGTTCAGTAAAAAGGCTGAAGTAGGGCGATTGTTTTTGGTGAAAACAACGGTTTTTTCGGCCAACATCAAACTTTGTTGAGTAAAACCAAGATTGTTAAAAACAGATTCGATTTGTGAGGTGGAACTGCCCTCCGGGAGAAAGATCTCGACGGAGTAGAGGCTGTTGCCAATTTTAGTGATCACTTTATCCGGTTGTTTCAGATCTCCGTAGATCCACGTAGAGTCAATGCGATTTGCTAATTTTTCACGCAAGAATAAATAACCATTTTTAATGCGTTCAATTTTGGTCTTGTGAGAACGTTGCACGCCAAAATTCTTCGTAAACACGATATTTCCGTTGCCCTCCTTCCAATTGAAATTGAGTTTTCCATCACTCCAAATGTTGGGCGTTTCGTCAAAACGGTAGTCGGTGTAATGCAACTGTTTTGCTTGATCACTATAGGAATACTGGCGTTTTTCAAGCGTATCTTCCGGGTTTTTGCCTCCTTTGGAAAAAATCGTGATCGATTTGATGTCCAGGTCATTGATCACTGCACGGTCAAACGTCTCCAACGCATGTACAGGTGCATTATCAACAGCGCCGATGAATGTATAATTGAGTAAGGATCTTTTTGCTGGGTCGTAATTGGAAAATGTTCGGTCTGTCGTAGCAGGCGAACTACAACGGGTAAACGCAAATGCGAGTACTAAAATCGATAAACAGGTATATTTTGCCGACCACATACATACAAATATAGCTGAAAAATCATTTTTAATGGATTAAAATTTTAATTAGGGCTTTGATTTTATGTAAATAACCGGTCTGAAACCGTAAAGGATCGTTTGGTTATTCGGTGGTAATGGGCGTTCAACAAAGAGTGTATTTACCGGAAAATCATCGGCACTCACTACGCGGTGTACAGGATCGCTTCCTTGTATTTTCAATTCATTGCTAGCCGGATCATAGACACATTCGGCCGTACTGCTCAAAAGAGAAGCCAACAGCGAGAAATAATCATCTGAACTGGTTTTGGCCGGTGCAGCAAATGGTCGCAAAAGTGGAGTATATCCATCACTGCCAATCAAATTTTCAAACCCATGACCGTCGGGTCGTGTGAGAATAACATCGGTTAACGTGTCATAAGCTTGGATTCGATCTCTCCATACTGGAGCTGTTGCAACTCGTGCGCTCAGTTCCAAATTCAATAAAGTAGGTAAACGTACGTGGTAACTGAATCGCGCTTGCGGTTTGTTATTCAATTGCTTCGAAAGCCAATAGCAATATGCACGTTGTTGCGCGATGGTGAGATTTAGTACTGGTGCTTTTAGAAAATACTGTGCATACGTTTGAGGGGTTAGGTCCCATCGATTCAATAACTCTGTTTCGTTTGTCAATGCAGGAATTACAGCAACAAGTGAGTCATCGACGTTGCGAAAAAGGATCTTTTTGGGGTCGATCTCACGTCTGCTATAAAAGCGAGCTGCTTGTGGTAAATAAAGCGAAGCTAAGATCGGTAGGTACTCAGGGTCATCATAAATTTCCGGATGCGCTTGGATGTAAGCACTATTTAGTCCATACTTATTTAAAGCTTCTGCATCGGATAAGGAGCGCGCGTGCTTGCGTTCTTTTTTGCTGCAATTCAATAAAAACGCTCCGTGTTTAGTACCTAATTGCTGATAGAGTAGGGCTGCAACAATTGAATCTTGTACAGAGCGCACGAATAAGTTGTATTGTTCATTTGAAACGGGAAGACGTTGCACAAAAAAGGGATCCAAGTTGTGTATGATGCTATCGCGAATGGATTGACGATACGGGTAGGTTTGGCGATAAAAAGCTTGGATCAACGAATCACGATTCTTGGGCAACTCGACGCGTCTGTATATAGGTGACCAAGATTCTCCTATTTTGTGTTTAACATAATATTTCGGCTCAGAATTGTATGGATACGCGTTTCCTTCGTAATGGTTCATTTGAACGGAATCTAAGATGTAGCTATTTTTTAAGGTGAATTCATGGAAATTCCACCAATCACAATCACCACACTGTTTTTTCAACGCTAGCGGATTGTAATACATGGTATCCGTTTTCGGAACGATCGTCCAGGGAGCCTGCATGATCCAGCGATCACGATCTGCATACAGCTTCAGAATTTTTTTTTCAGTGACCAGTTCGATAGGATCAATGTATTGGTACGAACGCAACAACGAATTCCTGGGAATTTCAGATTGTTGGTGAATTGGATACCAACCGTTGCAACCATGGAGACTTGAATACGACAAATGTTCAAAATTGGGGACAATTGAAATGTAAATGGAATCCTGAGCGCTCAGGGAAGTGGAAACGAGCACAAAATAAAGCAATAGTTTGTTGACCATATCTTTTATAAGTGGA
>CAYRVL010000001.1:92450-99373 GCA_964427665.1 uncultured Fluviicola sp. | reverse complement strand
GAATTTTTGAACGATCCGCGGGTGATCGATATTCCGTGGTTGCCTCGCAAATTGTTGGTGAACGGGATCATCGTTCCTTTCCGCGCCCCAAAATCGGCAAAGGTGTACAAGGAATTGTGGGAAGTAGGGAATGGCGTTTCTCCGCTCATGACGCATACCCAAAATGTGGTGAAGTTGGTTCAAGAACGCTTTGGTGCAGAAAATGTGACTGTAGAAATGGCTATGCGCTACCAAAATCCTTCGTTGGACGTGGTTTTGGATAAAATGCGCCGCGCAAATTACGACCAGATCATCATTTTACCATTGTTCCCGCAATACGCCAGCGCATCTACCGGTTCTGCTATGGAAAAAGCAATGAACATCATCCGCAAATGGTGGGTGATTCCGGAAATCAAGATCATTTCGCAGTTCTACGACAATGAAGGTTACATCGATTCGATCGTTGAACGTGCAAAGCAGTTCGATCTGAAAGATTACGACAAGATCATGTTCTCCTACCACGGTTTGCCGGAACGTCAGGTAGATAAAGTATACGACGACGGTTTGTGTTCAGACCAGCCGTGTGAATTGGAAGTGAACGACCACAACAAATTCTGTTATAAAGCTACTTGTTACGCCACAACGCGTTTGATCGCAGCGAAATTAGGCTTGAAAGAAGGCGATTATACGGTAAGCTTCCAGTCGCGCTTGGACAAAAAATGGATCGAGCCGTTCTCTGATAAGATCATCGAGCAATGGGGGAAAGACGGTGCTAAGAAAGTGTTGGCCTTTAGTCCGGCTTTCGTAGCAGATTGCTTGGAAACGATTATCGAGATCGGAGAAGAATACCAGGAATTGTTCGAAGAGCACGGAGGCGAAAAAGTACAATTGGTTCCGAGTTCGAACGATCATCCGCGCTTCATAGACGGCTTAGAACAATTGATCCGCGAACGTTTGTAACGCAGTTGTTCGTTTTAGATCAATCCAAAGCTTAGTCCAACTCCGAGCAATATGGCGATTAGTTTGCCTAAATTGAAGCGGTGTTGTTCACTGGTTTCAAAAATGATCGTGGTACTGATGTGTAAGAACATGCCCACAACCATGGCTAATAGCACATCGACGTAATAGAATTCGGCTTCGAACTGAAGCAAGTAACCGGTAAACATTCCGAGTGGAGTCATGATTCCGAAAAGGAATAATAAGCCCCAACTTTTTAAGGACGAGATTCCACTCACACGCAATAAAGTCATCAAAGCGATGGCAACCGGAAGTTGGTGCAATATGATCCCCAATAACAACGAATATTCGTGATTCCCTAGAATATGAGCGTGATGTTCGTGGTGCGGTTCGATTCCCATCAACGGCATGCCTTCAATAAACGAGTGGACACTTAACGAGATCAACATACCCACCGGAACCTTCTGATGTCCATGTACATGGATGTGTCCGTGTTCGATTCCTCCCGAGAAATATTCCAAAAAGAGCTGGACTAAAAATCCAACAAGAATCCAAATGCCGATTGGCAACATGGCATGCATGGTCTCTTCCGCTGAATGTACATGTTCCGCAGCATGTTTCGTGTACAATTCGGGCAGAAAGTGCGTGAAGGCGATCGCTAGTAAAAAACCGCCACTGAATGCCAAAAGCAATTTGATCAACTTCTGACGGTTGCGCTTTTCGAGGCCAACAACCACCATTCCGCCCAGTAGAACCGGCGCCAAAAGCAACAAGGTATTTAAAAGAAGTGTCTGCATTATTTGGTACAAATGGCAATTAAACGGTCGGCGCTTTCAGATTCAAATGGTTCACAACGGTAATTTCCAATCCAATTTTTTACTGTAAGTCCGGAAGCTGCAAATAATCGTTCAAAGTCTGATTTGGTCAATGCCTGCACTTTTTCCTGATATACGTGTTTTTTTTCTTCCGCTTCAAAGGCAATAGTTTTCACTATGCGTCCATCTATAACCTCTCTCGTTATGTGGAATTCCACGCAACGTCCATCCGGACAGCGTTTTTCGATCGTTTCTTGCGGTGTTAGATTCCGGATAACACCTTCGGCATGCATGAAATCCAATACAAAGATTCCGTTTGGATTCAAGGCGTCAATAACGGAATTCAATACGCGAGCATTGTCTTCCAAAGTCTCAAAATACCCAAAGCTGGTGAACAAATTGAAGATCGCATCGTATTGAGCAGGTAAGGGATCACGCATGTCATGTCTAAAAAAGCGAAGTCCGTCTTGTTCGAATTCTTTAGCTGTAGCAATACTGTTTGCGGACAAGTCGCAACCGGTTGTGTCGAATCCCAATGCATGGATCACGCGCGAATGACGTCCAGCTCCGCAACACAGATCCAGCACCGTAGCACCGGATTCCAGTTCAATGAATTTCGTTAAGGCTTCTATGAATTCCCGCGCTTCATCATCATTGCGATGATCATACAAAACATGATAGTAAGGCGAATCAAACCACGATTCAAACCACTCTTCGGACTTTTCTAAATGCACCATTGTTGCAAAAATAATGAATTTTGATTTCATAACTTCCAGAATTCGAACTTCTCCATTTATGAAACGTATTCCACCATTCACTCATTTTTTTCTATGAATCACATTTCTAGTTCGATAGGATTGCTATATTTGCTCACACTGAATAACACGGATGATAAAGAACGACATCTACGAACTATACCAAACCATGGAGCGCGAAAACATTTTGCTGTCCTTCAAAGGTGTGGTTACCTCCGAATTGTTGACATCTGTGTTATCGATCATGGAGTCGAAAATGGACTACATGGACGAATCTCCAAAAACCAAGAAAAAGGTTTTCAATGTGTTGGTGGAATGCTTGCAAAACTTGTATCACCACATTGATGGCACGGAGGAAGATCGAAATTTGGAGCGTATCGAAGCGAAGTCTGCGCTCTTTATGATCTCGAAAAAAGGCGACCGTTTTATGATCCAGACAGGGAATTACATCGATTTGGAGAATGCTGTGGAATTGGAACGCCGTCTGGAAATGATCAACAGTATGGATAAGGAAGAATTGAAACGTTACTACCAAGAAACCTTGAGTAATGGTTCGATGTCTGATAAAGGTACTGCCGGTTTGGGGATGATCGATATCGCTCGAAAATCTGGAAATAAATTGGAATACCAATTTTTGCAAATAAGTGAAAACAGCAGATTTTTCTGTTTGAATATAAAAATAGATTAAAGACACCATGGAAAATTTACACCTTGAAGGATCAGCAAAAACGCCTTCCATTCATTTTGACGCTTCAGCCGGGAAGTTGGAGTTGAAAGGGCGTTCTATTCCGGAGAATTCCGTTGAGTTTTACAAGCCCCTGAATGAATGGATCGATTCTTATGGCAAGAATCCGGTGAGTGAAACCACCGTGGATGTGAAATTGGAATACTTCAACACGTCTTCGTCCAAATGTATTTTGGACCTGTTTAAAAAATTGGAATCAATCTCCGGGGAGCGCACGCAGGTTACCGTAAATTGGTTTTTTGAAGAGGATGACGAGGACATGGAGGAAGCTGGGCAAGATTACCAAGCAATCATCGGCTTGCCATTCAATATTATCGAAGTCGAAGAAATATAAATACACCAACCAATGTGAATCCCGGTTCTGCCGGGATTTTTTTGTGATATGAAAATTGGCGTAACAGGAGGGATCGGATCAGGGAAGTCCACAGCATGCAAGTTGTTGGAAAAATGGGGTTTCCCTGTGTATTATTCTGATGATCGGGGAAAATATCTCATGGAACACGATCCTCAGGTGAGAAACGCAGTTCAATCAGTTTTTGGTGAGAATGCTTACGCGAATGGGATACTGAATAGAAGGTATTTAGCCGATCAGATCTTCCAATCACCCGAAAAACGTGAAGCACTGAACGGAATCGTGCACCCCGCCGTAAAACGCGATTACCTGAATTGGCTCGACATGCAGGAAGCCCAACTAACGTTCAAAGAATCGGCTTTGCTTTTTGAAACAGAAGCCTATAAAGAATTGGATGCAACTATTCTGATCACCGCGCCGGAATCCGTTCGTTTAAAGCGCGTCATGCAACGAGATGCCGTCACTGAAGAAGTCGTTCGCGCGCGCATGAACGCACAACTCCCAGACACTGAAAAACAGCAATTAGCAAGTTACATCGTCAATAATTCGAATTTCGATCAATTGGAAAAAGATCTGAAAGCTGTGGTCGATCAATTACAGTTGACGATCAATTGATCTCTTCGTAATCGTCAAACCGATTGTCGTCCTGTTTTTTCGAAGGGCGATTCGGATTTCCAAAACCTCTTCCCGATAAAATCATGGAAATGGCTCCTACCATGCGAAATAAAATGGTGAGGGTAAAAAAGAACCCAACGATCTTGAAAATAAACCCAAATATTGGCGTGGTCTCAATGTCGGTTATACTCGTGTAGAACCACTGTGAAACGGCATTTTCTGCGTATTCCGGAAAAGCTGAAAGAAATCCAAAGAAGGCCATTGCCAATGCGACCAATCCGAATTCCAATTGCATGTTCGGACGCTCCGGTTGCTGAAATTGTCGCCCCTGAATCTGAATCATCGTGAACTTGAGCTGGGTATTCTGAACTTTACCAACAAAATACATCAAAAGGATCAATCCGGTAAGTATGGTTTGTTGTAAAGAGGTGCTCACATCTTGATTGCAAAACAAAACTGTAAGTTCCGCAATGAGAAAATACTGAACGGTTTTTAACCCCATTTTGAACGGATACGAAAGCGGAATTCCTCCACGCAAAAGGGTGAGTAAAAATTTCAATAGTCCCCAAATAAAGCTGAAAATAGCCAGAACTACGCCCAATCGAAATATCAATTCTAAAAAATCCACAACGCAAATGTGCTAAAAATGCGGCAATTTGTCTTCATAGCCTGCTCTCAGTTTGGTATATTTGGGAAAAATTAAGTTTCATGAAACAACTAATCGCAGTTTCTTTATTGGTGATCGCATTTTTTGGTCGCGCGGAAGAAGGGATGCTCATTCCTTCCTTACTTTCAGCTTTTGAATCGGACATGCAAGCAAAAGGCATGAAATTGTCGGCTGCTGACATTTACAGTGTCAATCAATCTTCCCTAAAAGATGCGATCATGCATTTCGGTGGCGGTTGTACGGCTGAATTGGTTTCCGGAAAAGGCCTGTTGCTTACGAATCACCACTGTGGATTGGATCGCATTCAGTTCCATTCTTCCGAAAAGAACGATTACTTGAAAAATGGTTTTTGGGCCAAAACTTATGCTGATGAATTACCGAATCCGGGCTTGAGCGCAACACGTATTGTTCGCATTGACGACGTGACTGCTGCGATGATGTTCGGTACCGAAGGAATTGAAGACGGAGCAAAGCTTACCGAGATCATGCGCCGAAATGCAAAAACCTTGATCGAAGATGCTACTCGAAATACACATTTCAAAGCAGATATTCAGGCCTTCGATTATGGAAATGCCTTTTATTTGATGGTGAAGGAGGTCTTTACGGATGTGCGTTTGGTAGGAACTCCGCCAAGTTCAATCGGAAAATTTGGTGGCGATACGGATAACTGGGTTTGGCCACGTCATACAGGAGATTTTTCGGTGTTTCGTGTGTATGCCGGTGCCGATAATAAGCCAGCAGATTACAACGCCAACAATGTGCCTTACGAACCGATTCGCCACTTGAAAATTGCATTCAATGACCGCAAAGCTGGAGATTTTACAATGGTGTATGGTTTCCCGGGTTTCACGGAACAGCATTTAAGCTCCGGAAACTTGAAGTTTTTGGTGGAACAACAACGTCCGATGGAGATCGCCATGCGTACTAAAACACTTTCTGTGATCGATGCTGCCATGAAACAAGCAGATAAGACACGTATTCAGTATATGGCGAAGCAAGCGCGTATTGCCAATGCCTGGAAGAAGAACATTGGTCAGATCGATGGCTTGAAACAATTGGGAGCAGTAGATTTAAAGGTGGCGTTCGAACAAGAGTACGTGAAGCGTGCGCAAGCAAAACCGGAATGGGAGCAATATGCGAACGTGATCAAACAAATGAATGACCTGGTTGCCACTAAAGGAAAATACGAATTTCACGATGTGCTGTTCTACGAATACTTGTACGTTGGACCTGAGTTTTTCAGACTGTGTCGCGCATTCGAAGACATTGAACGCAATTACCAGAAGTACAAGGAATCAGGTGAACTGCAAAAGAAGTTGGATACCTACAAGAAAAGCCTCGATGGTTTCTTCAAAGATTACGATGCGAAAGTTGACCAGCAAATATTCGAGATCCTAACCAAAGAATTCGCGGGTTATTTGGACAAACAATTTATGATCGAAGCCTTGAATAATGCAAAATTAGCCGGACAGATATACTCCAAATCGGTATTTACGAACCGCGATCGCTACGCAGCATTCCTGGATAAATTCAACGAGAAAAGCTTGGCGAAAATGCAAAAAGATCCCGGGTATGCTTATTTCAAAAAGTGTTGGAGCAAGTGGAAACAAGATATCGAGCCAACGGCCAGTGAATACAGTTCTGCTATGAACGCGCTGCTCAAAGAATTCGTAAAAGGTAAAAAAGAAATGTTCCCGGATATCAAACATTGGTCCGACGCGAATTCAACCTTGCGTGTGACTTACGGAAAATTGGAAGGTTCTGCGCCGGTAGATGGCATGGCCTATACAGAACACACGACCTTGAAAGGAATGATCGATAAATACAATACCGGAAATCCCGATTTTGAATTGGAGCAACGGATGATTGATCTGTACAAGGCGAAAAATTACGGTCCGTATGCACAGAACGGTGAATTGTGGGTGTGTTTTACCGGTTCAAATCACACCACAGGCGGAAATTCCGGTTCTCCGGTCCTGGATGCGAATGGCAACTTGATGGGACTTAATTTCGACCGCAGCTGGGAAAGTACCATGAG
>CAYRVL010000001.1:77272-92350 GCA_964427665.1 uncultured Fluviicola sp. | reverse complement strand
ATTCGCGTACCGGCGTTCTATTTTCGCGATTTTAAACGGGATACGATCCAAAATAGATACATCGCGATCGATGTGAAGGACAACATGCGCGTTCGTTTTGCGCCTCCGGTACCCGGAACGTGGACTGTTCGTTTCGAATGGTCGATGAAATCAAAACCGCAAATTAGTAACGCCAATCTATCTTTCAATGTCCTGCCTTCCGCTAGTCCGGGCTACGTAAAAGTACACGAGAACCGCAGAAATTTTCAATTAGGCGATTCTGTCTTCTATCCAATCGGGGTGAATTTCCCGAGTCCGATGAAGGATGTGATCATCTACCATTCCATTCCGAAAGCTGACGGCTCGGCGCCATACGGTCCGAATGAAACGCATTTAGCTGTTTCACCAAAAGCCTATTTGCGTTACCTCCAAGATGTGCAGGACTATATTGATGCAGGTGGTAAATATATCCGTACCTTGCAATCAGCATGGGGAAGTTTGATCGAATTCGAGGAGAAAGGAAATTACGTGGATCGCATGCATTACGCCTGGGAACAAGATCATTTCATTGAGTTGTGCGCGAAAAATGACGTATACGTGCAGTTCAATCTTTTGCAGCAAGAGCCCTTCATGAAGTACGGAAATTACGACATGTTTGATTGGGATTGGTCGCATTATGACCGTGAGGGGAATTACCATCCGGAGGATCGGTACCCGGCTTATTGCTATGCAAACGGCGATAAAAAACAACCGCACGAAATGTTCATGAATGAGATGGATCTGATGCACCACGAGCAACGTCTGCGTTACTATATCGCGCGTTACGGGTATTCCCGAAATATCTATTTGTTTGAATTGCTCAGTGAACCGTGGCACCTCAATCAGATCATGAATCATGAACCGTTCTTTCAAAATTCCCCGGAAGGAATCACGGTTAGAAAAGCTGTTTTGAATTACCAAACGCGCATGGCCAAATACATGCGAACCAATTTGCAACATGCTCCGCAGCTGATCGGGGTGGATATGAGTATTGCACACATTTACGACGGACCATGGGGAATCGATTCCAGTATTTACATTCCGGAAGTAGATGTGATCGGAGTGAATCCGTATTCTTCCGTTCCTGAGAAATTGGTTATCCAAAAATCCGGGGACAATAACGAGATCGCACCAAATGAAAATACGATGCGACGGGTGGTGAATATCTTGGCGCAAACAGCGGGCAAACCGGTGATCATTTCGGAAGGTGGAGCCGGAGATGCCGTGGATGAATGGTCGGAATACGCGCAGCAAAAGCTGGATATGGCGACTTTCGGATTGTCTGGGCTTGCAGGTTACAACTCGTGGCTCGGTTGGTCACAAGGACAAGAAGTGAATTGGCCTTTTATGATCGTTGCCCAAAACTTCGTGAATAGTCAAGCGTTTAAGGAAGTGATCGGACAAGGTTCCGGTAAATGGATCCATGGCGTTCAGGCTGAAAAGTTGAGCAAAAAAGATAAGAAACGCACCAAAGAATTGCAGTATTATGTGGCAGAAAGTGGCTCCGTTGCCGTGGGATATGTGAAGAATAGATCCTATAATTTCTGGACAAAAGCTCCGGATAAAACTAAATTGCCTTATGACTATTTGAAAGACGACTTGGATCTTGGTACTCTCAAGGATGTGAGTAGTGAGGATGGAAAATCTCTTTTTGTGGAAGGGCTTGCCAAAGGGAAACGTGTAAAGATCACCTGGTATGATGCGTTTACTGGAAAAGTGATCGCAGATGAAACAGTGAAATGGAAACGTAAATTCATCCTTCGCCATCCGGATTTGGTGGTCACAGACCCGGAGAAGGAATTACCACTGTGTTGGTTCAGTATACGAGTGGAATAAACAAGAAATCATGCCTTATTCGGGCATGATTTCCATTTTTTGTGCAAAGTGATAGCAATAATCACGCAAGTCTTCTGAGATCAAATTCTCTCCGGTTGCCCGTTCAAATGTGTCGGCCATGGTTACCAGAGTTTGGTGAAAAAAGCGTTTCATCTCTTCTACCGACATATCCTTGGTCCAAAGATCGATCTTCATGGTGTTTTGATCTTCCGGACTCCAAAGTGACAAGAACATGGCTTTCGCTTCGCTGTTCTCTACACCGCCATCGCTGGCTGTCCAATGCATTTCCAAGGGTAAGTTGTTGGCGTTTAGCCCTACTTTTACTTCAATTGTTGATTGTTTCGTTACGATATCTTCCATCTGTACTATTCGTTTATCTCGTAAAATGTGAGGATTTCCGTGTAAGGGATCTCCATTAATTGTTGCAAAGTTACATCATTTTGCTCCATGTAGCTGTGTACGATCCGCCATCCTAAAAATTGTCCCAAACGATCGGGTGCTTCGTTCATGGGAAGTCCCGCAGTGAACGGCGCTTCGTGCAACAGGTTCATCTGATCCGCTTCATTGCTGGAGAAAAGCAATTTCTGTTTCACCAAATAATCCCAAAATGGACGCTCATTCTCTAGAGCCCATTGGTAGTCTTTCTCTGTATACCGAAGAATCGTGTTTTTCGGCTCCTCCGGGAATGCAGCTTCTGTGAGCACCAAAATTTTTCCCCATTGAATGATCGCATCGATGTTGTTACTATTCTCTTTTTCCGGAGTAATGTGCGTTAGAATCCAAGCACACACAGCATCGCGTTCCAGGTAGCGATCTTCGAACGCCTTTTTCATCCAATCGTAGAAAAGGTTTGGTGGCAATTCCTGAATGACATCTGTTTTGTATCCCAAGTAGCGCTCCAGTCCGATCGTAAGTTCTTTTTTGGTGCAAAACGCACTGGATGCAAACTTCGAATTCGTGTACAGGATCTCCGCCGGCATGATGGCCTTCGGGAGGTGGGTTTTGATCCGCTTGAATCCATCTGTGATCTGTTGATGACGCGCAGGAAGATCGGTGAATTTTTCAGCAATGCGTTTCTCGACGCGTTGGATGTAGGGATTGGATTTGTAGGCGCTTAAATTGGAAAGAAAAACAGAATCATTCACCATGCCTATTTCCATGCAGTATCCGGTTTGATACGCAATAACATTCGGAATGCGCTTGTAGGCTTGCTGCAGGTAGGTACTGACTTGATCCGGAGAATCATTTGCAATGATCGAATCTAAATTGGTGTAGCGTATTTCCAATGCTGTTTGGCTGATATCTACCGCAAAAGGATCCTGTGAACAGCCCAAGGATGTTAACAAAATGAGCGCACTGGCAGCGTAAATGTTAAAAAGTTTCATCTTTTTCCGACGTTTCTGCCAAATTTAATCATTCTCGTATGACGAAAGCATTTATCTTTGATCCACTTATTGATTGAGACTATGAAGAAATTAATACTATGCGCAGTACTGGTTGGACTTGCATCCACAGGAATGGCACAAGAGAAAAAAGTAAAAGCAGGTTTGGGCTATCAGTTCGGAATGAACTTTAACAAGCCGGGAACGAAAAACATTGAACGCAATGGCGTTGGTGTTCAAAACTCATTGGGATTGAACTTGCAATTCGGTTTGTCTGGAAATTTAAGCTTGGCAACCGGATTGGAGTTTGATTTCGAATCGTTCAAATATAGTGTTGTAACTAAGGACCCAACTTTCTACCGTTTCTCGGATACAGATATCAAGAAAATGGAGGATATGGATACATCGAATGCGATCTTCCAATTGTCGGAGCGCAAGTACAAAAATACCTACGTGACGATTCCGTTGATGTTGATGTTCGAAACGAATCCAATCGGTGATTTCGTGTATTACGGAAAGTTTGGTGCGCGTACAAGTTTCTTGTTGAAATCAACGATGAACGATATGGGTACCTTGTTCGAAGACGGAGATTTGACAAAAGCGGGTGTTTCTGCTGAAAACAACGGAATGCGCACGCCATTTGGAAATGATTTGTTGTTCATGCGTACCACAGTTGGTTTGGCTGGTGGAGCTCAGTGGAACTTTACAGGAAACACGAATCTATTTGCGGAACTAGGTTTCTACTACGGAGTTACTCCAGTACACGTTGGTGGAAGCAATGCAGAGAATATGACCTTGTACACTTCCGGATTGAACAACGGTTTGGGTGATGATTCGTACTACCGATTCAAAGCAAGTCAATCTCAATTGTGCTTGAAAATTGGAATTTTGTTCTAAGTAAAACACATAAAATGAAGGTCCCGTCGCAACAATGTGGCGGGATTTTTTTTATTTTTAATGGAAGGAAATCTAAAAATGGATAAAGAACAAGCGATAATCCATCATATCGTAGATTGGTTGAATAGCTATGCGGAAAAGTCGCATATGAAAGGCTTCGTGATTGGCATCTCAGGTGGAGTAGATTCAGCCGTAACGTCAACGTTGTGTGCGCTTACCGGGAAACAAACCTTGGTGGTGACGATGCCAATTCGTCAAACCCAAGCTGAGTTTGATCGGGCCAGCGAGCACATTGCATGGCTGTTAGCGCATTATCCGAATGTTTCTGCCAAAACGATTGACCTTACAGAAAGTTTTGCGGTTCTTGAAAATGCCTTTCCAGAAGAAACATCATCCCATTTTTTGGCCATGGCCAATACGCGTTCCCGACTGCGCATGACCACGCTTTATGCACTCGGACAAACTGCTGGTTTGTTGGTGGCTGGAACAGGTAATAAGATCGAGGATTTTGGCGTAGGATTCTTTACAAAATACGGCGATGGCGGCGTAGATCTCAGTCCGATCGCTGACTTGACCAAATCTGATGTGTTCCGAATTGCCAAAACATTGAAGATTGTTCCATCGATTCAACAGGCGGCTCCAACGGACGGTTTATGGGCAGATGGACGAACGGATGAAGATCAAATGGGAGCGACCTATCCGGAATTGGAATGGGCCATGGAATTTTTCGGTGACGAAACGCATTTAACGTCCCGTCAGCTGGAAGTACTAGCGATTTACCGACGCTTGAATGCAATCAATCAGCACAAAATGCTACCAATACCTGTTTGTATTTTGCCCGATTCTTTAAAATGATGCTGCGATTTATCTCTTACTTTCTGGTTTTTTGGCCTTTCATTCTGGG
Organism: uncultured Fluviicola sp.; assembly: GCA_964427665.1. GTDB lineage: Bacteria > Bacteroidota > Bacteroidia > Flavobacteriales_D > Crocinitomicaceae > Fluviicola. The sequence continues at coordinate 87,313 of CAYRVL010000001.1, read as the reverse complement.
TGCACAAATCGATTTTGATCAGTATAAACCCTTGCGTTCCGTTGGGGCGGTGCCGGCCGATTTTTCCTTGACAACTGCACGCAAGATCGATCAGGCTGATCAGGATCATTTGCAGGATCTTTCTGCCAAAAAACGAAAACTCTTTACCGAACAAGTCAATTATTCCATCGATGAACTCCTGCAATCAGGCTTGGTGACTTTCGGTGATCCGGTAAGTGTTTACTTGCAACAATTAGGAGATAAACTCACGGAAAATGATCCGAACCTGAGCGGTAAATTGCGCTTCTATGCCTTCAATTCCAATGAAGCCAATGCATTTTCTACCGATCAGGGAATTGTTTTTGTTACCACCGGACTGATCGCACAATTGACCACCGAGGCGCAACTAGCATTCGTTCTCTGTCATGAGATCGTGCATTATCGCGAGATGCATGTGTTGGACCTGTTCGATTATACCATGAACAGTTCAGATCTGTCTTACGGTGAAAAAGTTCGGTTTTTCAGCAAATACAGTCGGGATAACGAATTTGAAGCCGATCTGGAAGCCGTTCCGATGTACCATGCCGCGGGTTACGCCCCGGAGGCGATAACTTCTACGTTTGATGTTTTGATATACAGCTACTTACCTTTTGAAGAAATTCAGTTTGATAAAGGGTATTTTAACAACAACTGGATGTATGTCCCGGAACTGATCTTCGAAAAGGATAAAAAAGAGATCTCGGCACGTGTTGACTACAATGATCGCATGTTGTCACATCCCAATGTTCTGAAACGCAAAGAGGCACTAGAAAAGCGTATCGCTGAATTTAAGGACTGGGGAACGGATGCCAACAAAAATGCAGATCAGTTTTTAGAAATTCGGGATGTTTGTCGATTTGAGTATGTATTGAATGAAGTGTATGCCTCCAATTCAATTGATGCGCTTTATGGAATTTATGTTCTGGAAGCAACATACCCGAATTCGCGGTTTTTGAGATCGTGCAAATCGCAGGCGTGGTTGGACATGATGGATCCGGAACAACGTCGGAAAAATTCAGACGAACTAGTTACTTTCTATGGAAGCGAAAAGAAATATGCCTCTGATTACGAAGGACAGATCTCCATTGTGGCTAGAACGATCCTTACCATGCCAAAACAAGCGAAATTAGCCTTGGGGTTGCGCACGATCCGTGATAATTTTCTCAAGGACACGACAGATCATTTTGCTCATCGCTTATGGGAAAAAGCCATAGAATTTGCCGCGTATAACCGCGATTTTCAGTTTGATCAGTTTTCTGAGCTTACGTTTTCGGAAGCAGTACAAGCTTTCCAGAAACAACGTCACCTAACCGATTCATTGAAAGCTTCGAAGCAACGCGCACAAACAAATTGGAACAAATACGAAGCGATTCGCAACCAAAAGACCGGTTTCAGTCTGGATCAGGGAATCGATTCTACCAAGTTTTACTTGTATGGGATTTCGGATTTGGTCAAAGATTCGGTGTTTAAGTCGCGCTTCCAGTTCTACACGAAGAAATTCAAAGATCAGGAACAAGAAGAGGATGAATTGTATGAAATGACCGATGAAGAACAAGAAACCTACTTTGTGGAAAAATACGAAAGCGCCTTGCATGTCGGATTAGATACCGTTTTGATGCTTCATCCGTTGGTGTACGAGTTGGACGGCTACGAATCGATCAATTTTAGAAAGACAGATCAGTTGGAAGCTCGCGTACAAGCGGCTATTCAAAAAATTGCTCAAGAAAAAGGGGTCGTGCTCAAACAATTGAATCGCGCTCAATTGCAGCACCTTTCAGCGGAACAATTCAATGACCTAGCTCAATTGATGCGCAGCTTAGAGAAACGGGCACGCAACGCAAAAAATCACGCGTTTGTGTTGGACCTGGAAGAATTGCAACGCCTGCGAACGGTGTATGGAACCGGAAAGGTCATGTTGCTGCAGTATCAGCATCAGTTTTCACCACAAATCGGATTGGGCGAAGCGATCGTGGGCACGGTCATTTTTCCGCTCGGAATGATTTATTTTCCAATAACCATTTTATCCAGCCATCAATCGATGTGGGATGCGTATGTTTTGGATTTGACAACCGGTGAGTTGCTGGTGAATCAATCTTATTTGTCCAATGATATGGCTTCCAGAAAATTCCTGGAACTGCGTATGGATGCCTTATTTAATCAACTGAAACAAGCAAAGAAGCATGAAGACTAAGAGGTTGATTTCGATTTTTTTACTACTTGCCTGTATGTCCTTGGCACAGGAACCTGGCTATTTCGGGCGTAGAACGTTGATTGAAGTTCAAGCCGGAGGAGCCCTGCCGGTGTTTCAGAACTTAGTGGCGCAAGATAAAGGATTTGTTTACAAGGACGGTAGCTTACAGCGTTCTTACAATTTGACCGATGTGAATTTGCGCGTTTCAGTCAGTCGTATTAGCTCGGAGAATTTCGGGATCGGATTGGAGTACCAACAGCGATTTTATGCCTTCAATCCCTTGTATTTAGGCGGAATCAACCGTCAATTTCGCGACGCGAATAACCAATTGATCTCGCAAGAAATTCAGGCGCAAGTGGCTCATATTCGGGTTTCGGAACGGGTCATGATGTTGAGGTATTTGATCGCGACGGATCAGAATCGCATTCCTGCCGGTTTTCATCATGAATTTGGAATTGGCTATACCATGAGCGCCCTACAAAGTCGGAATCCGCAGGTTGCCGTTGATTCATCACTTGGATTTGCAGCAAGTGACATTTCCGATAAATTCATCGACGAGCGGGTGGAGGAGTTAAAAGGCTTGCGTTTTCAGTACGGTTTTCGAGTGAATTTCCCGGTCAGCAGACAAGTCTTATTTTCAGTAGGGGTGCGATACAATTACAGTGTTCTATTCGACAAAAAGCGCTTTCGAAATATGGAGGAAACACCATACTGGCTTTCGGGAAGGGAAACGTGGTCGCGACTGAATCAGCGCCGTCAATGGGGAATCATGGAATTGGGAGCAGGATTGATTTTCTGCTTATAAAAAAAGCTGCCGGAAACACGACAGCTATTGGAGTGAATTAATCTACTTCCGGGGCCAAACGCAGTACGATGCCGTCGATATCCTCACTGATGTGGATCTGACAGCCCAAACGGCTATTAGGTTTCACGAAAAATGCCTGATCGAGCATGTCTAGTTCCGCGTCTGATTGTTCGTCCAACTGATGATCACTTTCCAGATAACATTGACAAGTAGCGCACATCGCCATTCCTCCACATTCGCCTTTCACAGGTAGCTCATAGGATTTACACAACTCCATGATATTCATGTTCATGTCTGTTGGTGCCACCAGTTCATGTGCTACTCCTTCACGATCGATAATTGTTACTTTGATATCAGCCATGGCTTTTTTTGTGCAAAGATAATGAAGCTTAGAAAACGAAACTCAATCCTACGTGCGCCGTCATGATCGATAATCGACGATTTCGCGATAAATTTGAGATCACCTCGTTGTAATTTCCATCAAAAACGTCTAGAATCCCACTTCCCGGCATAAAGTTTAAGTTGTATGCAAGTCCGTAATTGATGCAGATATTCTGTGATATCGGTTGACGAATATTGGCCATGTAGGCGAGTGTGAATTCATTGGGAATGTTCTTTGGCAAACTTACTTTCCCTTTCTCAGGTGTCGCGCTCATGTTTGATTTCGAATAGGTATAATCGCGAATAATGATGGAATTTTGAGTCATACCTGCTGTGAAACTATGCGAAAAACCGATTGGTAAAAGACCATCGTGCTTTTTGAATTCAACGCGTAAAGCAAAACCTTTGCTGGCGTAGTCGATCATTTCGTGTCGGATAGATAAGTTGTATCCTAGGTCATTGTCATACATATTATCTGGACCGAAACTTGACTGTTTGAGATATGTAAACAAGAATCCGATCATGAGATTTTCTTTTACATTGCGGCCAATTCCTGCTCGGAATCCAAAATCCCACCAGTCTTTTGTAGGACGGAGATTTTCGTTAAACCCACCGCTATTCAATATGTTGAAGGTGGTATGCGGATGAACGACCCCTGAAAAGTCAATCACATTTTTTTTACCCATAAATCCGGGAACGTACTTATTCTTTTGTCCGAATGTAGCCAATGGAAGCAGCAGAATAGTCACTATGATAAAGGAGCAATTACGACTCATGATTACTTGTTTAATGCCTTGTAGATGGCTGATGCGATTAAAAATTTGCGTGGTTTCCCTTCGTATGAGGTCGTGAAGATGTTCGTTGAACACGTTTCAAGATCATAGGATGCGATCTGAATTGATGTAAATCCGCCATGCATGAGTTGAACCGGAAGTACTGCAAAGACTGCAACCGGAATGGCAAAGAACGTACTGGCGGTATAGTAGAAGGGAAGTAAATTCGGATCGTACGTGTAGCGCATATTGACGAAAGAAAGCGGTTTGTTTTCACCTTGATGCGTCATTCGCAGCAAGTAATAATCTGTTGCAATGAATGGTTTGTTTTCCGCTTGCTCGATCTCATGCTGCAGCCAGGTATTCAAGACATTTCTGTTGAATTGATCTGAGCTAACGAGCATCAGATCTTCCTCACTCGCTTCAACGTAGGGTATTTCACGAATGGCATACAAGGCTTTCTCTAATTGTTGTGAATAGAATTCCCGTCGCTTATCGGTAACATGTTTTTCGCAATACACTTGCGAGGTGCATAATTCGCTGACAAGAATGGCGCTATCCGAAAATTTCTTGGTCTCCAATTTGCGGAGGTAGAACATGGAATCAAGAATGATATCCGGAATAGCGTACAGGCTGTAACTAGTCGAATCAAACGATTCCGGTGAATTTGCGGATCTCTTTACCTTGATCCGATCGTATTTATTTGACTTTACGGATGGATTTTGCGCGGCCTGAATGGTGTCTGCACTTTTTTGTAATGCGATGGCCAATTGTGCACTTTCGTCAAAGTTCTTTTTACTGTACTTGTTCCAGTCAAAGCTTTCTACGCCGTTTAATTCAAGCAGCAGTTGGTCCACACATTTACCGATCAACAGATTTTCCGGATGTGCTTTGTGCGCATCATAAATGTTGCGTATAGCCAATGTGTTGATCACATCTTTGTTGGCATTTTTGATGTAATCCTGGAAGATAGCGATCTCGCCTTCCATGAATTTCGTTTTCGGTAGGAAGTTTGTTTTCTTTCCGCGGTGATAATATTGTAAGATCCCCAACCATGACAAGGCCTTCATTTCCCACAAAAATGCCGATTCTTTGAATTCTTGTTCGAGAATATAGATCGAATACAAGGCGTTGGTGAAATTGGCTTCAGAAACATCAATCCGAACAGATTCGAAACGCGCGATATTTCGAACATATTCAAATCTTTTTTCACCCAAAAACTGCGTGTTGTCTTTCCAGTCGTTTAACTTTTCTATCTCTTCGATTGCTTTGTTTTTGCGTGTCTTAATATTGGGGTGTGTACTGCGACTATCATCGTAATTCTCCTCGGCAGTGATCGGATAGGTTTTTTTTGCCCAAATCCCATCTGGAATGTACATGCTACCATTACTGATATATTCTTTCGGCATCACCAATTCGTCAAACGGTAAATAGGCATACATCAACACATCGAATACTCCTACGATCTCGTTTGGCTCATATCCGGCCTTGCGATACATTTCGACTGCGTATTTATCTGCTTCCAATTCGTTGTCTTTGGAGAATGAACTCAAACTGACGATTGATTCATCGTGATTTTGTCGACGCCAATTGTACGATTCAAGTCCGTGGTGTTGTTTGTAATGACTGATCTCATGGGCTAGAATATAAGCCAATTGCGCCTCATTCATCAACTCAGCGATCAATCCGGTTGTGAAAAAAATGATGCCTTGATTGGTAGAAAGCGCATTCGGCACATTCGATTTCAACGTGTAAAAACGCAATTCGCTGCGCAAAAGGGGTTCGTCAACCAATAATTTATCGGCTACTTCAGAAATGTAGGTACTGATATCATCACCATAAATGACCAGTCCGGAATGTAAGATCTCGTCAATGGCTTCGGTCGATTTCTTTAAATATGCCTTTTGGTCTGATGTTTTGTATAAATGCCCCAGACGTGTCAATACTTCTTGGTATTTCGTGTCAACAGATGTGCTGAAGTCATCGTGAATTCTTCCCTTTGCTAAGAGGCTTTGATAGTTGTTGAAGTCGATTTGTCCGAAAATAAAAGACGCGGCGAAAAGCGACAAGCAACAAATGAGCGTTTTAAACATGCGATGGTACTTAATTAGTTCGTCAAATGTAGGGATTTCAAGTTGAATAAATAAAGGGACTTCGAAAAGAAGTCCCTCAATATATGTTGCCGTTCCTGACTATCCGAAAAAATAATCGGGAAGTCCGGATCGAGAAAGCCCCCGAAGGGACTATAATGGTGCGAAGGTAATTAAAAGCTGAAAGCAAACAAAAAAGCCACTCAAACGAGCGGCTTTTTTGATTATTGAATAACTATCAGTCTTTCAGATGATCCTGTGGAACTGTTCAATCGAACCAAATAGGTTCCTGGTGCAGCGCTGATTTGGACCTCAAACTGTGAGATTCCTTGTTCAGCCGGTATTGAATAGATGACCTGTCCAGTCATGTTCACGATTTCAATAGATGTTGCGTCCAGTTGATCAGCAAGTGCTATTGTAAAAATTCCGTTGTTTGGAACCGGATAGATCGTGAAGTTAGATTGGTTGAATTCCTCAATTGATGCGCAATCATCAAATGTTACAACAATTTCGTCCGAGATCGTACAATTCGATGCATCTACTACTTCAACCGAGTAGGTTCCTGTAGCCTGTGCCGGAAAAACGTTCCAGTTGTTGTTCACTCCATTCCATGTATAGGATTCATAACCAAAACCTGCTTCTAATACAAGGGCACCGTTGTAATTACATACAGTTGTGTCAGGACCAAGATCTACCGAGTTAAATGTATATGTAATCGTATTCGGACAGCCGGTGCTTCCTTGTCCGGTAATTGTTACCGTTGCATCTGCGTCCGTGTAAAACAGTGTTTCAGAGTTACCACCAAAAGTCCCTGTATTTCCTTCATAATGTCCATATAGTCGTCCATTTCCAGGGTGGTACGTCATGGTCGCTAAATCTGAAAAATCAGAAATTGTCGACAACGGAGTGGTTGTCATTGTACCAAAGTTGTAAGCAACAATGTTGTTCGTGTTGTTGTCGCGATAATAGGCGATATCGTCTACTCCGTCGAATCCAGCATTGCCCCAAATTGCCCAACTCTCTGACCAATATGGATTTACATTGTGATTGCCCAAGCTTGTAACACTTCCGTCGTTTAGTTCAATACGATAAAACTCTGAGTTTCCATTACCAATAATCACATGTCCAAAACCGGAAAGAATCATGACGGGATTTGCATTGTCAGACAAAGAGATAGTTTGACTTAAGGGAATGATCGAGCCACCAATAGTTAGATCTGCATTTAGTTCTGCAATAGCGTTTAAATTAAACGGAGTACTTGAAGCAGGGTAGGTACCGGTATTCGAATCGTACAAGGTGTATAGTTTGAGTGCCGCTAAATCCGAGAATAAGCCATCGTTTAGAATTGGATATGAAATTCCTGAAGCAGGATTTAGATCAAGATCGTAAGCTGCCGTTCCATTATCACCGATGACGTAAACAGTGGAATCTGTAATGGCGATACCAGAGCGGTCGTCACCAGACAGGGCATTGTGATCTACTGTCATTGAATTTGTTGAATAGATTGAGTCCAATGTGAAATTGGAGTTGTCTCTGTACGCAGCGTAATAATATACTGTTGGACTTTGAGTGATTGCCGGAAATGTAAATTGATTGGTTGTGTCAATCACCGGGGTAAGACTCATATTAGTCGAGTAGATCGCCAAACTATTAGTTGCCACAGTTGGTGTGGAGTTTTCACAAACTAATTGCGAAATAGCCGGTAGTGACGACTTGACTCTGATCATTTTGGTTATGGATGTAGTACATCCGATAGCATCAGTTCCAGTAAACGTTATTGGATAAATTCCTGCAGGCAGTCCGGCAGGATTAAATGTGTTTCCGGAAATGTTTGTTCCTGAAAATGTTCCTCCAGCTATGTTTCCGGATAATGTTTGGATGCCGTCCAGCGGACAAATTTCTGTGTTATTTAAGGAGAAATCTGCATAAGTTGTAGGAACACCGAAAGGACAGAAATCATACTCCAGACGCATTTTTACGCGCTGCTCTACACATAAAAAATCGACATCTCCTGAAGGTACGCAGTAAATGGAAACAGAAGTACCCCATGCAACAACGGTTGCCATTGGAATGGTCATTTCCGTGCTATCGGTGCTGCAGTCACCTTGAGCATGTGCATTGGTAGTAGCCAAGAGTTGATCTGTAGGAAGATATACGCTCATGTATTCACTCATATCGCCAAAATCACCTGCTGTAACAACAACTAATCGAGCGTTAGTGTAAATTCCCGGCTGTAAAGTATTGAAGTCGAAACGAAGCGTATCGTCATAATTGAACAGGGTGTCATAAACAGTTCCGTTTGGAGCTAATCCCCAAGCGGAATAGGTTTGGGCCGAGGTCATTGATGACAGAAAAAGACCTATAAACAAGGTTAATAAGTAGTGTTTTTTCATGGTGTTTAAATAATTAGACGCGAAGATAGCATAAAGACTTTCAGGAACAAAAAAAGCAGGCATTAAGCCTGCTTAAAAAAATTATTTGCTTGAATTACGCGATAAAATGATGATCTTACATCATTCCCGGCATTCCACCCGGCATTCCGCCCATTGCTGGAGCAGCTTCTTCCGGTTCGTCAGCGATCACGCATTCAGTTGTTAACAACATCGCTGCGATTGATGCTGCATTTTCAATAGCGATACGCGTTACTTTCGTTGGGTCGATAACTCCCGCTTCGTACAAGTTTTGGTATTGCTCGGTACGTGCGTTGTATCCGAAGTCTGCTTTTCCTTCACGTACTTTCTGTACAACTACTGCTCCTTCACCACCCGCATTCGCAATGATCTGACGCAATGGTTCTTCAATAGCGCGTTTCACGATAGCAATTCCAGTTGTTTCATCTTCGTTTTCACCTTTTAGATCTTCTAAGTTGTCCATGGCGCGGATCAACGCAACACCTCCTCCAGGTACGATTCCTTCTTCAACGGCTGCACGTGTAGCTGCCAATGCATCATCCACACGGTCTTTTTTCTCTTTCATTTCAACTTCCGTTGGAGCACCAATGTACAATACTGCAACTCCACCAGCTAATTTAGCCAAGCGCTCTTGCAATTTCTCACGATCGTAATCGGAAGTGGTCGCCTCCATCTGCGCTTTGATCTGGTTGATGCGTGCCGTAATGTTCTCTTTTGCACCTGAACCGTTGATGATGGTTGTATTATCTTTGTCGATCTCTACTTTTTCAGCTGTACCCAACATGTCCAAAGTAGCATTCTCCAAGGTATAACCACGCTCTTCTGTGATCACTTGTCCACCTGTTAAGATCGCAATATCTTCCAACATCGCTTTGCGACGATCTCCAAAACCAGGAGCTTTCACTGCTGCGATCTTCAAAGATCCACGCAGACGGTTCACAACCAAGGTTGCCAACGCTTCGCCATCCACATCTTCAGCAATGATCAACAAGGACTTTCCATTCTGAACAACCGGCTCCAAGATTGGCAACAATTCTTTCATGTTGCTGATCTTTTTGTCGTAAATCAAGATCAATGGACGCTCCATTTCGGCGATCATTTTGTCGGTATTCGTTACGAAGTAAGGCGACAAATAACCGCGGTCGAATTGCATTCCTTCTACCGTTTTTACTTCTGTTTCAGTTCCTTTCGCTTCTTCTACCGTGATCACCCCGTCGTTTCCAACCACTTTCATGGCTTCAGCGATCAAAGACCCGATCGTTTCATCGTTGTTTGCAGAAATGGTAGCAATTTGTTTGATCTTGTCGTTGTCCGAACCAACTTCTTTCGATAATTTTTTCAAGTCGGAAACTACAGAAAGTACTGCTTTGTC
>CAYRVL010000001.1:45465-77172 GCA_964427665.1 uncultured Fluviicola sp. | reverse complement strand
CCTTGAGCAGGCTGTCCCGGTTGTCCTTGCTGTTCAGTTCCTGCCGGAGCTTGGATCTCAGCTGGCTTCATCAAATAAGAAAGGAACAAGCTGGAAACAACTACTACAACGGCTAAAACCCACGTTGCTTTTTCTACGAAATCGTTTGTGCGTTGAACACCTCCCAATTGCTGGCCTCCGAAGTCGGAAGTCAAACCTCCACCTTTTGGATTTTGAATGAAAACCACTGCTACCAACAAGATGGATGCTAAAACAATAAGGGCTGAAATTACTCCTACCATTGGATTATAAACTTAATTTTTTCTTTAATTCTTCAATTCGGACTGCAAATAAAGTCTTTTTTTCTGGATTATTCAAAATTAATTGATGATAAACATGAATTGCCTTTGGATAATTGCCCTGAGCTTCATAGATCTTTGCTAATGTTTCTGAAACCGGTACCGTACCTTCATCCAAACTTGCTTTTGCTTTTTGGGATGGGGAAAAGAATTCTGCTTTGTTGCGCTTGATGGATGGTTCCTCTGCAATGAACTTATCAATGATCTCTTGTTTTTTGGTTGGTTTCACCACTTCTTTCGCTGACTCAGCCTTTACAGAATTTGTTTCAATGGAAGCAATCGCCCCACTTTTTAGCCAGGATGTAAAGGACTTTTTACCTGAATCAACCGGTAGTTCTTTTGTTTCTGTTGACGCCGTGTCAACGTTGTTTATTTCGACTGTATTGTCAATTTCGGCTGATTCTTCCAGTTTTTCGAAATTCGTCTCTTCCGAATCGTTTTCTGCTGTTTCTAAAGAGTATGATTGCTCCAAACTAAACGCAGTTGTCTCTAATTCAAAGGCATTTTCAATTTCTGCAACCAAAGGTTCTTCCATTTCCGTTTCAACCAGCATTGCAGAAACCGCGGCTGTTTCAATGTCTGTTTCAGCCAACTCATCTTTCTGGATTGAATCCGTTTCCATGTTCGGCTCCTCAACCAAAGTCGGTTCAGATTGCTCCGGAATGATTGGTGATTCAAGTACTTCTGCTGCAACTTCGAGTTCTTGGTGATTGTTCTCTTGCAAGAGCAAATATAACCGCTTTCGATCACTTAAACGGTATGCGATATGTGGCAATTGTTCTTCTAAATCAACAGAACGAAATTGTTTTAATGCCTGTAAATACAACAAACTGTATACTGCCGCATAGGGATGCTTTTCAGCCATCATGCGCAATTCTTCAACATGCGTCGCTTGGATCGCCTGTGGATTTTTTATGAATGATGCGATTTCCTCCGTATGCATACTACCAGTTTGAAAGTAATTTATTGATCAGATCTTGCGTTACTTGCTGATTGATCTCTTCCAGTAATTGATTTTCGACATCCACCAAGGACGTGTTTGCCGGATAATCCGCAAAACGCGTGCTAACCAGTTGCATTTCTTCCAAACCTTTTGATGGGGTGACGATTGTGAACTGCACACTCACGGTCAATCGGTTCTGTGCGACCTGATCATTTTGTTGAATTGCGCTCGGTGCGGTGGAGTAGGAGCGTATCACGCCCGTTATCTGCACCTGGGCATCTTCCAATTTGTTCGCCAACTTCAATTTTGTATTGTTCTGTAAGCCGCTGCGCAATTGTTCACTCAAATTAGCCCCATAATTAGATGGCGCTGTTGGACTGGCAACTTCGATCGGAAAGATGTAGAATTGTTTCCATTCTTCCGGGTACGAATTGTCGTTCGGACTTAAAAAAGCCGTCGGCCAGCAAGCAGTTAAACTTGTTAAAATAAGCGCTATGAAGGCGAAACGGATCATCCTTGTATATCGTATTCTTTGATCTTGCGATATAGCGTGCGCTCGGAAATACCCAATTCTTCAGCAGCATTTTTTCGGCGACCACGGTGTTTTTCCAAAGCTTTTTGGATCAATTCCTTCTCTCGATCTTCTAACGAAAGTGATTCTTCCTCATCTTCCTGAATTTCGATATCTTCCGTGATCGGATTAGTCGGATAGGAACTAACTGGTTCTTGTACTTTCTGCACAACCGGCGGCAAAATACGTTGTTCACCAATGTTTACCTCGCCGTACAAGCGATTGACCATGTCCATTTGATCATTGGACAAGCGAAAATCTCCTTGTTGGTTCAACAATTCAACCACCAATTTTTTCAGATCGTTCAAGTCGTTCTTCATATCGAACAAGAACTTGTACATCAATTCACGTTCATCGATCTTGGATTCCGTTCCTCCAACAAAAGTTGGAAGTTGTTCTGCCGGAGCTGGTAAATAGTGTTGTAATCGCAAGCCATCGATCTCGCGTTCGTGTTCGATCACGGACAATTGTTCTACCAAATTCTTCAACTGGCGGATATTTCCCGGCCAGTGATACTCATTCAATAATTCGATCGCATCTGGTGTCAATCGAACTGCCGGCATGCGGTATTTATCTGCAAAGTCACTAGCGAACTTGCGGAATAATAAATAAATGTCATCCTGACGTTGGCGTAAAGCAGGCAAACTGATTGGAACTGTGCTCAAACGGTAGAAAAGATCTTCGCGGAACTTTCCGGTTTGAATGGCGCGCAACATGTTCTCATTGGTAGCTGCAACCACGCGCACATTGGTTTTGATCACTTTGGAAGATCCAACACGGATAAATTCTCCGGTTTCCAAAACACGCAATAAGCGCACTTGTGTTGGCATGGGCAATTCGGCAACTTCATCCAAAAAGATCGTTCCACCATCCGCAACTTCAAAATATCCTTGTCTGCTTCCGGTTGCTCCGGTAAAGGCTCCTTTTTCGTGTCCGAACAATTCCGAATCGATCGTACCTTCCGGGATCGCGCCACAGTTCACCGCAATGTACTCAGCGTGTTTGCGTGAGCTTAGTTGATGAATAACCTGCGGAATGATCTCTTTTCCTGTTCCACTTTCACCGGTAACCAACACTGAAATATCTGTCGGAGCTACCTGCATGGCAACTTCCAGCGCACGATTCAACTGCGGAGCATTCCCGATGATGCCAAAGCGTTGCTTGATCTGTTGGATGTTCAGGTTCATAGTCTGTTATACTTGCGGTTCGTCCACTAATTCTCCCAACAAGGTTGCTGAGGTACAATCAACGATCTTCACCCAGCAGTATTGGCCTTTTTCTAAGTTTCCTTTCGGGAATACGACCATCGCATTCTGACTGTTTCTTCCGCAATAATGTTCAGCAGATCGCTTAGAAGGCCCTTCAACAAGAATTTTGTGTGTTTTGCCGATCTCTTGTTCGTTCCAGTATTTGGAATGTGCGGTTTGTAAATGAATGATCTCTTCCAAACGTCGACCTTTCACATCATCCGGAACATCGTCCTTGAATTTGCGCTCTGCAAGGGTTTTCGGACGCTCTGAATATTTGAACATGTACGCATAATGGTATTTCACCTGTTCCATCAAACTTACCGTTTGCTGATGTTCTGCTTCGGTTTCGCCGCAGAATCCGCTAATAATATCGGTAGAGATCGCACAATCCGGAACAATGCGACGAATAGCATCAATGCGGTCCAAGTACCATTCTCTGGAATAACCACGGTTCATGCGGGCCAAGACATCTGTGTCACCGGATTGCACCGGCAAGTGGATGTAGTTACAAATATTCTCGTATTTCGCCATGACTTCCAATACATCGTCGGTCATATCTTTCGGATGGGAAGTCGAGAAACGAACGCGCAAGTCAGGATTGACGTTTGCGACCATCTCCATCAACTGAGCAAAGTTTGTCGTTGGCTTCGTTTCGTCTTTGATCACGCCTTTGCTGCTCATGTTCCAGCGGTAACTGTCTACATTCTGACCCAACAAAGTAACTTCGCGATAACCTTTATCAAATAGATCACGACATTCTTGCACGATAGTCTCCGGATCGCGAGAGCGCTCCCTACCACGTGTAAACGGAACTACGCAGAAGGAACACATGTTGTCACAACCGCGAGTGATCGTCACAAACGCAGAAACGCCTCCTTGGTCCAAACGAACCGGAGAAATATCCGCATATGTTTCTTCACGGGAAAGTAATACGTTCACAGCTTTTTGACCGCTGCCCACTTCTTCCACCAAATTCGGTAGATCGCGGTAAGCATCCGGACCGGCAACAAGGTCTACCAATTTTTCTTCTTCCAGCAAGTTTTGCTTCAAGCGTTCGGCCATACACCCCAAGATCCCAACCACTAAATTTGGTTGGTCTTGTTTGCGCTTTTTAAATTCTGTCAAGCGATTGCGAACACGTGTTTCGGCATTTTCGCGGATCGAACAGGTATTGATCAACACCACATCTGCCTCGTCAATATTGCGTGTGGTGGAATATCCTTCATTGGCCATGATGGAGGCCACTACTTCGCTGTCAGAGAAATTCATCTGGCAGCCGTAGCTTTCTACATAGAGTTTTTTGTTTCCGGTGCCACCTTCAATTACAGTAGCTTCTCCTTGTTTGGATTCGTCAATGACTTTATTTGCTCCGTGCTCTTCTAACATCTTGTTTTCGATAATGCCGACAAAAATAGTGGAATTTGGCCATATGTCAAAATGTCAGTCGGAGAGTTTGGATGACTTAAGGATTGATCCTGTAGGTTAGTCCGATAGACAGATTGGGTTCAGTTCCTAACATAGGTGGATCGAAAAATTTGCTTATTTCCAGTTTGTCAGCATTCAAGATATAAAAAGGTAACTGTAAGCCGGCAGAGACAAACAGTTTTTTTGAAATTTTAAACTGAAATTTAGATGCCAAACCAAGTGCAAAATTAATTCTCAGATTACTATATTTCTGAATGATCAAGTCAGTAGTATCTTGATAATAATTTCTATACGCATCCTGTTCTACCTGTTGATTATAGAAAGCTGACTGAATAAAAAAGCCTGAGACATTTTCAATTTTGCGGGAAAGAACAAATGTGAAGCTGCCTTCAAGCCTTAAATGGCAACCTAAGTTGCTTTGTTTGTAGTAATTTACCCCATGACCCCAATTATCATAGGTCAATCCAAAAATGTCTTTGGTCTTGTTGTCGAAAATGCGTTTTCCATATTGCCCAACACCAACCCCAATTTCAAGGCCTTTTCTAGTTGAATTTGCTCTATGATAAGTGAATTCCAAGAAATTTCTGGAGGACCAAGAATAATATTGGATGCCTATGTTTTCGGTTTTTTGGCAGAAGCAATTAAGTCGAATTACAAGAAAAAAAAGAGTGAAGAACTGTTTCATTCAATTTTTGAATTTACAACAGAGCAAATCTAGCAAAGTTGAACTTGATTATGTTAGTCAAATTTATTTACATCTTTTTTTATCTCCTTATAAACTATAGTTTATTGTTTTTAGAAACGAACCTTTTGGAGGAGAACCTGTTTGTTTTTTGATTTTAATTTAGATTATTTTGCAGCGTTTCGACAATTTCGGAATCTAATTTTTACTGTTTATGGGCAAGAATCTCGTTATTGTGGAGTCGCCGGCTAAAGCGAAAACAATTGAAGGATATTTAGGAAAGGATTTCATTGTTAAGTCAAGTTTCGGACACGTTCGGGATTTAGCTTCAAAGGGATTGGCGATTGATATCGAAAACAACTTTGCCCCGGAGTACGAGGTGAGTTCCGATAAGAAAAATGTGGTTTCCGAACTGAAAAAATTAGCGAAAGAAGCAGAGGTTGTTTGGCTCGCAACCGATGAAGACCGCGAGGGAGAAGCCATTTCTTGGCACTTGTATGAAACGCTTGGTTTAGCCAAGAAAGAAACGAAACGCATCACGTTCAACGAGATCACGAAGCCAGCAATCCTGAAGGCGATCGAGAACCCAAGACAGATCAATAAACCCTTGGTGGATGCACAACAAGCACGTCGCGTATTGGACCGCTTGGTTGGTTTTGAGCTTTCTCCGGTATTGTGGAAGAAAGTACGCCCAAGTTTGTCAGCTGGACGGGTTCAATCTGTTGCCGTTCGCCTGATCGTAGAGCGTGAAAAAGAGATCCAAAAGTTCCAAACGGAACCGTTTTTCCGGGTGAATGGATTCTTCTTGAAAGGGAAGGATAGCATCAAATCGGAAGTTTCGAAACATTTTGGAACAGAAGAGGATGTCCGCGCATTCCTGGATAAGTGTTCCGGAGCAACGTTTAAGGTCTTGGATGTACAGAAAAAACCAGCAAAAAAGACCCCGGCCGCTCCGTTTACCACTTCAACCTTGCAACAAGAAGCCAGTTTGAAGCTTGGTTTCTCTGTAACACGCACCATGCAAGTAGCTCAACGCTTGTATGAAGCGGGAAAAATTACCTACATGCGTACCGATAGTGTGAATTTATCCGAGACGGCGGTAAATGGCGCGTCAGCTGCGATCCATTCCATGTTTGGTGCACAATACAGTAAGCCTACCAAATATACCACGAAGAGTTCAGGAGCTCAAGAAGCCCACGAAGCAATTCGTCCTACGGATTTTACAGAAAATTCGCTAAAAAGCACTGACAGTGATGAAGTGCGCTTGTACGATCTGATCTGGAAACGCTCCATTGCTTCCCAAATGGCACACGCTGAATTGGAACGCACAACAATTAGTATAGGCGATTCATCGTTGCCGGAAATTTTCCTCGCAAAAGGGGAAGTGATCCGATTTGACGGGTTTTTGAAAGTGTATTTAGAATCGACCTTGACGGACGAGGACGATGAAGCAAACGACGAAGGATTATTACCGGCTGTTGAAGTGGGTGAAGAACTGACGCCGCAAGTGATTCGCGCCACTGAACGTTTTACTCGTCCCCCTGCTCGCTATGTGGAAGCTTCCTTGGTGAAAAAATTGGAGGAATTGGGAATCGGTAGACCGTCAACGTATGCTCCAACGATTTCGACCATTCAAAAACGAGGATATGTTGAGCGATCTGAGCGAGAAGGTGAGGAGCGCAAGTACCGCATTCTGGAATTGAAATCCGGAGCAATCGAAACGGTACAAAAAACAGAAGTTACCGGTCGCGAAAAGAATAAATTGTTCCCAACCGATATCGGAATGGTAGTGACTGACTTCTTAGTCGATCATTTCGAACAAATCATGGACTATCATTTTACTGCAGATGTAGAAGCGCAGTTCGATGAGATTGCGCAAGGAAACTTGGAGTGGACGAAGATGTTGTCTTCATTCTACACGGGCTTCCATGAAAATGTAGAGGAAACTTTGGAGCATTCTGACCGCGCAACCGGTGAGCGCATTTTAGGTGTGCATCCGGTGAGCAATAAAAAAGTTTTGGCGCGCATTGGCCGCTTTGGACCGATGATCCAAATCGGTGACGAAAAAGAAGATGGCGAAAAGCCACAGTTTGCTTCCTTAACCGGTTCACAATCGATTCATACCATAACCTTGGAACAAGCGCTTGAATTATTCAAGTTGCCACGTGTTTTGGGCGAGATCAATGGAGAGGTGGTGAAAGCCAATACCGGACGATTCGGACCTTACGTACAGATTGGTAAAACCTTCGTTTCGCTGAAAAAAGAAGACGACCCAATGACGGTGACTTTGGAGCGCGCTCAGGAATTGATCGCTTTGAAACAACAAGAAGAAGCCAACAAGCTGATCAAACAATTCCCGGAACGTGAAGACGTACAACTGTTGAATGGTCGCTACGGAGCCTACCTGAAGATCGGAAAAGATAATTTCAAACTACCGAAAGGAACGGAGCCGGAAAAGTTGACTTTGGAGGAATGTTTAGCTATTGCAGAAGAACAAGCAGCAGCGCCGAAAAAGAAATTCGTACGCAAAAAGAAGTAAAGATTTCCCTGTCAGAACGGATTCGGAGAGTTTTCCACGTTCTGCTTTTCATTCTTCATGGAACAGGTCGCTTTTTAGATCACGAATGCAGATAACTTTGCTTCAAAGAATGTTTGATGAAAGATCTGTCCATTTATTTCCAACCGATCGTTTTGCCGGAAATGCTTCCTGCAGGTAGTATTGGTGAATCCATGGAAGTGCATACCGAATTTGGATTCCCGGAACTGAAAAAAGGCGATGTTGCCTTGTTTTACGTTCCAGAATTCCGAAATGGCTATCCTGAACTGCATCAGTCGAAAGACGATCGTTTCCGTTTTGCCTTGCAACAATTGAATGCAGGCTCCGGTTGGAGCAGAAGATTGGTGGATCTGGGAGATCTGTTGCCCGGTGAACGCGTGGAAGATACTTACTTTGCTGTGCGTCAAATCGTTGCAGAGCTAGTGAAAAATGACGTCCTGCCCATCGTTGTGGGTGGATCGCAGGATCTGACCTATGCTGTTTATCAAGGTTACGAGCAGTTGGAACAGTTGATAAACGTCATGGCCATCGATAATCGTTTGGATCTAGGAAATCCGGAAGAACCGCTTGGTGTGCACTCATACGTTAACAAGTTATTGATGCACCGACCTTGCTTCCTATTCAATTTTGCTATTCTGGGTTATCAAACACCATTGGTTCCGCAAGGAGAGTTGGACTTGTTTGAAAAATTATACTTCGATACTGTTCGCTTGGGCGAATTCAACGCAGATTTCCGAGTAGGGGAACCGCTTTTGCGCAATACAGACCTGTTGACGATTGATTTACAAGCCTTGCGTTCCAGCGATTTCCGAGGTGAATATTATCAGGAGCCCAATGGATTTTTCAATCACGAGTTGTGCCAGATCGCAAAATATGCCGGTGTTAGTGATAAATTGACTTCCCTGTGTATTCTGAATTTTTTACCGCACGGTTTGGGTACGTCAGAACATCGGTTAGTTGCACAATTGATCTGGTATTTCCTCGATGGCGTTGCACAGCGTTATGGTGATTTTCCGCATGGATCGAAGAAAACGTATATCAAATTCACCGTGTTTTTGGATGAGATCGACCACGAGATCGTTTTTTACAAGAGTCCGAAAAGTGAACGCTGGTGGATGGAAGTTCCTTATCCTCCATCGGAAGGATCCAAGTTCGAACGTCATCACATGGTTCCATGCAACAAACAAGATTATGACAATGCATTGACTGGAGATATTCCTGATCTGTGGTGGAAAACCTATCAAAAATTGGGGTAGAAGACTGTTAAAAAAAACAGCTATTCAACAAATCATTGTGGAAAACGCAAATAGATTGCAGGAAAAAATTTTGATTCTTGCAAAAAATACTTATTTTAGTCGCCAATTGGCTAAAATTTGTTAAAAGCCAACTAGCGATCATACCGTACTAAGTACACTGTTTATGAAGAAAAGATTACTCGTATTTTCTGCGTGGTTGATTGGTTCAGCCAGCGTTTTTGCTCAGCAAGATCTTGCGTTGACGCATTTTATGTTCAACAAATTCGCGGTGAATCCCGGAGCAACAGGTATCGAAGAAGGTTTGTGTGGGAATTTGCTTTACCGCAATCAGTGGGATAAAGTGAATGGAGCGCCAAACTCTGCGTTGTTCAATGCTGAAATGAACTTGTCTGAATGGATCAATGCCGGGGCTGGGATCAATTTCACGCACGATGCAATCGGTTTCTCTCGCAGAAACTTTGCTACCTTGAACTTTTCTTGGCATTTCAACTTGCCATTTGCTACTTTGGGAGTGGGTGCGAGCGTTGGTATTGCGAATATGGGGATGGATCCTACATGGGTTCCACCATCCACGTTGAATGACGGTGCTTTGCCTGCAGCGAGCGGTGCAACCGGATTGGATGCTAACTTCGGTGTGTACATGAAAGGACAAAATTGGTACGCTGGTTTGTCTTCTACACATTTACCGGCTTCTCCCTTAGCGTTGAATCCATCTCCAGCAACGGTTCCGGTAACAGCTTTGGATTACAATTTAGCGCGTCACTACTACATTATGGGAGGTTACACGCTTGAGAACGTAGGTTCGAAAGGAAAAGTAGATATTCAAATGTTGGGTCAAACCGACGCGGTGAAATTTACTGCTATGGTGAACGGACGATACATTCATGATAATAAATTTTACGGTGGTTTGGGTGTGCGTTACACGGATGCTGTCGCTGTATTATTAGGTTACAAATTTGTGGATATGACCATGGGTAACAAAGCGCGTATCAACGGCTGGGCTGGTTATTCATACGATTTGTCGATAGGTAAGATTTCGAACATTTCAAGAGGTACACATGAGATGGCAGTGAAGTTCTGTTACATTCCATTTATACCAATTACGAAATCAAAACACCCAAGATGGTTGTAAAATCCAAAAAAAATTAAAAATCTTTGTAACCATTTTTGAAACGGTTTCGTTATATCGCAAGATTGATCCTGTAGTATGTTAACGATAGATTCGGAACTGTAAAACTGAACTAGAATGAAAAAACTGTTGTTTGTCGGTTTAATTGGAGCCTTCCTCGCATCTTGTAGCTCACGTAGTGGGCACTTGACGGGAGTGATGGGTCGACGCGTTTACCAACCAGAGATTCCTCTGGGTATGGTTTACATTCCATCAGGTTCGTACAACATGGGAGAAAATGACCAGGACGTTCCGTTCTTGCACCAAACGCGTGCTAAGACGGTTTCTGTTCAAGCTTTCTACATGGATCAAACAGAGATCACGAACAATGAGTACCGCCAATTCGTAGAATGGGTGCGTGACTCTATGGCTCGTGAGCGTATTTACGCAGGTTTGGAAGAGGACGAGGATGCGATGGATTACATCAACTACACAGACATGTACTTCGATGAAGGAGGTTTGGAGTATGTTGAGTTCGATCCGGGGAACCGCGATGAGAACCGCGCGGTATTTGCATTGAATTGGGATCGTCGCTTTGCGTATGATGATCCGGATCTATTGCCGTTGTTAGCTGATATGTATTATCCGCAGCCGGAGCGTTTCTACCAGCGTCGTGAATTCGATACGCGTAAGTTCATCTTCAAATACTACTGGATCGATTTGCGTGAAGCAGCTCGTCGTGGTCGTATCGAAATCGTTCCTAACGGAATCGATAACCAAGGAAACGTGGTCTCTCAAGAACACCGTCAGTTGAATACGCCTCCACATCCGTTTACTGAGGAACCTCAGGGTATGGACAAGGATATGGGATTCTTCAACAAGAAAGGACAAAACAGTGCGATTCGTGGTCATGACAACCGTCAGCGTTTCATCATCAACGAAGAAACAGCTATTTTCCCGGATACGCTGTGTTGGGTGCGCGACTTTACGTACTCGTTCCACGATCCAATGACGAATATGTATTTCTGGCATCCAGCATATGATAACTATCCGGTTGTAGGTATCACATGGGTTCAGGCGAAAGCATTCTCAATTTGGCGTACGCAGTTGTTGAATAGCTGGTTGCAAGCAACGGGAGATTTGTTCGTGAACGATTTCCGTTTGCCAACTGAGGCAGAATGGGAGCGTGCAGCACGCGGTGACTTGAACAACTCACCTTATCCATGGGGAGGTCCTTACATACGTAACGAATCTGGTTGTTTCTTGGGTAACTTCAAGCCGATGCGTGGACGTTACTTCGAGGATGGTGGTTTCCACACGGTGAAAGCGTATTCTTACAACCCGAACGGTTGGGGTCTATACTGTATGGCTGGAAACGTTTCTGAGTGGTGTGAAACTGCTTATGATGAGTCTATGTATGAGTTCTCTCACGATTTGAACCCGGATTACCGTTACGATGCAATGGACTGGGATCCACCGGCCATGAAACGTAAAGTGTTGCGTGGAGGTTCATGGAAAGATATCGGTTATTATTTGATGACATCGACTCGTACTTACGAGTACCAAGATACTGCCAAGTCTTACGTTGGTTTCCGAAATGTGATGACGCATTTGGGTCGCGGTGGACGAGACTTCTCAAAAGAAGGCGGCGAAGAAATTCGTAGCGATATCCAACTTCGCTAGGAATAAACAAACAATTCAAAACAAAAACTTTAGTTAAACCTAAAAAACAAAGAAAACTATGAAACCAGGAAGTAAAGGATGGAAAAAGTTTATGGCGAAACTCTACGGTTTCGGTGCGGCAGTCGTTATCGTTGGGGCCTTGTTTAAGATCATGCACTGGCCAGGTGCGGGACCAATGCTTGTAATCGGTCTATCTACAGAGGCAATTATCTTCATTTTCTCGGCGTTTGAACCGATTCATGAAGATCCAAATTGGGAATTGGTTTACCCAGAATTGGCTTTAGGTCATTCAGAAGATCTAGACCACGATGCATTGCCAGCAGCAACTTCACGCGGTCGCGGTGGAGCTGGTGGTACAGGAATCACTGAGCATTTGGATAAAATGTTGGAAGAGGCGAAGATCGATGGACAATTGTTGGAGCGTTTAGGAGATGGAATGCGTCAGTTGGGTGAGAATGCTGCTCAATTGAAAGGTGTTACTTCTGCGGCTGCTGCTACAGATTCTTACGTGTCTTCTTTGCAAGCTGCATCAGATAAAGTATCTTCTTTGTCTGCTGCTTACGAGCGTGCTTCGGTGGCTATCTCTGGTATGACATCTACGTCACAAGAAGGAGAATCATTCGGTGAGCAAATGCAAAAAGTTTCTAAGAACTTGGCTGCATTGAACAACGTTTATGAATTGCAATTGAAAGGATCTTCTGCTCACTTGGAGGCTACAGAGAAATTCCAAGCTCAAGTTACGGAGATGATGGCAAACTTGTCAGCATCTGCTGAAGATACGAAGCGTTACAAAGAAAACATGGCTATGTTGTCTAAGAACTTGACAGACTTGAACAACGTTTATGGCAACATGTTGAAAGCTATGACAATTTCACGCGACTAATTTTAGGGTTGTTACTTTATAAATTATTCACATTAGTTTATTGTTAACCAATAAATAAAATTAAGTCATGGCAGGAGGAAAAGAAACCCCGAGACAGAAGATGATCGGTATGATGTACCTGGTACTTACAGCGCTTTTGGCGTTGAACGTATCCAAGTCCATCCTCGACGCTTTTGTCGCAATTGAAGAAAACATTCAGAAATCAAACATTGCTCATTTGGATCGTGGAGACGGTTTTAAAGGTGATGTGAACTCTGAATTAAAGACAACTCCAAACAACGCTGAGAACAAAGCGAAACGTGAGAAGTTGCAAAAGATCTTGAAGCAAATGGATGAGGTCGATAAGATCACAGCTGTTTTGATTCAGGATATTGATAAGATCAAGATGGATATTCTTGAGAAATCAGGTGAGAACGTGAAGGATATCAAAGATAACGACGAGTTGACTTTGATCTGGAAAAAAGGAAAAGGTGTAGTACCAACGCGTATGAACCTAATGGCCGTTCAAGCGAAAGACCAGTACGATGTGCCAATGCACGAAATTATCGGTGAGGATATTAAGAATCCAACCGCGGCTGGTAAAAAGTTGTGGGCTGATTTCTTGAAATACCGCGCTGATTTGGTGAAAACTGTTGGTTCTTACAATGATGCCGGGAAAGCGTTTTCCATCACACCAAAGGATATCAATGAGTTCAAATCGAATGCTGATTTAGCAAAAGCAGTTGAAAAAATGATTGCTGGATCAAAAGCTAACGTTCGTGATGATGGTCAGGTATTGAAAGATATCTACATCAACTTGACGAAGCCTGAGCGTTTGAAAGTTCACGATATGGAAGGTGTTCACTGGATCGGTGCATCATTTGACCACTCTCCATTGGTTGCAGCTGTAGCTACATTGTCTTCTATGCAACAAGATATCTTGTCTGCGCGTGCAATGGCCTTGGCTCACTTGAAGTCTAAAGTTTCAACTGGTGAGTACTCATTCAACAAGATCGTTGGATTGGCTTACGGACCTTCTATTGCCAACACAGGTGACGAAGTGGAATTGAAAGTGATGATGGCCGCATTTGACTCTGATAACCAACCGACAGTTACATCTAAAAATGGTGGAACAATTACTGTTGCTGATGGTCAGGGAACCTTGAAAACAAAAGTTGCTGGTGGTGGTGAAATGATATTGAACGGTACAGTATCGATCAAGAACAAATCAGGTGTTACGAAAACTGAGAACTGGACGCATACAATCAAGATCATGAAGCCACAAGGTACTGTTTCTCTTCCTGAGATGAACGTTTTGTATCGTGGGTATGAGAATAAGATTGAAGGTGTTGCTTCTGGTTACGATCAAACTATCTTGAATGGTAATGGAGTAAACTTACGTAAAGCTGGTAACGGTTACATTGGAATGGTAACAGGAGCAGGTAAAACTGCAACAATCTCGATTTCGGGTAAGAACTCTGTAACTAATAAGACTGTTAACCTAGGATCATTCACTTTCCGTGTAATGAACTTGCCTCCTCCAACGATTTATTTTGGTGCGGCTCCTGATGGTTCTCAAGCGTCTAAAGCAGAAACTCGTTTGTTCGCGAAGTATGGTCCGGAAATTCCATTAAACGTGACTTTCCAAGTATTGAAATGGGAATTGAACGTTACTGGTGCTCCTCGTCCTGCAAAAGGAACAGGAAACCAATTGAATGCAGATGGTATTGGTTTGTTGAAACAAGCTAAACCAGGTTCAATGGTTAGCTTCATGACTGAAGTAAAAGGACCAGACGGACGTGTTCAAAAGAAGAGTGGTGCCTTCAGAATTTAATTTTAAAAATAAGTGTCAATCATGAAACGTTTAATCATCCTTAGTTCATTGTTGCTTTCTGCACATTCTATGAATGCGCAGGAGATCAATGGAGGACCTGTAAATGTTCCCGCAGATGGAATTGTGGACGGGGTATATATTACCGAACACGTTCCTACAAAGCGAATGATCCCGTATGAGTTCGTCCGTGAAGCCGATGTAACTTGGAGTAAACGTGTTTGGCGTACTATTGACATGCGTGAGAAGATCAATCACCCGATCTATTTGCCTTTCGATTACCACACGCCTTCTGGGCAGTATGTGCGTAACTCAAGCAGATGGTCGTTGTGGACGATCTTACGTCACCACATCATCAATGGGGATTTGAAAGTGTTTTCACCGTACAATCCTTTTCAGTTTGACATGTTGGATGGCGATCAGTTTAAGTATATGATCGCTCCTGAACCAGGTAAGAATTACTATACGGATTCAATTTTCCGTGACAAAGTGTTCTATTATCTTGGTAAATTGGGACCACAGTCTGACGTTCCATTGACAGATGAGAATGGTGACCCGATCGAGATTACGTTACCAGATGGAACGATCACATATAAGTACCCGGCAGCGGATACTTTGTGGATCGATTCAAAGGACATTGTACAGTACCGTTTGAAAGAAGACTGGTTCTTTGATAAAGAGCGTTCTGTATTGGATGTACGTATCTTGGGGATCGCACCAGTGGTTTACAAAATCGAAATCAATGCAACAACAGGTCAAAAGACGATCGTTGGATTGGAAGAGAAGTACTGGTTGTATTTCCCGCATTGTCGATACATTTTGAACAACTATTTTGTGTACAACGAGCAGAACGACGCGCAATGGATGAGTTTTGATGACTTGTTCTGGAAACGTCAGTTCAACAGTACTATCTACAAAGAAAGTAATGTGTTCGACCGTACTATTGATAGTTACCGTACAGGTGTGGATGCTTTGATGGAGTCTGAAAAGATCACAGAAGAGATCCGTTTGTTCGAACACGATGTTTGGCACTTCTAAGAAGTTCTTATAAAGAATGAAAGCCCTCAGGATTACCTGGGGGCTTTTTCGTTAATTTTGTGCATGCTTGTTTTAGACAAAGTTGGAATTCATTTTCCACAAGGATTTTTGTTCGAGGATTGTTCGGCTCAGGTAACTTCAGGTGATCGGATTGGTTTGGTTGGTAAAAATGGAGCCGGTAAATCGACATTGCTGAAGTTAATTGCCGGTTGGGAAAAACCTTCTACGGGAAATGTGCACAAACAAAAGGACCTATCAATCGGTTTTTTGACGCAGGATATCGAGATCAACTACGAGGAGTCGGTTTTCAATTACCTGTTCTTTTCGAATGACACCTTGAATGAATTGCGCAAACGGATCGATTCCATCAACCATGATTTGGTAAATCGCACAGATTATGAAAGCGATTCTTACCTAAAACTGTTGGATGAGTTGAATGCCGCAAATGACCAATTTGCCATTTTAGACGGATTTCAATGGGAGGAAAAGATAGCGATGACTCTCCAAGGACTTGGATTTTCTAAAGAGGATATGCATCGCAAACTCAGTTCCTTTTCCGGAGGTTGGAAAATGCGTGCTGAATTGGCGAAGATCTTGGTGAATCGTCCGAATCTATTATTGCTGGATGAGCCAACCAACCACTTGGATATCGTTTCCATTCAATGGTTAGAGAATTACCTCTCACGTTTTGAAGGAGCGGTGATCGTTATCTCCCATGATCGCTTGTTCCTGGATAATGTAACAAATCGCACGTGGGAGATCTCGTTGGGATCTATTTTGGATTTTCCCTATGCCTATTCCAAATACAAAGCTGTTCGCGCCGAAGAGTTGGAACGTATGGCGGAAGCCAAGAAACAACAAGATAAAGAGATCAAACATACTCAGGAGTTGATCGATAAGTTCCGAGCTAAAAAAAATAAAGCAGCTTTCGCACAATCGCTTATCAAGAAATTGGAACGTACCGAGCGGATCGAATTGGAATCGGATGCCATTGCCAAAATGAAGATCTTCTTCCCCTTGAGTGTTCAACCCGGAAAATGGGTGATCGAAATGGAACATGTGGGCAAAGCGTATGGTGATAAACGATTGTTCCGAGATATTTCAATCACTGTTGGTCGTGGAGAAAAGATTGCACTTCTCGGACCTAATGGGGTAGGAAAGTCGACTTTGTTCAAAGCGATCATGCAGGAGATCGATCACGAAGGAACTGTGAATTTGGGACACAACGTCAAGGTCACCTATTTCGCCCAAGATCAGGCGGAGCGGCTCGATAAAAATCTTTCTGTTTATGAAACAGTAGATCAAGTGGCTGTGGGTGATGTGCGTAAAGACCTACGCTCTATTTTGGGTGCGTTCTTATTTTCGGGTGAAGACATCGATAAAAAAGTAGCGGTTCTCTCAGGTGGCGAACGCACGCGTTTGGCTTTGTGTCAGTTGTTGTTGAGTCCTTCCAATGTGTTGATCCTCGATGAACCTACGAATCACTTAGATATTCAGAGTAAACAGGTACTGAAGGAAGCATTGAAACAGTACGAAGGCACATTTATCATCGTTTCACACGACCGGGAATTCTTGGAAGGCTTGACGAATCGCATTTGGGATATTGAAGATCAGACCTTGAAGATTCACCACTTCGATGTGCATGAATACCTTGAACGCAAACTTGGAACAAAATCTTTGGAAGCGGATCCACTTGCTCAAGAGCAGAAAGATACGGTTGTTGTTGAAAAACAGCTGGCACATGAGGAGCGCAAAGAGTTGAAACGTCAGCGCAATCAACTGCAAAATACAATCAAGAAGCACGAGGAACGAATCGCTCAATTGGAAAAAGAGGTAAAAGATCTGGAGGAGCAATTGACACACATGGATTTTTCGGACACGGACAAAACCGGTCCTGTACTGAAAGCGTTTGAAGAAGCAAAATCTAAATTGGATTACTACACGGATCTGTGGTTGGAAACTACGGCAATGCTTGAAAATTTGGAAGGATGAAACACAGCGGATTAATTGAAAAAATGCGTGTGGAGTATCACGAACCGGTACTCTACAATTTGCAGCTTGATGACTCCATTCGGATGAATGATCTGATCGGTCAGCACCTGCGCATGGAACATACGGGAAATATCTTCTGCAGCAATTGCGGGAAAAAGACCAAGAATTCCTTTGGACAAGGTTTTTGTTATCCGTGTTTTCAGTCGGCTCCTCAAGCGGCTCCATGCATCATTTCTCCGGAATTGTGTCGGGCGCATTTGGGAGAAGGACGCGACATTGAATGGGAGGAAGCGCACCACAATCAGCCGCATTTGGTTTATTTAGCTGCCAGCGATGCTGTTAAGGTGGGTGTGACTCGTACTACGCAAAAAATGACGCGTTGGATGGATCAGGGAGCGAGTAGTGCAATTGTGCTGGCAGAAACGCCAAATCGCTATACGGCTGGTTTGATCGAAGTTGCATTGAAATCGGTATTCACAGATAAAACGAACTGGCAGCGCATGTTGAAGAACGAGATCGATCCATTCATTGATCTGGTTGAGGCGAAAGGTGAGGCTGAGGAGGCGTTGCCCTTTGATCTGCGCGATTTTGTTTCCGGAGATGACGACGTGACCAACTTGGTTTATCCGGTTCAAAGTTACCCCGTGAAGGTGAAAAGCGTTGGTTTCGATAAAGAAGCTGTTATTGAAGGCGTTTTGAAAGGGATCAAGGGACAGTACTTGATCTTTTCGGACGATCGGGTGATCAACTTGAGAAAGCATACTAGCTACGAGATCCTTTTTGAAGCATAAGACCGAAGTTGTTAACGGTTTATTGTTGCTACTTTCTCGTTAATTTCTGCCAAAAAAAGGTGTTATATCAGCCAAAAGCTATTACTTTTAGTTCACATTTTTGAAAAATCTACAAGCATGTTTGATAAGAACGAATTCAACAAATACGCGACCAAGCACATGGGGATCTCCAGCATGCATTTGGAAAGCTACATCGAGTCTTCAATGACCCCTTATATTATCGAAGAACGCCATTTGAATATGACGCAGATGGACGTGTTCTCTCGTTTGATGATGGACCGTATCATTTTCTTGGGAACAGGGATCAATGATCATATCGCAAATATCATCAATGCACAGTTGTTGTTCTTGGAATCTGTTGACGCCAAGAAGGACATTCAAATCTATTTGAATTCACCAGGAGGTTCTGTGTATGCAGGATTGGGAATTTATGATACGATGCAATACATCAAGCCGGATGTAGCGACTATCTGTACAGGTATGGCAGCGTCGATGGGAGCTGTATTGTTGTGTGCGGGAGCAGATGGTAAACGTTCTGCCTTGAAGCACTCGCGAGTGATGATCCACCAGCCATTGGGAGGTGCACAAGGTCAGGCTTCTGATATCGAGATCACAGCACGCGAGATCCAGAAATTGAAGAAAGAATTGTACGATATCATCGCGCACCACTCAAAACAAACGTATGAAAAAGTGTGGGCTGATTCTGATCGCGACTACTGGATGACCTCTCAGGAAGCAAAAGATTACGGAATGGTGGACGAAGTATTGGTTCGCAACCCGAAATAAGCTAATTTTGTAGCAAATATCTAAGTCATTTACCTTCGGGTGAATGACTTTTTTGCACTTAAAAACTACAAGACACATGTCGAAGAAAGAAACAACTTGCTCCTTCTGCGGGAGACCGCGTAGCCAGGTTGGTTTATTGATCGCCGGACTTTCCGGACATATTTGCGATCATTGTATCGTTCAAGCGCGTTCCATCGTTGATGAAGAAATGGTTTCGAACAGCAATCCCAACGCAGCTGCACCGGTGAATGTGTTGAAACCATCGGATATCAAAACGCGTCTGGATGAGTACGTGATCGGACAAGACGATGCGAAGAAAACATTGGCTGTTGCCGTTTACAATCACTATAAACGTTTACACCAAGGTAAGATCGAAGACGTTGAGATCGAAAAATCAAACGTGATCTTGGTTGGTCGCACCGGTACCGGAAAAACGTTACTTGCAAAAACGATCGCTAAAATGTTGAACGTGCCATTCTGTATTGCAGATGCAACGGTGTTGACGGAAGCCGGATATGTGGGGGAGGATGTGGAAAGTATCTTGTCGCGCTTATTACAAGCAGCAGACTACAACGTGCAAGCCGCCCAAAACGGGATCGTGTTCATTGATGAGATCGATAAGATCGCGCGTAAAAGTGATAATCCGTCCATCACACGTGACGTTTCAGGAGAAGGGGTTCAGCAAGCTTTGTTGAAGTTGTTGGAAGGTTCAACGGTAAACGTACCGCCACAAGGTGGGCGCAAGCATCCGGAACAAAAAATGATCGCGATCGACACGAAGAATATCTTGTTTGTTTGTGGCGGCGCATTTGATGGTATTGAACGCATCATTGCAAGTCGGATCAATACACAAACCATCGGTTTTGGTCAGCAAGGAGTTGAGAAGATCGACGGCGATAATTTCTTGAAGTACATCAATCCAACTGATATTAAAACCTTTGGTTTGATCCCGGAATTGATCGGTCGTTTCCCGGTTCTGACCTATTTGGAACCATTGGACGCGAAAAGTTTGAAACGCATTTTGACAGAGCCGAAAAATGCGTTGGTGAAGCAATACGTACGTTTGTTCGAGATCGATGGGATTCGGTTAAAATTTGATGCAGACGTGTTGGATTTTATCGTTGAGAAGGCGATTGATTTCAAGTTGGGAGCTCGTGGATTGCGCTCTATCTGTGAAGCCATTCTGACCGATGCGATGTATGAATTACCATCGAAGAATGAAAAAGAATTTCGTGTGGAATTGGAGTATGCAAAAGCGCAGTTCTCTAAAAGTAAGATGGCTCGTTTGAAAGTAGCCGGGTAGACCGGAGATTGATCGAAATACTGTTAAAGAGGCTTTCGGGCCTCTTTTTTTATGGAATCCGGTAGATCCAACAATCGGGTGTGGTGTGGGCCGGTAGCCAGTTCGGAAGCGCTTGGTCTGCTCGTCGGTCTAATACGATATACTGAAAACCGCCCGATTTGAAGGATTGAAGCATGTGTGGAACTTCTAGCTCAGATCGATCGATACTCCACGTTTTTCGATGTAACCAATAGGTGAGTTGCGGGTCCGGACCAGAAAGGATCACTACTTTTTCGGCTTCATCAAGCACGGAATCCACTTGGGATTCGAGCGTTAATTTGTAGCGAACTTCTTCTTTGATCCGGAAGTCTGACACTTGGTTACCGATTCCTTCCGCTGCAATGATCACGAGCAATCCGACGGTCCATTTTTTGGGGAAATAGTTCAAGCCCAAACCGGCAAGGAGTGCCAAGATCGGAACCAACGGGAGTACGTAATAGTTGTGTGTCGGAAAAACGGTGCCTGTTTTGATGGCAAAAATGAGGAAGACCACGCATGACAGACCGATCGCCGCAGCTAAGGACCGATTTCCGCGAATAAGCGCTAAAATTCCCAGAACGACTGCAGCTAAACCAATATAGGAACGCAGTCCGCCGAAGTAGATCTGTTTCCAGAAATCAAACCACAGGGGCTGGATCTCTGCTAACCCTTCCGATATCGATTTGGGAAAGAAGAGCTCAAAGTGATACGTTTTTACGAGGAAGGGAACCCAAACAAAGTACCACCAAGCAACCAGTACTGTTGCCAAACCGGTTCCCAATAGCACGTGAAAACGCAACGAGAATGCGATATTTCGATTGAATAGCAAGGGAATGATACAAGCAAACAGGAAGATCGCAGGGATTTTACTCAAACCACCCAATGCAAGCATACCGGTTGCTCCCAGCCAAAAAAGCGTTCGTTTAGTGTCGACGTATCGCACCATCCACCAAAATCCGATCAGAACAAGCGAAACAGCGAAGGTATCCGGCATGATCTTTCTGGAAAAAGAAAACCACAGTGACACTAACAATACGAATCCGGTATTTCGCGCAATGCGTTCGTTCCAGAATCGTTTGACAAGTAAGAAGGTCGCATAAACGCCAAAAGAAGCAGCGATGAGGACTATCAGTCGGCCGTACCAATGTTGGTAACCGAAAGTCTTGTTAAAGCTTGCGATCAGTGCTTGTAGAAGCGGAAATTCTGCCCCGATGATCCCTGTTCGTGTTCCGCCCATATCGATTTGTGGGTAGAGCATGGCAAAGGATCCTTCTGACATGTTTCTGGCCATCATAGCTGTCAAAGTCTGTCGCCAGGAATGCCAAGTTTCCAAAGGTGGATACCAAATTCCGTACAAGCGGATGATAAAAAACAATCCGATCCACGCTTCAAATGTGTGCCACCACTTTCGGATCATATCAATGGACGGTGAAACAGCAGTATTTGATCACGGATCCTTTTGCTGTGAAAAGTTGCTCGTAATGTGTTTTGATATGTAAAATATCCCGGATCACAGGATCTAAATCGGCTGGTAATGATGCGTAAAGATCCCAAGTTAATTCTTTTACCTGATAACCGTGTTCTTTAATTTGCTCCTCAGTAGATTCAAACAGGATATCTGAATCTGTTTTCAAATGGATCAATCCACCGGGTTTCAGAATGTTCTTGTAGCGTTTTATAAATTGTTCCGACGTCAATCGTTTGCGCGGTTTTACCGGTTGTGGATCAGAAAAGGTTAACCAAATCTCGTCAATTTCGTCTTTTGCGAAGTAATCTTCAATAAAATCGATCTTTGTCCGCAGGAAAGCAACGTTGTCCATGCCGGCTTCCTCAGCTTCTTTGGCGCCCACGAACATGCGTGCACCTTTGATGTCGATCCCGATGTAATTGCGATTCGGGTAGTGTTTGGCCAAACCAACTGTGTATTCACCTTTTCCACAGCCCAATTCCAAGACGATCGGGTTGTTATTTCCAAAAAAAGCTTCACGCCATTTTCCTTTTAATTCGAAGTCTTTCGGATCAGCTTGTAAGGTCGGTTCGAAGACGTTTTTCATGGTCTTCATTTCGGCAAATTTGCGCAGTTTGTTTTTTCCCATATCGGCCACAAAAATAGGAAAAACCATTGGAAAGATTTTTTAGCGAAAAAACAGGAAAATGCATTGTGGAGTGTGCGCTTTCCGTAAATTTGACTCGCTAATTTTTTGTATCATGTCAAAGCAACATCACCATGTATTGTCCTTTGCGGGATTATTGATCACAGTCGGGATCATTTTCGGTGATATCGGAACCTCTCCCTTATACGTATTGAAGGCTATTGCCGGTGATCGCGCATTATCCGAACAACTGATTCTGGGTGGACTTTCCTGTATTTTCTGGACCTTGACCTTGCAAACGACGTTGAAATATGTGGTAATCACCTTACGCGCCGATAACAAAGGGGAAGGGGGGATCTTTTCGTTGTATACTTTAGTGCGCCGACGTAAAAAATGGTTGGTGATTCCGGCAATGATCGGTGGGGCATCCTTGTTGGCAGACGGGATCATTACGCCTCCCATTTCAGTTTCTTCGGCTGTTGAAGGGTTGTCTTACGTAAATCCGAACATCAAAACGATGCCGATTATTATTTCGATCATCGTTGGGATCTTTGTCATTCAGCAATTTGGCACAAAATTCATCGGTAAGGCATTTGGTCCGGTCATGTTGATCTGGTTCTTGATGCTCGGTATTGTAGGTGGAGCATATTTTATCAACGACTTATCGGTGATCAAAGCCTTGAATCCGTATTATGCGTACGATCTTTTGGTGAACTATCCGAAAGGATTCTGGTTGTTGGGTGCGATCTTTTTGTGTACAACTGGTGCCGAGGCTTTGTACTCGGATCTTGGTCACTGTGGGCGAGAAAACATTCGTGTCAGCTGGATCTTTGTAAAGTCTATGTTGTTGTTGAATTACTTCGGTCAAGGTGCCTATTTGTTGCAACACGTGGGCGAAACGGTGGATGGTGGTAATCCGTTCTATCTGATCGTTCCGGACTGGTTCCGACTGACCTCTGTAATTATTGCAACGGCTGCAGCGGTGGTAGCCTCTCAGGCGATGATCTCCGGTTCATTTACCTTGGTCAATGAAGCGATCCGATTGAATTTGTGGCCTCGTGTGAAAGTGAACTTCCCATCCGATATCAAAGGGCAATTGTATGTGCCTTCCGTGAACTGGTTCTTGATGTTGGGATGTATCGCGATCGTTTACATTTTCGAGAAGTCGGAAAATATGGAAGCTGCCTATGGATTATCGATTATTTTAACGATGATAAGCTCTACCTTCTTGCTATTCTTCTACATGTTGAAAAAGCATTGGAACCCGATCATGCGCTATGGATTGATCGCTTTGTTTTTGACTGTTGAATCGGCATTTTTGATCTCTCAGATCGAGAAATTCCCGCATGGAGGGTACTTGACGCTGATGATCGCCATGGGAGTGATGACCTTGATGTTCGTGATCTTCAAAAGTAAGATCATCCGCACCAGTTATTTGGAGTTCGTGAAGATCAAGAACTACTTGCCTGTATTGCAAAAGCTTTCGGCGGATGAGCAAATTCCGACTTATGCCACGCATTTGGTGTATTTGACCAGTGCCGACAGACCGGATGAAGTAGAATCAAAGGTGTTTTATTCCATTTTGGAGCAGCAGCCAAAACGTGCGGAACGTTACTGGTTTGTCCATGTGAGCACGGCAGATGAGCCGTATACCAAAGAATACAAGGTTACGAAGCACGATGAGAATGATTTGATCCGAGTGGATTTCAAATTGGGCTTCCGCGTACAGCCGAAGTTGGATACGATGTTCAAGCAGGTTGTGGAGGAGATGGTGCAGGCAGGTGAGATCGAGATCAAATCGCGTTATGCGTGTGAATACCACCACAGCGATCATATTGGTGATTTCCGTTTTGTGGTGATCCGCAAGTTCTTGTCAAACGATAACGAATTGCCTTGGTTCCACAAAGTGATCTTGAATGCGTATTTCTATATCAAAGGTCTGTCGTTAACTGAAAAGAACGAATTTGGCTTGGATCCGAGTTCGTTTGTAGAGGAAAATTTCCCGTACGTATTGTCGAAAGCTGCTCCTTTACAAATGAAACGCGTAGAATAATATGCGTCCAGAAGAGCTCCATCAAAAACGAATTCTTTTTGCCTGTTTTGACTGGGGACTGGGACATCTCACGCGTTCTATACCGCTTATCCGTCAGCTTGAAGAACAAGGAAACACGATCTGTTTTGTCGGGAATTCCATGCAAACTGACGTGTTGAGAAGCTATGGTTTCAAAGGTGAAGTTCGTGACCACGAAGGAGCAAATCTGCGCTTCAAAGGAGATGGGAATTTTGTGCTGGAGGGAATCCGAAATTTATTCAAGGGACCGCGTTTTATCCGACGGGATTTGGCCATTGCTAAGCAATTGGTACGCGCGTTTCAACCGAATGTGATCATTTCGGATCACCGTTACGGCTTTCGTCACAAGTCTGTGCACAGTGTTTTTTTAACCCATCAGGTTGCTCTGCCGCCAGAAACTCCGCGTATGGTGAGCATGTTGCACAACAACTGGTTACAAGATTTTTCCGAATGGTGGGTGTTGGATGATCCGAATGCTTCGCTTGCTGGCGTGTTGAGTGCCAGTACAGATCCAAAGGCAACGTACATTGGCTGGTATTCGCGTTTTCAAGGAGTGGAGTCTATGAGCGGAGGCGGGATTGTTGGAATTGTCAGCGGTCCGGAACCGTATGCAGATCAGTTGTTCGAGTTGTTTTTGGAATTGGCAAGAGCTGGAAATTTCCCTTTGACAATCATTTGTTCAGCGCGTTTCAAAGCACCCGCATCGAGTCAGATCTGTGTTTTGCATGATTGGCAAGAGGCGGACGAAAAGATCAAGCAAGCCGATTGTATCCTTTCGAGAAATGGTTATTCCACCTTGATGGATCTAAAATACTTACAAAAGCCGGCATTTTTGTTGGCTACACCGGGGCAAGAGGAGCAGATCTATTTGCAATCAAGGGACACAGACCCTCAGGTAAAACAATTTGTAGACGAAGTGGAGTATCGGGCAGCGGTAACCGCATTTGCACGTAAGCTGATCAATTGATCGTCATGCCACGCGATGTTACAATGGTATTGGAGTTCCCTTCAAATTTATCCAATGAAAACGTAAAGGTACTTCCTACGCCAACGGTACTGCGCACTGAGATGGTTTGTCCATGAGATTCTAAGATGCGTTTAACAATAGATAGCCCTAAACCCGAGCCGCCTTCGTTCCGATTTCTACTTTTTTCAATCCGATAGAATCGTTCGAATAAGCGCGGTATGTACGCAGGTTCAATTCCGGGACCGTTATCAGAAACTTCGACAGTGATCAGGTCATCTACGTCGTATAAACGAACCACTGTGGATCCGCCATCTTTGCCATAAACGATTGAGTTTCCGATAAGATTCGTCAATACTTGTGCGATCTTTCCGCGGTCTGCACGCACCAATTTTTCTTTCGGATACTCTTTTTCAAAGCGCAGTGTAATGGATTTTTCCTTGGCCTTGATCTCGAAAGATTCCATCACTTCTTTGGCGAGGTCGCGAATATCGAAGGGACGCATTTCGAGTTTCAGTTCGTTCACTTCTAATTTGGTCAAGGTATCCAGATCTTCCAGAATGGAGGTCATGCGATCAATAGCTTTTGATGCGCGTTCCAAAAAGGTGCGATTGACCTTTTCATCATCAATTCCACCTTCCAATAGGGTTAAAACATAACCTTGAATGGCAAAAGCCGGAGTTTTGAGTTCGTGCGCTAAATTTCCCAAAAATTCACGTCGGAATTTATCCTGTTCTTTCAATTGAACGATCTCAGTTTGTTTTTCCTCTGCCCATTTTTTGGTCTCTTTTTCGGCTTCACCAATGATGTCTTTGGTCATAGACATTTCAAAGGCTGCTTCATTACTCATTTTTCCCGTCCGGATCGAGCGGTAAAGGATCTTCAATCGGTTATGGATGAAACGTTTAAACAGTAAATAGAACACCAAGTAGGCACCAGCGCTAATTCCAATTGGAAAAACGAAAAAGGCCCAAAGCGGAAGCGGGTCGATCAAATGAATGATCAGTACAGAAACTCCAACAAGGACGCTCATTAAAAAGCTGCCTAGCAGGACAATTAAAATGGGGTTGCTGTTTTTCACTATTCCGAAAATGTGTATCCGACACCTTTGATAGTACGAATATACGATTCTCCCAGTTTTTCTCTCAGTTTTCGAATATGAACGTCGATGGTACGTTCACCCACAATGGTTTCATCGCCCCATACCGTCGCCAGGATCTGGTCGCGGGTGAATACTTTTCCGGGTCTCGACGCAAGTAGTTCGATGAGTTCGAATTCTTTTTTCGGTAATTGGATCTCCTCGTTGTTCATGATCACAATGAAGCGTTCTCTGTTTACGACGATGGAAGAAGTGCGAATCTCAGTTGGCTCACCGGTTGATCTTCCTGCGCGACGTAGCAGAGCTTCTACTTTGGAGATCAACAAGCGCGGTCGGATCGGCTTGGTGATGTAATCATCTGCACCGGCCTCAAAACCTGCAACTTGGGAATAGTCTTCCGAACGCGATGTGAGAAAAGCGATCAACGGCGAGTTCAGTTGCAATTCCTGACGGATCATCTGGCACGCTTCAATACCGTCCATACGCGGCATCATGACATCCATTAGGATCAGGTCCGGAGCCACTTTCTGAGTCATTTCAACGCCTTCCATGCCATCCGAAGCTGTGAATACTTTATACCCTTCTTTCTCCAAGTTGTATTGTAAGAATTCCAGGATGTCTTTTTCGTCGTCAACGAGTAATATGGTGTGTCCTTTTGTAGACTGCATGTTCAGAATCTTTGTTGCACAAATGTATTCCCGTTGTTTTCCTTAATGTTTAGGTCGAGGTTACCAAATGATTAAGTTCCCGCGCTGGTCTTTATGGAATTGTTAACCTTGTGAGAAGGGGACAACAAATGTGCTTCCACTTCAAATGCGTAAATTTGTGCTATGCGATACGTCTTTACTCTGGCATACGATGGAACTCATTTCTTCGGTTGGCAAAAGCAACCCAAACAGATCAGCGTGCAAGAAGTGATCGAGAAAACCATGGGAAAACTACTTGGTTTAACGGCTGTAGATATTGTGGGCTGTGGAAGAACAGATACAGGTGTTCATGCATCCTATTACGTTGCACACGTAGATCTACCGATCGAAATTGATACCGAACAATGGGTGTATAAGTTGAACAAAATGCTGCCTAAAAGTATCGTGATCTTTCAGCTGCAGCGCACGGATGAGCAATTTCATGCACGTTTTTCAGCCACTCAAAGAACGTATCATTACTTTATCCATTTTGGGAAAGACCCGTTTGCCTACAACAGTGTTCAGCAATACGTTGCTTTAGATTTTGATCGGATGAATGAAGCGGCTCAATGGCTCCTCGGAACCCAGGACTTCACTTCTTTTTCGAAATTGCACACGGACGTGAAAACGAATATCTGTACCGTTTCGAAGGCTTTTTGGGAAGAAATTGGTCCGGGAAAATGGCGTTTTGAGATCTCAGCAGACCGTTTCCTGCGCAACATGGTTCGTGCTGTAGTCGGCACCTTATTGGAAGTGGGGCAGGGAAAGATCGGTATCGACGAATTTCGCACCATCATTGCTGCCAAGGATCGCGGTGTTTCCGGAACCTCAGCACCAGCCAATGGATTATTCTTATGTGATATTGAATATCCGGACCTTACTCTGCGATCACAATAAAGTTGGATTTCTTCCCTTTTCCGAGTAACAAGTATTTGTTGTTGATCAGGAACTCAGAGGTAATCACATCATTTTCACCTGCTTTTTCTTTGTTCACCGAGATGGCATTCGCTTTTAAATCACGACGTGCTTCGCTGTTTGAGCTTAAGAACCCGGTGCGCGATCCCAAAAGTTCGATCAAACCAATTCCTGCTTCCAGTTCGGCACGACTCACTTTTGCTTGCGGAACCCCGTCAAAAACTGCAAAAAAGTCGGTTTCGGAAAGTTTCTTCAAGTCGTCAGAGGTTGATTTTCCGAACAAAATATTGGAAGCTGCAATGGCTGCGTCCAGTGCTTCTTGACCATGTACGCGGATCGTGATTTCCTCAGCAATGGCTTTTTGAAGGATGCGCAAGTGTGGTGCTTGGTTGTGTTCAGCCTCGATCGCTTCGATCTCTTCTTTTGATTTCAGGGTGAAGATTCGGATATAATTCGGACAATCGGCATCGTTTGCATTCAACCAGAACTGGTAGAATTGGTACGGACTCGTTTTTTCGGGATCCAACCAAACGCTTCCACCTTCGGTTTTACCAAATTTAGTTCCATCTGCTTTTTTAATGAGTGGAGTTGTAACGGCATACGCTTCGCCACCTCCCTTTCTGCGAATCAATTCCGTTCCTGTAACGATATTTCCCCACTGATCCGAACCGCCCATTTGAACGATGCACTTATGCGTTTTATTCAGGTGGAAAAAGTCGTAACCTTGCACCAATTGGTAGCTAAATTCCGTGAAACTCATTCCTGTTTCCAAGCGCGATTTAACGGAATCTTTTGCCATCATGTAATTCACGGAAATGTGTTTACCCACATCGCGAATAAAATCCAGGAAAGACATATTTTCAAACCAGTCGTAGTTATTCACCATTACGGCGCCATTAGCAGAATCGTTAAAATCCAAGAATTTCGCCAATTGATTCTGTACGCAGCTCACATTGTGTTGCAGAGTTTCCGCATCCAACAAGTTTCTTTCTTGAGATTTTCCGGATGGGTCACCAACCATTCCTGTTGCGCCTCCAACAAGTGCGTATGGTTTATGTCCAGCACGCTGGAAATGTACGAGGGTCATGATCTGCACCAAATGTCCAACATGCAATGAGTCGGCAGTCGGATCAAAACCAATATAACCGGCTGAAATCCCTTTGTTCAAAGCATCCTCAGTTCCTGGCATCATATCGTGGATCATTCCTCTCCAGCGCAATTCTTCAATAAAGTTTGTTGGCATGTGTGCAAGTTTTGCGCAAAAGTAGTCTTTTTTAGGTCAATTTAGAATGAATACTGCTGTATTCTGACATGTTCATGGGTTGTATTTTTGGAAGTCAAAAGATAATTGTACATTCGTTCATGCTGCAAACGCGAAAACAAATTGCCTTTCAGATTATGGCCGGGATCTTTATTACCAGCGCCATTGTAGCAGAATTGATTTCCTGCAAATCCGTACCGACGTTCATCGCACCGATCATTGCTGGGATCGTGCCTTGGCCAATCGTATTTCTTCTAACGGATGTGATGAATGAATATTTCGGGAAGCAGGTGGTGAAACGATTGAGTTGGATCGCGACAGGAATGATTGCATTTTGTTTTTTGTTGGTGTTTATTGCGGTTGAAATGCCCACGGATTCAAGTTCGTATCTTTCTGACAGCGAATTTCGAAAAGCGTTTGGTGGCAGTTTGCCGATCATGATTGGAAGTATTACCGCCTTCATTGTTTCCCAATTGATCGATGTGCGTTTGTTCCATTTCTTCAATAAGTTATTGAAAGGTCGCTGGATTTGGGTGCGCAGTACCGGTTCAACGGTCATTTCTCAGTTAGCCGATGGATTCATCGTGTTATTCATTGGATTTTACTTGCCGGGCACCTTTAATTTTCAACAAATCTTGGAGTACTGGATGATGGGCTACGCGTTCAAATTACTTGTTGCCATTGGTCTAACTCCGTTGATCTACCTGATGCACTTTCTAGCCAGAAACATTTTGGGTGCGAATGCAAAGGTGGAGTAGCTTACTTCGTCAAAGATTTAAAGACTTCTTCCAGTGATTTTTCCTCAGTTCTGAGGGTAAGTACCAACAAGTTGTTTTGTTGTGCGAATTGAGCCACAGTCTTACGCAGATCTTCCATTTCACTACTTTCGATCAGGAATGTGTTTTCTGTCACCTTTTGCACTTTCGTAACACCTGGAATGCGTTGCAATAAATTCTTAGAAACGGTTCCGTCGAATTCGGCGAAAACAACTTGAAGATCGGTTTCCACTTGCAGGTTACTTGCTAAGTTGTCGGCCACCAACTGTCCTTTTCGAATGATGATCACCCGGTCGCAGATCGCTTCCACTTCTTGCAAAATGTGGGTAGAAAGCATTACTGTTTTTTCTTTCCCAATGCGTTTGATGAGGTCACGGATCTCTACGAGTTGGTTTGGATCCAGACCGGAAGTCGGCTCATCGAGGATCAACACGTCCGGATTGTGAATGATGGCTTGCGCCAAGCCAACGCGCTGGCGGTACCCTTTGGAAAGCATCCCGATCTTTTTATTCTGTTCGACTTCAAGTCCAACAAGTCGGATCATTTCCTTTACGCGTTCGCGCACGTTTTTGATCTTGTAAATGTTTCCTACGAATTCCAAGTACTCCTTCACGTACATGTCGAGATACAGTGGATTGTTCTCTGGCAGGTACCCGATGTGTTTTCTAGTTTCGATGGAGTCGACAGAAACTTCTTTACCACATACCCGAATTTCACCTTCACTTGCCGGAATGAAACCGGTGATCATTTTCATCGTTGTAGATTTACCTGCTCCATTGGGACCCAAAAAGCCAACAATTTCTCCCTTTCCGATAGAAAAAGAAATGTCATTCACGGCAGCTTGTTCGCCATAAAATTTGGATAGGTTTTTTACTTCAATCGACATGCTATGAAAATTTGGTTACGAAGATAACGAAAGCAGCGCGAAATGCGTTGGGCATTGTAATTTAATCCGTGCGTTGTGATTCACGTGGCATAGATTTGTAATTTTGAAACATGATTCCTTCCAGAGGCAAAATATTGAAATCTACCGGAAAATGGTACCAGGTTTTACAGCCTGATGGTACGATTTTGGAATGCCGTATTCGCGGTAAATTGAGGTTGGAAGGATTGCGAACAACAAATCCTTTGGCGGTCGGTGATACCGTTGTTTTGCTTGACAAACTGGATAATGAAGGCAAGGGTGTGATCTTGGATTTCGAGCCTCGGGACAACTACATTGTGCGTAAGAGCACTAATTTGAGTAAACAACAGCACATTTTAGCAGCCAATATTGATCGTGCTTACTTGGTAGTTACCTTAAAATTTCCAGAGACGCACACGGTTTTTATCGATCGCTTTTTGGTGGCTGCGGAGTCGTTTCGAATACCTGTCACCTTGTTGTTCAATAAAGTGGATTTGTTGCAGG
>CAYRVL010000001.1:43345-45365 GCA_964427665.1 uncultured Fluviicola sp. | reverse complement strand
CATCATCAGGGTCAGCACACGACTACCTTTGCAGAAATGCATCCTTTGAGTTCTGGAGGTTTTATTATCGATACACCCGGAATCCGTGCCTTTGGAATCGTTGATCTGGATAAGGAAGTGATTTCTCATTACTTTCCGGAGATGCGCGCATTGATTGGAGCATGTAAATTTCACAATTGTCAGCATATGAATGAACCGCAATGTGCTGTGAAGCAGGCTGTGGAGACTGGAGAAATCTATGAGTCGCGCTATTGGACGTATTTGCAGTTGATGACCGGGGATGATGAGGATGTGCATAGGAGGGGGAAGTTTGAGCGTTAATAAAATTGTGTTTTGTTAAGATTTGGTACTTGGTTCGGGAATTCCCGAATTCCCTCAAAAATTTCAAAACCCTTGTCAATATTGAATAAAACCTCAATCACAACGGTTTTTACCGCGAAATAATATGTTAAATAATTAACATTTCTAGCGCAATTTTTCCTCCCTTACCTCTTGTTGCGACCGACCTTTTTCACTATCTTCAAGTAATAATCAACTAAATCATTTCACAATGGGAGCAATTAAACCTCGGGAATACCCGGTTAAAACCTTGTATCTGGCGCACCTTTTTCGGGCATTGGCAAATCCGATGCGATTGGAAATAATCCAATTTATTCTCGATCACGGAGCGGTGAGAAACGTGGATATCATTCGGGAATTTCACATCGCGAAAAGCACCTGTAAAGAACATTTGAGTTTCATGCTGGATGCGGCCTTGATAGAGATCGAATACAAGCAGCATTGCTATTTGGTGCGTATTCGACCGGATGCTTATCAGAATTTACTTTCGGCATTCGATTTACTGCATATCGAGCGAAAAAGGTATTTGGCATTTCCTTCTTAGGAAGTACCTTTGGAAAAAAATCCTATGCGAGTCGTCATCCAACGTGTTTCAGAGGCGTCAGTGAAAATTGCAGATCACGTGCAGGGCGAGATCGGTATTGGTTTTCTGATCTTATTAGGGATCGAAGAACGTGATGAATTGGAAGATGCTGATTATTTGATCAATAAGATCGTTGGGATGCGTGTATTCTCCGATTCGGAGGGGAAGATGAACTTGGCTGCATCGGAGATAGGTG
The DNA here is from genome assembly GCA_964427665.1 of uncultured Fluviicola sp. GTDB lineage: Bacteria > Bacteroidota > Bacteroidia > Flavobacteriales_D > Crocinitomicaceae > Fluviicola. Next base: position 44,247 of record CAYRVL010000001.1, on the reverse strand, counting down.
GTGATTTTCTGGTAGTCAGTCAGTTCACTTTGCACGCCTCCACTAAAAAAGGAAATCGACCGAGTTTTATCCGAGCGGCACGACCGGAGCAGGCGATACCCTTATACACGCATTTTGTTGAGCAATTGCGGAAGATATCTGGTCAACGCGTGGAAACCGGTGTTTTTGGTGCCGATATGAAGGTCATGTTAGTGAATGATGGACCGGTGACAATTTTAATGGATTCAAAAAACAAAGAGTAATGGAACTTTCTGCTGCACAGAAAATGGTCGACGAATGGATCAAAACGGTTGGTGTTCGCTATTTCAGTGAGTTGACGAACATGGCGATGTTGACGGAAGAAGTGGGTGAGGTGGCTCGAATCATTGCAAGGCGTTATGGGGAACAGAGCGAAAAGGAATCGGATAAAGATAAGGATCTCGGTGACGAGTTAGCCGACGTGCTTTTCGTGTTGATCTGTTTAGCGAATCAGACCGGCGTGGATTTAGAGGCCGCATTGCAGAAAAATTTGGATAAAAAGACCATGCGCGATGCAGATCGACATCATGCCAATCCCAAATTGAAGTAGCTTAGATCATGTGATGTTGTTCGCGGATGAGTTTCGCGACGTGTCGATCGATTGGAAAAGTAAGTAAATCTTCGTGAAAATCGGATAAAGAGACCCAATGTAACAGTTCGCCTTTGTCGCCCGTTTGGTGATGGATCTCCGCATTTTTAGGCAAGAGAATGCGGTAATAAACCGAAATGACTTGATCTACTTCTGAAAATGCAGAAGATTGAAAGAAATCGGTGAGGTAGAACAATTCGGCAACTTCAATGTCCAAATGAAATTCTTCCTGGAATTCGCGAATCAGGCAATCTCGCGTACCTTCTCCCCATTCCAAACCGCCTCCTGGAAATTT
>CAYRVL010000001.1:27598-43245 GCA_964427665.1 uncultured Fluviicola sp. | reverse complement strand
GCTTCCAAATACTCTTCATTTTCTTCCTTCATCAAGTTGAAACGCAATTCAATGTCAGCGTCACTCAACTCCGCAGTAGGCTTGTAGTTGTTGGAAATTTTGAAAGAATCGTGGAATACTTCCACAGCGGCAACGATCTCTTGTAAAGTCATGTTTTGGGTATTTCAACAAAGATACGCTGCTCGGTTCAATTCCGTGGAAATTGGCCTCTACTTTTTCTCCACAAAGGTCATGACCGGTCGGAATCCTACTTGAGGACTGGCTTTCGTAAAGGTTTGGGTGCTCTCATTGCGCACGTCGTATCCGGGTGAATTCCAGTTTCCTCCTACGGCCATATTTCCATCCAAAATCATTTCAGATACATTTCCATTCAGGTTGTAGATATCAAATTCGTTTGGTGTGTAGGATTTTACAGGTGCCATGAGATCGGTATATCCCTCCGGATTTTGTTGTAGAGCATCGAAGTCCAGTGGCGCAATTTTCAATGCACCGCTACTGGTGTCTCGTGTGATCGCTCCTGCTCCAATATTTAGGAAATTACAATTGGGCTGACCTTTTTCATTCAAAATGTACGGTGACTTCCACGCGTATGTGCGTTTCATCGTGTTGCCATATGCCGCTTTTAAGTATTCAGCTCGGTGGGGGAGTCTGAAAAGGATTTCGTTATTTCCGGTCTTTTCACGCCAAATTTGGGTCAACCAAGCACAGTATTTTTCAGCTTGAGCTTTGGTGATATTTACCATAGGATAGGGTCTGTATGCCGGATGATTGAAATAATGAGCCACATATTTCTCGTTGAACGGCATCTGCTGTTTCCAGGCAGTAGTATCGGGTAAAGCAGTTTGATATGCTTCCAGATCCCCGGCTTGTTTCAAAGAAAACAGGTATTCCCGGTAATGGAAATTGCTTACCTCTGTTTGGAGCATAAAAAATCCCTGGACGCTAATTGTGTCGTTATTTATGATCAGGTTTCCACTGGGTACGTAGGCATATCCATCTCCCAGAGCTTTTTTCATGGAAGAAAGCGAAATGATCGGTTTCTTGGGTTTTGAAAAACTAAACAGCAGGATGGAAAAGGTGAAAATGACGTAAATGGTTGTTTTCATTGATTTGTAGCTTTGGTTCTTGAAACGTCCGCATCTAGATTAGGTTACAAAAAAAAATCCCCGAAATCGCTTCCGGGGATTCATCCATGTGGATTTTTATTTAATGAAACAGTAACGTCAAAAAGTAGATTCCAGCTGCCAGTAATGCAGATACCGGAATGGTTAAGATCCAAGCCCAAAGTAGGTTTACGGTAACACCCCAGCGAACAGCACTTAATCGTTTCGTAGCTCCAACACCAATAATGGAACCGGTGATCGTGTGGGTTGTGGAAACCGGAATACCGAATTGCGATACGGTGAACAAGGTCAATGCCCCCGCTGTTTCCGCACAAACACCTTCCAATGGAGTCACTTTCGTGATTTTAGTTCCCATTGTTTTCACGATCTTCCAACCACCCATCAAGGTACCCGCAGCAATCATGAGGTAACACGCAAATGCGATCCACCATGGCATGGAGTCATTGTTTACTTTCGTTTCCAATTTGTGATCCTTCAACAATTCACCGCTTTTCTCGTCGATGTATTTACCAAAGAAGCTCGCGAATCGGTAGGTTGTATCGATCTTCTTACCGCTAAAGATAATCTCATGCGTTTGCAGGTCATGGATTTCTTTTTTCTTGGTGTAAACCAATAGCGGTTTCAATGTTTTTACAACCTTATCAAAATTTTCAGGTTTGATATTGTTCTCTTTCAGCATGGCGAAAAAAGGAGCGTTTTGATCCGCGTTTTTCACCAATTTTTTGTCTTCATAAAGTTTGTCTCCAGATGCTGCGTCAATGATGTGTTTTCCATCGGTATAGTACACTGATGAGTCGGCGATCACGAAGCTTGGTTTGAATTTCTTTACGCGACCTTCATCATCGTGGAACTTGATCTGAACGATCTCGGCACAATTCAATCCGGCTGGTACATGGTCTGTTCCGGCACTTCCGTCGCGCACACCATTCGCAAATACGATCAATGCTGCACAGATGATACCCATCACTTTTTGAGAATCGGCACCGCCGTGACCCAATGAGAAGGCAGCCGAAGAAAGTAACTGAAGTCGTTTATACATCGTACTCTCTTTCAGAGCAGTTTGTTTTTTGCCATGACGGATTTGATACCAAGTGTAAACGACTAAGAAAATACCCAAGGTTACACCAATGATCCAGATCATGATCGGTTTTAGATCGATGAAGTCTTTGTAGTACCAAGAGGCATAAACCGTCAAGAATGAAAGCAAGAATGAAAATCCGATCTTTTTGATAAAGGATCGCTGTATGGTGACTAGCGCAATGATAAATGCGATTAAACCTCCGATCACTGGTGCCAAGAAAATGAACAAGATTGGCTTGATGATCTCTTCCCACTTAAGCACGTCAAATCCTGCGTGAGCAATTGCTGCACCGGCGAATCCACCGATCAATGTGTGCGATGAAGATGATGGAAGCCCCAACCACCAAGTCAACAAGTTCCAAGCCGTAGCAGCTAGTAGTCCTGCCAAAATAACCCACAGGTCAATCACAGAATTATCTACTGTTTTGGCCACCGTATTTCCAACACTCATGTCGAATACCCAGAATGCTGCAAAGTTGAAAACCGCAGCCCAGATCACCGCTTGTAGTGGCGTCAAGACTTTGGTCGAAACCACCGTAGCGATGGAGTTCGCCGCATCATGGAAACCGTTCACCAAGTCGAATAACAAGGCAATGATGATGATGACTATTAATAAAGTTAACATACGAAATGATTATGGTATGAATTATGCGTATTTCACGACGATCGATTCGATCACGTTTCCAACATCTTCACATTTGTCGGTAGCGACCTCCAAAATTTGGTAGATCTCACGCTTTTTGATCAAGTCTTTTGCATCAATATCTGAATCAAATAATTTTTCGATGCTCAGATCAAAAATGTCATCGGCCTGGTTTTCTACAGAATTGATCTTGATCACACATTCGATGATCTTTTGTGTGTTTTTCAAGTTGCGCAATTCTTTCACGGCAGCATTTACAGCGAGAACTGCCTCCTGAATAGCATCCGCCATCTTCAAAATACCAGAATCGTTTGGATCTACTTTGTAAAAATTGATCTTCTTGGCAGAGGCGTAAATGTGGTCGGCGATGTCGTCCAAGGAAGTTGCCAATGCATGGATATCTTCGCGATCAAATGGAGTAATGAAGTTTCGTCCCAATTCCATGAAGATGTTGTGCGTCAAATCATCATTTTGATGCTCCAGGTCTTCCATTTCTTTGATGATCACAGCGCGCTTGTTGTAGTCAGATTCATTGACACATAAAACAAGTTTATTCGCAATCGCTTCCAAGTTTTGGGATGCCTCTTCGAACAAAGAGTAAAAAACGCGGTCTTTCGGTAAAAAGAACTTTAATAATCCTGATGCCATGTTAATTCTAGTTAATGTTTCGGCGACAAATGTAGACCGCAGGATTTGAATGACATCGCGTTCATATAATTGTTAACGAAAAGGTAAAACACAGGCAGTTTTACTTTATTTTCAATGTTTAAATTTGTAAGTGGCTATTATTCAGCTTTTTGCTTTTAATTTAATGTTAATTTAATATTAACAGCTTGTCGTAAACGGGGAATAAGATAGGGTTGTAAAGGTGTGTTTGCTGCCCAATTTTGATGAAAACAGGGTTGAATATTAATTCAGTATTAAGAAGATTAAAAAAATATTATAAAACAATTTCTCAGGCGTTAAGGACGTGTTAAGACATTAATTTCGCAGCAGTTTTAGAAAATTCCACAACATGAAAATACTATTGGCTATTGCTGCAACCTCCTTTTATTCAGTTGCTTTCTCACAAAAAAGCGATCTTCAATTGATCACAAAACCCCAAAAAGGGATCGAGATCATCGGGAAGGATTCTTTGTTTTCCATGCGTTTTCAGTTTCGTATGCAAAGTAGAGCGGGAATGGTTACGCGCAGCGAAGAAGATCTTTCTGCGGAATCGTATGAGTTTCGTGTGCGTCGTTTGCGCATGAAAATGGAAGGTTTTGTGTACAACCCAAAGTTGACTTACAAGATACAATTGGCATTTTCACGCGGTGATATGGATTGGGAGATGACTCAAAGTTCCACCGTGAATACCAGCGTGAACATTGTGCGCGATGCTGTCTTATATTATGAGCCGCTTCAAGATTTGAAATTGGGATTTGGACAAACAAAGCTCCCGGGTAATAGACAGCGTGTAGTTTCTTCCGGAGATCAACAATTTGCCGATCGCTCTATCGTGAATAGCACGTTTAATATCGATCGCGATTTCGGATTTTTCGGTTCGTATTCGCGCAATTACTTCAATGTGCATGCTGCGCTTACTTCCGGGGAAGGAAGAAATACGACGCAATCAAACTCCGGTTTAAGTTACACGGGGCGTGTTGAGTTTCTTCCGTTTGGGAAATTTACCGGTCGAAATGATTATGTAGAAGGAGACTTGGAACGCGAGCAGAAACCAAAATTATCCCTTGGAGCTTCGTATAATTTCAACGACGATGCTGTTCGTGTAGGTGGACAATTAGGTCGTGATCTATACCGCAAAACGGACATGCAAACTGTTGCCGTAGACGCGATTTTTAAATACAAAGGTTTTGCCTTCTACAATGAATTCATGCAACGCGATGCCAGTTCTCCGGTTACGTTCAACAGCGATACGACTAAAACATCGGTTGTGTTTGCCGGATTCGGTTTCTTGTCGCAAGTGTCTTATTTGTTCAAATCCAATTGGGAGGTCGCTGCGCGCTATGCGGAAACTACTCCATTCAAATCAATCTATAACAATGCGGATTTTCTCATGGTAAACGAAAAGAAAACGCAAAATATTCAATTGGGAGTTACTAAATATTTGTATGGACACCGCGTGAAAGTTCAAGGGAACTTATTGTATCAGTTGGTAACAGACCTTCGTAACAATACGAATGCAGGGAAATATGGCGTGATGTTCCAGATTGAATTAGGAATTTAAGAAGCTGATAAAAGCTGAGATCCCGGTCAAAATGATCGGGATTTTTTTATCCCTGATTTTTGAATTTATAACCGATTCCTTTCACGGTTTGAATGTATTCGTCGCCAATCTTTTCACGAAGCTTGCGGATGTGAACGTCAATAGTCCGATCACCAACCACAATATCAGTCCCCCAGACTTTTTCCAAGATCGTATCGCGTTCAAACACGATCTCCGGACGTGATGCCAAAAGTGCTAGTAACTCGAATTCCTTTTTTGGCAAATGAACGGGTTCCCCATTTTTGTAAACCGAATATTTTTCACGGTTGATCACCAAGTCAGCTTGAGGTGTATTGGCGTGTGCAGCAGATTCTTTTCGACGTAACAAAGCGTTGATGCGACTGATCAATACACGTGGTTTGATCGGTTTCGCAATATAGTCGTCTGCACCGGCATCCAATCCGGCAATCTGACTGTAATCTTCATTTCGTGCGGTCAGAAAGCAGATCAAAACGTTTTCCAGTCCCGGAGTTCGCCGCAGAGATTCGCAAACCTCCACACCATCCATTCCCGGCATCATCACATCCAGTATAATGAGATCCGGCGCTTCCGATTTACAAACGTCAATTCCCTTTTGACCGTTTTCCGCCGTAAATACTCGAAATCCTTCCTTTGTAAGGTTGTAAGCCAAGATATCGCGGATATCCTCTTCGTCGTCTATAATTACGATCGTGTGCATAGTATTGCTTTACATTCAAAGATAGCGTTTTCTGCGCTACTATTTCGATTTTATAAGTCGAAATCCGTGAATCATAAATGAAAAATCACAGTAAAAACTTTACGTAAAAACCGTTTATCCCCAAAAATCTACCAGCAATCATCAAAAAAAATGCTAAAAAATGAAAAAAAATAACAGTCTTTCTTGTATTCCTAATTGTTCGTTGGTTTTGCTTCTTTTGTTCGATAAACTTTCTTGTGTGAACGATGAACACCGAATTATGGAATATGACAGGTATTTTCCTGGGTAAATAAATTGGTGATTATGTGAATCCCTTGCTGCTAAATCGTTTGGTACTTGGGGTTTGAGCCCTTGCAATATTCGAACTTTCACTTAAATTTGTCCTTAGTAGTAGTAGGTTAGGTTGATTAGTGTGACAAGAGCTTAGAACGCCCGTTCTAAGCTCTTGTTGTTTTTAGACGTTATGAAATAATTCGTACTTTCAACCAACGCATTCTAGAAATATGTCACTAAAAGCAAAAATTCTGTTGGTAGAAGACGATGCCAACCTCGGTTTCATCATTGCAGATGAATTGAAAGCTCAAGGCTATCAGGTTGTACTTTGTACGAATGGTCAAGATGGAGCCATGCGCTTCACTGAGGAACAATTTCATCTGTGTATCTTCGATGTGATGATGCCCAAGAAAGACGGATTTACCCTGGCAAAAGAGATCCGTCAGATCAATCAAGAGGTCCCAATTTTGTTTCTAACAGCCAAATCGATGACAGAGGACAAAGTGGCTGGATTCAATGCAGGCGGGGATGATTATCTGACAAAGCCGTTTTCTTTTGATGAATTGGCTGTCCGCGTGAAAGCATTGCTCAAACGGGTGAATATCCATGAGGAAAAGGAGGAAAAAGTAATCCAGTTGGGTAGCTATTTGTTCGATACGGAGAATTTTACACTCAAGCATGCGGATTTCGAAAAGACTTTAACAAAAAAGGAAGCTTTGGTCCTGAAGATGTTGTGTAAATTTAAGAATGCCGTTGTGCCGCGAGAAACGATCCTAACGGCAGTGTGGGGACAAGACGATTATTTTGCCGGTCGTAGTATGGATGTTTTCATCACCAAATTGCGCAAGTATCTCGCGCACGATCCAGCAATTGCTATATTAAATATCCACGGAATCGGGTTTAAGCTGGAAGTACATTAACTTTGTCCGGAATTCTTCGTACATGGCACTCATTTTACATCTCGAAACTGCAACGCGTATCTGTTCTGTATCCTTGGCTGAAAACGACTCTCTTTTGAACGTGATCGACCTGGATGAAGGTTCTTTTGCACACGGGGAGCGTCTGACACTACTGATTGAGGAGGTGTTAGAGAAAAGCGGCAGATCGCTTCGTGAACTGAATGCGATTTCCGTGTCTTCCGGTCCGGGTTCCTATACCGGATTGCGTATCGGTGTTTCCACCGCAAAGGGATTGTGTTACGCGCTTTCTATCCCGTTGATCGCTGTAAATACCTTGTCGGGGATGGTTGCATTGGCGCATGAGAAACATCCAGGAAAACGGGTTTGTGCCATGATCGATGCGCGCCGTATGGAAGTGTATTCACTGCTGGTGGATTCCGAGGGACAAGTCCTGAAACCGGTAAGTGCTGATGTGTTGGATGAAACTAGCTATGCCGAATTCGACGCGTTTGTTTGTGTGGGCGATGGCGCTGCAAAATGTGTCGAATTGTGGAATCAGCGCTCACTTGATTTTGACCTCGATTTTCAACCTTCCGCTCAAGCTCAAGTGCGTTTAGCTTATGATAAATGGGTGAACGGTGAATTTGAAGACTTGGCTTATTTTGAACCCAATTACGTCAAACCATTCTACCAAGCACCACCTAAGCAGAAGTGATCTTTCGCTTGTGAAGATTGGGCAAGAAAACGGTCAGCAATCCGATGAGTGGCAGGAAAGAGCACAGATAGTAGACGTATTCGATCCCACGCGAGTCGATAAGTGCCCCTAAAATCGCACTTCCCAAACCGCCCATACCAAAGGCGAATCCGTAAAAAAGTCCGGAGATCATGCCTATTTTACCCGGCAATAATTCTTGAGCATAGACGAGTATCGAACTGAAAGCGGAAGCCAAAATAGCACCACCGAGACAGAGGACAACAACCGTCCAGGTCAGGTCTAAATACGGGAGTGCCAATGTGAATGGTGCGGCTCCCAAAATGGAAAACCAGATGATGTTCTTGCGGCCGTATTTGTCACCGAGTGGTCCACCGTAAAGGGTACCGAACGTAATGGACAACATGTAAAGAAACAGATAAAACTGCGCTTCTTTGATAGAGATCTTGAATTGTTCGTTCAGGTAAAAGGCTAAATAATTCGAAATGCTCGCCGTGTAGAAGAATTTGGAGAAAATGAGCAACAACAAAATGGCAATGGACAACGTGATCTCACCTTTGCTCAAACCGTATTGTCCGTCGTTGTAGACATTTTTCCTGTCAGGACGAGCGATCAAATAGTTTTTATACCAATTTCCAACCCAATACAACAAACCGCCGCCAATCATAGCAAAGATCGAAAAGAAAACAATGGTGTATTGCCCGAATGGAATGGCAATCATAGCAATAAGCAGCGGTCCTACCGATGTGCCTCCGTTTCCGCCCAATTGAAAAATCGACTGTGCTAAACCGCGCCGACCTCCGGATGCGTAATAGGCCACTCGCGATGCTTCCGGGTGAAAGATCGACGAACCGATCCCGATTGAACAGGCAGCGATCAAGATCCAAAAGAAATCAGATGCAAATGATAAAATGATCAAGCCTAGCAGGGCAAAGAACATTCCGGCAACAAAAGCATACGGTTGCGGTTTTCGGTCGGTGTAGGCACCCACGAAGGGTTGTAGTAACGAGGATGTGACTTGAAAAGCAAATGTGATGAAGCCGATCTCGGTGTACGAAAGGTTGTATTTTGCTTTAAGCAAGGGATAAGATGCCGGCAATACTGCTTGGATCAGATCGTTTAAAAAATGCCCGGCACATACTGCGATCAGGATCGGGTAGACCGTTTGCTGTACGTGTGCGCTTTTTACTGCATTCATGGAACAAAATTACTTAAGATTAACCAATGAATCCGGTTTCGGTTCATCCCTGCTTGGTTTTTGCGATGATTCTTTTCCGCTTAGTGGCTGAATGTTAACTTTTCATGGGTGTTTTAACCGAAAAATGCGCAATTGAAAAGGAATTTATTGCCGCGGATTGTTTAAAAAGAATTAATTTGGAAGCTATGAATCCATTGATCCGGAAAGGCGGAAAAAGACCGTTTGTCATTGCAGGTCCGTGTAGTGCGGAAACTCCCGAACAATTGCTTGAAACAGCTCAACAGTTGAAAGCATGCGTTGACTTGAGTTTGTTGCGTGCAGGAATTTGGAAACCACGAACGCGTCCGGATTCCTTTGAAGGCGTGGGAGCTGAAGGACTACAATGGCTCGTGGATACCGGTCGAGAGATACAAGTCCCCACCACGACTGAGGTAGCGAATGCGAAACACGTGGAACTGGCATTGAAGGCGGGAGTGGATGTGCTTTGGATCGGTGCACGAACTACCGTGAATCCTTTTGCAGTTCAGGAGATCGCGGATGCACTTAAAGGAACCGACATTTCTGTGATGATCAAAAACCCGGTCAACCCAGATCTGGAATTGTGGCTTGGTGCCTTTGAACGATTGGAAAAAGCTGGGATCAAAGACCTGATTGCGATCCATCGTGGATTTTCGGTGTACAAACATCCCAAATACCGCAACGTGCCGAATTGGGAATTACCGATCGCTTTGCGCGAACGCATTCCGGATATGCCCATTATCAACGATCCAAGCCACATCACCGGTAACCGGAATTTATTGTTGGAAGTGTCGCAGAAAGCCATGGACCTCAATTTCGATGGACTGATCATTGAGTCACACCGAGATCCTGATCACGCGTGGTCTGATGCCGCGCAGCAGCTGACACCGAAAGCGCTGGGAGAGCTGCTTCAGGCACTTGTTCTGCGCTCGAAGGATGTTACTTCGGATGTAGCTGATGGTTTGTCAGAATTGCGAGAAAAGATCGGTATTCTCGACGATCGGTTATTCGAGATCCTGACCACGAGGATGCAACTAAGCGAGGATGTCGGGTTATTTAAGAAAGAAAACAATATCACTATTCTGCAGGAAGAACACTGGAGAAAAGTCATTACTGCCCGTATGGACAAGGCGGGAGATTACCAGCTTTCCTTGAAATTCATCCGACAACTCATGGATGCACTTCACCAGGAGTCGATCCGTCATCAAATTCGGGTAATGAATCCCGGAGTGAACGAACCAAATAAACATGCAAAATAGAAAGATTCATCCGGGAACTTTTTCCGGTAAAATTGCCATTCCAGCCTCAAAAAGCGATACGCAACGAGCACTTTTAGCCGCTGCATTGGCTCCGGGTAACTCGACCTTGTTTGGAGTAGGATTTAGTGAGGATGAGCAATCCATGATGGAGTCTATTCAGCAATTAGGAGCACGTGTACGACCAAACGACGATGGGTCGTTTACGATCTTAGGTGGCTTGGATCAAGTGGATGGACAAGTGATCAATGCTGGTGAAAGTGGTTTGGGAAGTAGATTGCTTACCGGAATTTGTGCTACATTCTCGGTTGAGACAACGATCAAAGCGGAGGGTTCGTTGAAACATCGGCCCATGGATTTTTTTGAGCGCTATCTGCCGCAGTTAAATGTGCAGGTAACGACAGACTCTGGTCGTTTGCCCATCACAGTAAAAGGTCCGATGCAGGGCGGAAAGATCACCGTGGACGGTTCGCTGAGTTCGCAGTTCATTTCGGCCTTACTCATGGCGCTGCCCCAAGCAAATTCCGATAGCTCGTTAGTTGTAGAGTCACTGAATTCAAGACCTTACGTGGATATGACCTTAGCGACGCTTCGGGCTTTCGGTATTCGGATCGACGAACACCTGAAGGATCAGTTTTTCATCCCCGGTAATCAGGTTTACACTTCCACAAACTATCACATTGAAGCAGATTGGAGCGCTGCCGCTTTTTGGTTGGTGGCTGCTGCATTGGGCGCAAATCTTAGTCTGACCGGTTTGAAAGCAGCAAGTTTGCAAGCAGATAGAGCGTTATTGACGTTTTTAGAACAAGCAGGATGCTCTGTTCATCAGGATTCAGGTGCGTATCGTGTTGATGGAAGCAAGCTGCAGGCTTTTCATGTAGATGCCACACACTGTCCGGATCTCTTTCCGGCTCTGGTTGTTTTAGCTGCAGGAATTGAAGGGATTTCGACCATTCGGGGCACGAACCGTTTGGAGCATAAGGAAAGCAACCGCGGTTGGGTTTTGAAAGAAGAATTTGGGAAATTGGGCTTGCACATGGAGATTAACGGAGATCTCATGACTATCCATGGAACTGGAAAACTGAAAGGTGGGGTCTTGGTGGATGCGCACTTCGATCATCGGATTGCCATGGCACTCGGTATTGCTTGTTTGTTGATCGAAGAACCGATCAAACTCCACGGACACGAAGCGGTTTCAAAATCATACCCCTTTTTCTGGGAGCATTTCGATACCGTTTTCAGTTAATCCTCAATTTCAACCTTTGGTAAAACGATTTGGCAATTCTTCCATTTTAACAAGCTGGTTCGCTTTAAAATAGTTTACTTCGGGCAAACTACTGATTATGAAACAAATTCCACTTATCGCATTGTCGTTGCTGTTTTCTGCTTGGGGATTGGCCCAAGAAAAATGTGCAACACACACGGTTCACCAACAGCAATTGGATACTGATCCGGTTTATTCACAAGCCATGAAAATTGCTCAATCCAAATCCAAGGAATGGGTGCACGCAAATCAGGGAGCAAGTCAAAAAATGTTATTGACCATCCCGGTTGTAGTACATGTGGTGTACAAGAATGCCGCACAAAACATTTCAGAAGCACAAATTCAGTCGCAAATCGATGTGCTGAATCAGGATTACCGCGGCTTGAATCAAATCTCATTACCGGACTATTTCGATACCTTGAAAGCCGATGTAGAAGTGGAATTCTGTTTGGCTACGGTGGATCCGGACGGAAATCCAACGAATGGAATCACCCGAACTTCAACAACAGGTGGAAGCTTTTTAGGTTATTTCTCGCCTTTTAACGATGATATCAAGTACGATTCGTTAGGTGGAAAGAACGCATGGCCAACAAACCAATATCTGAATTTGTGGGTTGGTGAATTGTTCCCTGGTTTATTGGGATACGCACAGTTTCCGGGAGATCCAAAAGTGAACGCAGATGGAGTAGCAGTCACAACAACCGCATTCGGTACGGTTGGTAACGTTGACCCGATCTCATCTGGCGGTCGCACAACGACGCATGAAGTAGGTCACTGGATGGGCTTGTACCACATTTGGGGCGATGAAAATGCATGTACGGGTTCAGATTCTATCGTTGATACACCGAATATGGGTGCTGCGTCACAGCAAGGATGCAATGTACTGGCAAATACGTGTTCGAATGAAGATCCGTTCTGGGGTGCATTCGATCCAACGGATATGGTGTATAATTACATGGATTACAGTTCCGATACCTGCATGGGTATGTTCACGAAAGGCCAAAAAATGCGTATGCATGGATTTTTGAACACAGATCCGCGCAGAAATGCGTTGTTTTCGTCGAACGGATGTGGTGTGGCCGGTATTCAGGAGGAAATGACCAACCAGTTGACCTTGATGCCTAACCCGGCCAAAAGCGAAGTGAAAGTACTCATGAACGGAACGGCAGAGTCGCTGGAGTTGCGCAATTTGAGTGGTCAACAGGTGAAATTGATCAAAAATCCAACGAACACGGAATGGATTCAAATCGATGATCTGCCGGCCGGTGTTTACTTCGTGCACGTGCTCCGGGAGGGACGTGTAGTTGGCATTGAGAAATTGATCAAGCAGTAAATTCAAAAAAAGAATCCCTCCAATTTCCGGAGGGATTTTTTTTGTTTTATTCTAAATAGATCGGCTGGTCTTTGCCATAATCAACACTGTAGTTGAATTGGTATTTCTTTACTTCACCTTTAGAGATGGAAAAGCGCCACGTCAAGATGCCGGTACTTTCTTCGAGCGTTGCGCCTTCGTATGCACCTTGTTTCACTTTAATGTCGTTGTTCACTGAAATCGGGAAATGATCTTTCATGATCACTGGGATCGCAGCGCTTCCGTTATTTCTAATAGAGAATTCCCAAGTAACATCGTATTTGTAGCGCGAACCAACCAAACGGGTTTTGCTCATTTCTTCGCTGCGTTTGCGTTCAACGATCACTTTTTTATCCTTTCCTAGGGAGAAGCTGATCGTGTCTTTAGTGGCCTCTACATCTACGTAGCTTTTGCCAATAAAAGTTCCATCGAAGTAAATATTTGATTCTCCGCTTAACAAGTTCAATTTTTCCCAGCCTGAGATCTGAGCTACCAAATAAACGGACGGATCTAGTTTGGGAACGCTGTGGTATTCGTAAGCCGCCGGCATGGTGTAAACTGCAATCGCAACTTTGTGGTCCGCATTGTCAGATGGAATCGTAAACGGGGTGTTGATCGTGAATTCCATGCGCAGGTCTTTTTCGATCTGATTGGCAATAGAAATGGAATAACTGGCTACACCTGCTGCTGAACGCATGGGCATTTTGGCAATATCCTCCTTTTTGATCATCGCTTTGTTTTTTCTACGCGAAGAAACAATCGTAACTTCTTGTAAATCTGCATTTGTGCTATAAAGACGCTGTTCGGATGTCGCTGCTTTTCCGTCATAGGCAAATCCTTGTCCATTTCCCCATCCTGTGTTGGTGTTGTTTTGGATCGATTCCATCGCGATCTGTTCCGGAACCAACTGGATCTTGGTGTATGGGGCATCAATAGTTACCGACGCAGCATGATATCCCAGGTAATTTACAGTATAACCGCTTTCTCCTTTTGGAACAATGAACGAAAATCGTCCGCTTGCATCAGAGGTGAATATTTGGTCGGGTTTATTGAAGAGGGATATTTTTGCAAAGGCAAGCGGTTCTCCTGATTGCAGGTCTGTTACTTGTCCGTGGATCAATTCGCCTTCAAAATTGTATTCCGGAATATAACGCTCGGAAATTTGTTTGCGCGGTGCAGGGGTGTAATAATTCACAAACCATGGTTCGATCTTTGGCTCTTGGGTGTTATCATACGGATCATTGGTTGAAAGGATCAATTGAACGTTTTTCCATTCGATTCCGGTATGTTGTGTCACATTTGCTTTGGCTTCCAACAACACGTCTGAACCAATTCCATTGCTGCGTAGATCGTAGTAGGGAGTCCAGCTCGCCTGCGGTGTAATGTAGCTAAACTCAAACGTTGTTTCGGCTGCTTTTTGCACATCGAGTTCTACTTCGATCTCCGTGTAATTGATCACCGGCAAACTTTGGCGGGTATTGATCTCCTGTTCGATGGTATTGATCTTACGCACAACAACTTCAATTTCTGTTTGAAGTTGTGATTTACGGGTGTTTATCTCTGTCAATCGCGAATGAAAAAAGGTAGAGGCTTCCTTCAGTTCCGACATTTTAACAGCTTGTTCCTGACTGCCCAAGTCATTGTTTTTCATCAATAATTGCTCATCAAACAGCAAAACGCGGTATTCGTCTCTTAATTTTTGTTCCTCTTTTTCGAATCCTTTCTTACGCGCATTCATATCTGCGAGTTCTTTCTCGGCAATACTTTTGTCATCGAAATTCTTGCGGGTGCGGATACTGAGGATCACGGCATTTTCAGAGGATTTCAATTGGATGGAAGTTGGGTCAAGGAAGTCGGTTAGTTTTTCAAAAACCACGGTTTGCTTTCCGGTAGTCAAGGATATTTTCTGCTGGTGTTCAATTTGTGCACCTTCTTTGAAAACAGTGACTTTTTTGATTGGAGCCAGCGTGTTTTGTGTCTTTTGCGCTTGCAGGAAGCAAGGAAACAAGAGCAAAGTGATCAATACATGTTTCATAGTTCGGGAATTAAATAAAAAAGCGTATTCATTTGAATACGCTTGAGATGAATTATCGTTCAAATTCCATAAATGTCATTACCATTTAATCGGTAATTTCAACTTGGAAAGGTCGATCTCGTAAATGTCGAAACTACTTTTTTGTCCCATCAAATTCGTTCCGGCCATCAATACTTTGTTAAGTTCTTTGTATACTTTGAAATGCGTGTCGTCATTCACAGTATTTACGGCTGCTCCAAGATTGATCGGCGTTGTCCAGGTATTTCCGGTATTTTCGCTCACGTATACGTCCAATCCACCCATACCGCGGTGACCGTCAGAGGAGAAGAATAGGAAGCGTCCATCGGGCGAGATCCAAGGTGTTGTTTCTCTTCCAGGTGTGTTGATACTGTCTGACAGCACTCGCGCTTCACCCCATTTTTTTCCTACTTTTTGAACGACATAAATATCGGTTGAACGCTTATCTCCTTTGCGATCACTAACAAAATACATCGTATTTCCATCTGCCGTAAGTGTTGCTGAACCTTCAAAAAATGAAGTGTTGATGGATTTGTTGGCAATGGCTTTCGGACTATTCCATTTACCTTTTTTCGTGAATTCGATCTCCGCGATATCTCCACTTCGGGTTACGGTTTTCATGTCCGTCACGGAAGTGTTCCAGGTCATCACACCGAAAAGTGCGTCTTTCGATAGCCAGTTCAATGCATCATGTCCATCCGTATTCATGCGTTCGATGTTGTTGGTGACACTATCCCACAATTGTTCCGATTCATTCCAAATTGCTGTGTAAACATCTTCAAAATATTCCTGATCGTCCGGATTCATGCGTCCTCCGGTTGTGTTCCCACG
>CAYRVL010000001.1:0-27498 GCA_964427665.1 uncultured Fluviicola sp. | reverse complement strand
CTTCAAAATATTCCTGATCGTCCGGATTCATGCGTCCTCCGGTTGTGTTCCCACGTCGTGAAGTGAAATACAGTCGTTTTCCGTCTGCGCTGAGGATCGGGTTGTAATCGTTGTATCCGGTATTGATATCGCCCATCAGAGGCGTGCGCAAATTGGTTGACTTACTCATTTCATTTTTGGCAAAAGCACATTCAGCCAATTTTTCGGTAATACGTAACTCCTTTGCACGATTCGCTGATAAGAGATCCAATGCTTTTTGATAGTTTGCTTGAGCAGAATCCAAATTCCCAAGACGGTGATCACAGGTACCCAAGATGTCGTAAATATCCGCATCGATCTCGCTTCCGCCTTTACGCAAGGCTTCTTGTCCATACTGACGTGCAAAACCAAAGTTATTCAACCGATAGTGGCAGTAAGAAACCCAGTAAGATGCTTTCCAAGAGTTTGGGTCTTTCTGGGTTGCTTCGCGAAATGTGATCAACGCATCGCGGATCTTTCCGTCCGTTACTTGCTGGCGACCTTTGTCGATGAGGATCAACGCGGCCGATTTGTCAATGATTCCTGTGGTACTATCCGCAGGCTCCGTTGCAGCGTATGTCGCGTTAGGGGAAACAAATCCTAAATAGAGGCAAATGATCAAAAAGTAGCGCATAGTTATATCCTTCATGTTCGAGGCAAATTAAGGTAAATTATTCATTTACAAGACACCATTGTGGAGGAAAATTGGTCATTTTGTTGATAAGTCTTGATTCGCCAGAACGAGCTCGCGTGTTTTTTTTAGGTCCAACAGATCATTCATGGCAATTGTTGCAGCTACGATGCTCCAAATAGGTGCAAAAGCAGCACAGATCCATAGGATGAAATTGATAAAGAAATGATAGAGAAAATGAAGTGGATCGGCGCCGAAGGTACTCCAATCGAAAAGTGCTTTCAATTCTACCGGTACCCATATCATGATGCTGTACACAGCACCAATTGACAATGCTAAACCTCTGTTTTTTCGCGCGAACTGAATGCTTTGTTCCACATTGAGTTGCAAGCGTTCGTTCACATAATCCAAAAACGAAAAGCCATAGTAGTAGAAACCGATCACGAAGATCATGTAGAACAGCGGACTTTCCTTTGCCTCTTTCCATCCGAGCCATGCAACAAGGTAAACGATCAAGAAAAAGAAATATTCCCACATAATGTTACGGATAGCAATACGAAATCCGCGACGTACATCGTGCATCAACTGGCGCAGGGAAAAAGTGTACCTGTTGCCTGTGATCAGGTATTCCACTTTTTGAGATAAATGCGAGATCAGAGGAGAAAGCAGTATCACCACCAAGTATTTTGCAAAACGCATCAGTAAGATAGATATCGAGATCTCAACCAATAATCGGATCAAGTACCAAATGATCTGGTTCATGTTCTCAGCTCGTGCCTCCGGCTTATTCATTTCTATCAGGAATCCGATCTGATAGATTCCCAGCATCAATACAGCTGGAATGAGCACATACCAATAAAGTTTGTGATCCAGAATGAATCGAAACGCCTTGATGTAAGCCCGCCAACCAACCAGAAGGTTTTGAATAAACCGCATGTTACAAAGTTAGCAGATTTTATGTGTTCATGGTTGGTTGAACTTTTCCCGAAAATCTCCCTTGCATGCTGCGAAGCTTATAAAATTACTACCTTTGCCGCTTTCTAATAAATCGTTAAAGTTCGCTCTATGAATCTTTCAGCGCTTACCGCAATTAGTCCGGTTGACGGGCGTTACCGCTCCAAAGTGGATGCTTTGGCTCCTTATTTTTCTGAATTCGGATTGATCAAATACCGGGTGCATGTAGAAGTCGAGTATTTCATTGCCTTGGTAGAATTTGGTGTTGAGCCCTTAAAATCTGTGGATTCTGCGGTTTTCCCAAAATTGCGTGCGCTGGTTACGGATTTTTCTGAAGCAGATGCCTTGGAGATCAAACGCATCGAGCGAACAACGAATCACGACGTGAAAGCTGTAGAGTATTTCTTGAAAGATAAGATGGAAGCTTTAGGCTTGTCGGCTTATTTGGAGTTCATTCACTTCGGGTTGACCTCTCAGGATATCAACAATACGGCAGTTCCATTGAGTTTGAAAGAAGCGATTCGCGATGCGTTTTTGCCGGCCTTGAATGAAATGATCGCTCAATTGAAAGCGTATGCGAACGATTGGAAAACTGTTCCGATGTTAGCCCGCACTCACGGTCAACCGGCTTCACCAACGATCTTAGGAAAAGAAGTCGCTGTGTTTGTGCAACGATTAGAAGCGCAATTGGCGCAATTGGAAACGATTCCTTACGCAGCGAAATTTGGGGGAGCTACCGGAAACTTCAACGCGCATCATGTGGCTTTCCCGGAAATGGACTGGGTGGCATTTGCCAATGATTTTGTCAACAACAAATTGGGCTTGCACCGCACGCCTTTGACCACGCAGATCGAAAATTACGACCAATTGGCTAATTTGTTCGATTGCTTGAAACGCATCAACACGATCATCTTGGATCTGGACCGCGATATGTGGACGTATATTTCCATGGATTATTTCAAACAGAAATTGAAAGAAGGAGAGGTAGGTTCTTCTGCCATGCCGCACAAGGTCAATCCGATCGATTTTGAAAATTCCGAAGGAAACGTAGGAATTGCAAACGCATTGTACGAACATTTGGCAGCGAAATTGCCGGTTTCTCGTTTGCAGCGCGATTTGACGGATTCTACTGTCTTGCGTGCCATCGGTATGCCCTTGGCGCATTCCTTGATCGCATTTAAAGCAACCAGCAATGGTTTGAGTAAATTGTTGCTAAACAAAGAAGCGATCGAGCAGGATTTGGAGGACAATTGGGCGGTAGTAGCAGAAGCGATCCAAACGATTTTGCGTTCCATCGGATTCCCGAAACCCTACGAAGCGTTGAAAGGACTGACACGCAAGAACGAAAAGGTAACGCAGCAAACTGTACACGCGTTCATCGATACCTTAGAAGTAGATGATCAGATGAAAAGCAGATTGAAAGCGATCACGCCGTCAAATTACACCGGTATCCAGCTCGTTTAACGCTACTTTTTTGTAACTTAACGCAAATTCTAGCATGCGTTGGTTCCTCTGTTTCTGGTGTCTCTTGTTTGGGTTGGTAAATGCCCAGCCGCGCTTGATCGATTGGAGTGATGATAACCGCGATCGCACGTCTTTGATCTCGCTCATGCCGGTGAGTGGACTGGATTTTTACGCCTTTCGTCAAAATTATTCCGGATTGGTGACCACGCCACGAGTGGTTTCCTACAAACAAGGTGTTGAACAAGCTCGGAATCGGATTGAAGAGCAAGTGACTCGCAATGCTGCGACGCTGGAAGATGTGATCTTTTTCGGTGGAAAATTGATTGTCTTTTTGTCGGATCTGCAAAATGGCTCCAACAACCTGTACATGGTGACCTACGATCAGGATTTGCAACCAACAGGTGAAGAGGAATTGATCGCTAGTTATCCAGTGAATGGACTTTTTCGCAAAAAAGGTGCTTTCTACGTCGTAATGGCTGAAAATGGCAAATACTTCAGTGTGGAATATTCTATTCCAGCCAAACGGGATGAGTTTGAGTATTTCGGTTATCGGGTAGTGAACGAACACTTGCAAGTTGTGGGAGAAGGAGAATACGAGTTACCTTATCGATCACGGCATATGAGTATTGATACGCGTTACTTGTCAGATCACGGGCAGTACTTTGTAGGGCTTTCCATTTTTACCTCCAGCAATTTTGGCATTTGGCGCGATTATTCTACCCTGGAAAAAACCGTTGTCGTACATCCGGATTCGAGTGGCATGAAACAATTCGAACTGCTGATCGATAATCGCAAGGTGTACGATTTTGAACTGTCTGTACTGGATTCTAATTTATTTGTCACAGGAACTTACGGAGAGCCGTTTTCGGCCGGTGCCAAAGGGTTTTTCTTTCAGAAGATCGATATTAAAAACGCACTGATCTTACGGGAATCGGTACAGGAATTTTCGCCGGATGTTTTGGAGCAAGAACGTGTGCAAAATCGAGTGAATGAGCGCATGCGGGGCGATTTTGGACCGCAAACGCGTTTCAATGATGAACTCATGAATTATGCCTTTCGGGGCATTCATCCACAGCAGGATGGTAGCATTATCGTATTGGCGGAACAATTTTACATCTTTCAAACCAGTTCATCGGACGGTAGGGGGTTGACTCAAACAGTCAATCATTACTATTACAATGATCTGTTGGTTTATCGGATCAATCCGGACGGCCATATTTCTTGGTTAAAACGCATTCCGAAAGTTCAACATTCGGTGAACGATTTTGGTTACTACAGCAGTATGCTTTCGGTGGATGTGAACGGAAAGATCCACTGTTACTTCAACGATCATTCACAGAATTACGATGAATACGGCAATTTCGATCGCAATTTTCGAGAAGTGAGTTTTCCGATGCGCCCGAAGAATTATGTTTTGGTCGAAGTATTGATCGATCCAAGTACCGGTGAGTCATCGCGCAAGATCAAGGAGCGTTACGACCAATCCAACGGATTTGTGGTTGTAAAATTGAGTGCCTGGCACAAAAAGAACCATCAATTGTTATTTTATGCTAACGGGATGCGCGAACGTTTTGGTTTGTTGCAATTTTGAGAAAAGAAATACGTTAGAATACCAAGAAATAAAGGAAACTATGGAAAAGTCTGAGATCTATGTGAAATTTGCGGAGTATTGTTGGATCCACAACAAACAACCCGAGTCAATTGCTGCATTTTGTTCCTTTGCGCAAATAGAACCGAAGACTTTTACGGAGCATTTCAATGGATTTGACGAATTGCGCAGTAAACTTTTGACGGAGACTTTCGAACAGGTTTGGGAAACGGTTGAAGCCAGTGCGGAACAACACAACTATAGCGGTCGCGAGAAAGCACTCGCTTTGTTCTTTACCCTTGTGGAAAAGTTCGGACCCTACAAGCGCTACTTTCAACACCTCTATCCACTAAAACAAACACCGGCATTTATAAAAGATTGGCGCGCATTCAATCAGCAATTCGTTAAAACAACGCAGTATTTGAATACCGATGAACGTTTGCAGTGGTTACGGGATAAACTTCCGGGATCTGTTACTTCAGAAGCAAACGGACTTTTGATTGCGTGGAATTACGTGTTCCGTGTTTGGTTGGCTGATGAGCATGAAGACCAAGCTACAACAGATGCAGCGATCGAAAAAACGATCCACCTGTACTTTGATTTTGCCAATACGGACAAATTGGAGCAATTGATGGATTTCGGAAAATTCATTTTCTCCACCAAAGTACGCATGTAATGGAAAAAGATCGCGCCAAAGAATACGATTCAATCCCGACTTCGAAAGTTCAGCGAGCCATGAAAGTACTGGGGACCGGCGTTAAAGTTGGAGGAAATTACCTGTCACATTACTCCAAGTCGCTTGTATCGGACAATGTTTCGAAAGAAGCCTTGCATGAAAAGAATGCGGAAACCGTGTTTCAAGCTTTGGGAGAAATGAAGGGAAGTGCGTTGAAAATGGCACAATTGCTATCGATGGATGAATTTACCCTGCCGGAAAGCTATCAAAAAGCATTTCAACAGGCACAGAACAATGCGCCACCATTATCTTTTCCCCTGATCCAAAAAACTTTTCGTTCGCAGTTTGGCAAGGATGTGGAAGATCTGTTCGACTCATTTTCACGTCAAGCGGTACACGCAGCAAGCATTGGTCAAGTCCACAAAGCGTCGCGCGAAGGAAAACAATTGGCCGTAAAGGTGCAATATCCCGGTGTAGCCGACAGCATAGAGAGTGACCTGAAACTCGTGCGCCCGATCATTCAAAAGGCGATGAATATTGGTTCCAAAGAATTGGATTTCTACATCCAAGAAGTACAAGCAACATTGGTGGAAGAAACGGATTACGAACACGAGTTGAACGTTTCCGAACAAATGCGGGAAAAATGTGCAGGCGTGGCCAATGTGCTCATCCCGAACTATTACAAAGATTGGTCATCTGCTCGCGTATTGACGATGGATTGGGTGGAAGGAAAGTTATTGATGGATTGGCTAGCTCAGGATCCAACATTGGAAGAAAAGCAACAGGTAGCTCAAGCCATTTGGGATGTATTTCTTTACCAGATCTCGGAGTTGCAAATGGTGCATGCCGATCCGCATCCCGGAAATTTCATCGTGACACCGGAAGGGCAGTTGTGTTTGATCGATTTTGGCTGCGTGAAGCGCATTGCGGATGATTTTTACCAAGCCTTTTTCCGTTTATTACAACACGATTTGCTGGATGATCGCGATGCCTTGAAAGCTGTCTTAGAGGAATTGCATTTTTTCAATGAAAAAGACACGCCGGCTGATCGCGAATTCATGTTCGATTTTCTGCAACATTCATTAAAACTGATCGCGGCGCCATTTCAAGCGGACACGTTTCATTTTGGTGATCCTGCGTATATGAAACAATTGTACGGGCAAGGCGAGGAGGTGACCAAAGAAATCCGAAAACGTCGCATGAATACCGCTCGTGGTCCAAAAGAGGGAATCTATCTGTTGCGAACGTTTTACGGGTTGTACATGATCCTGGCAAAGATCGGAGTTCCGGTGACGCTGCGCTATGACTTGAAAGAGAAGTTGCGGACGTCTTAAGTTTAAGAACGCAAGTGCAATCCTTTGACGAATCGCATTCCCAAAAACACGACCAATCCGGCAATAGCAAAATAGCCAAGGAAATCTCCCAGATAGTTGTATACGGTTTTGGTTTCATTCAATTGGATCGTACTTCTGAATGCATCTTTCACCCACCATTCTGTAGCGAAGATCACTTCACCGCGATTGTTAATGATTCCAGATGTTCCGGTATTCGCTGAGCGAACGACCCATTTGTTGTTTTCGATGGCGCGCAATCCAGCAAATAAGAAATGCTGTTGAAAACCGGGAGTTTCGCGCCACCAGCCATCGTTGGTGATAATTGCAAGAAATTGCGAACCTTTCCGAGCTTGTTTAGCCATAAAACCGCCATAGATGGATTCATAGCACACAATTGGTGAGAAGGTAACGCCGTTGCTTTTCATGGTTTTTGGTTCACTTTCAATGCCGAGCGTACCGGATCCACCGCCCATTTGAATGGCAAAATTCTCCATGAACGGGAAAATAGTAATGAATGGGATCTTTTCAACTCCCAATACCAATTTCGATTTATGGACGATCTCCGGAATGCGGTGTTCGTGAAACAAAATGGAACTGTTATAATTCTCCTCGTACATCCCCAGATATTCATTGAATGAGCTGGCAGGGCTGTTTTTATTTGGAAAAAAACGGTAAGTAGATGCTCCGATCAAAAAAGAAGCGTTGTGCCATTTTGCCCGTCTTTCCATGATCTTGTGATAGAATACTTTTTGAACCAATTCATCTTCTATCACGAGGTCCGCATAGCTACTCGGATTGGGATACAAGGCCGTCTCGGGTGCAATGACCATTTTTGTGTTGGAGGTCACTTCCTTATCTGCCATGGCTAAAATTTCCTCGAGTTGTTCATCATTCGAGGCTGAAAACTTTTCGTTGTACGGATCCACATTTGGTTGCAAAACGACCACTTCGTAAGGTGTTCCTTTTGTTGATTTTCCGTAGTACATTGTTAGCGAAACAAGCATAGGTGCAAGTACAAGCACTGCGATGAAGCGCACGCGTTTGGAGTGATGAACAGGTTTGTTAAGTCCTTTGATAATGAGCAGCGCGATGAGTGCATTTACCGCCAAGATCCATAATGAACCGCCCAGTACTCCGGTGATCGAAAACCATTGTGCGAGTGAAGGAACGCTTGCCATTACATTTCCGATCGTTAGCCATGGCCAAGAAAGTTCCCAATGGAAATGGAGAAACTCAAAGCTGATCCAAGTGGTTAGCAGCAACAAGAGCATCCATTTTTTGCCCAATTTTCGTTTCAGTTTGTGAAAGATCAAAAAGGTGACCGCCATGAGTAAACTGTTCGCAAAGAAGGCCATTAGCGCGCCGCCTTCACTTGCGTAATAGATCCACCAGGTAGTTCCTATATTATAAACGAAAAAGGCAAGATAAGCCTGTCCAAAAAGTCCGATGGATTTTCTTCCATGGTCATAACTCTGTTCAACGAGCAACAACGGGATCCAAGCAATGAATGCCACAGGGAACATGCTTCCAGTTTTCGGAAAGGAAATAACCAAGAGTATTCCGGACAACAAGGCAAATGCCCATCGAAGTAAACGCGAAGCGTGGAGTTGTGCTACCATGCAACGAAAATACAACGAAGAACGCAAAAACAAAAGGCTACCCCAAATCGGGATAGCCTTTCGCAGTGATTCATTGTCTTTTATTGGAAGATCACAGTCATTTCAACACGACGGTTTTTCTGACGTCCTTCCGGCGTATCGTTTGTTGCGATCGGTTGCGTTTCACCGAAGAACAAGGTGTTCAATCGGGTTGCTTCAACGCCTTTTGCAACCAAGTAAGCTTTAACAGCTTCGGCACGTTGCTTAGACAATACCAAGTTTTTCTGAGCGTCTCCCACGTTATCCGTGTGACCAGCGATCTGAAGTTTCCAATTCTGCTTCTTGATCATGAGCTCAGCCAACTCGTTCAATGAAGGATAAGAAACTTCCTTGATGATCGCGTTTCCTGTGTTGAACTCTAAGTTCTCGAATGCTGTCTTCAGGATTTCTTCTTCTTCCTTCGCCAATTTCGGACAACCTTTGTTTTCAACCGGACCTGGAACTGTAGGACAGTCATCATCCTTATCCAATACACCATCATTATCTGTATCTTGGAAAGGACATCCTTTGTTTTTCAACGGACCTGGCAAGTATGGACATTCATCGTCTTTGTCGATCAAGCCATCTTTATCTGTATCAGGCCAAGGACAACCGTTGTTCTCTTTCGGACCGTATTCTGTAGGGCAGTTATCCACGAAGTCGAATAATCCGTCATTATCCGTGTCTGGGCATCCTTGATTCGCAAGTGGACCGGCAGCATCCGGACAAGCATCCTCGCTATCTTTGATTCCGTCGCCATCGCGATCCGGACAACCGTTGAATGCGATCAAACCAGCCTCCGTAGGACAATCATCTTTTGGATCGATAATGCTATCGCCATCAGTATCCGGACAACCTTTGAAAGCAGGGATTCCGGCAAGATCAGGACACTCATCTAAACGATCCGGGATCTTATCTCCGTCCTTATCCGGACATCCTTGGAATTCAGCTAAACCAGCTTCATCCGGACACGTATCTTCCACATCTTTGATTCCATCACCATCGCGATCTGGACATCCTTTGAACGACCAAATTCCCGGGATCTCTTTACATTCATCCACTTTGTCGGACACTTTGTCGTTGTCCATATCATCCGGATGTTGGTACAAAACCGGCACGCGCAATCCAGCATAGATCGCAGCACCTGCAACTTTTTTACCGGAAGCAAACAAGATTCCGAAGTCGTTCACACCGATCGTTAACGGTCCAAGACGTGTTCCCAAACCAGCGCGTAAACCCGAGTATTGATTGTACGAGATTGGAACGTGAACTCCAAACCATGCGTGATCGAATCCAGGTGTGATCGCTACCTGATTCGGAACGCGGACACGATGCGGATTTTTACGGTTTTGAACGTTTACAATTCCCGTGGCGTTTACGTAGAACCATTTCCAAATGTGGTAGTCATATTGTAAGCTGATGGCAGTTGGAAGCGCCATGAAGAACGTTTTACCCGCATTTTCTTGTGCTTTCCATTCGGCAGGGTTGTTTGTGATCAAGCTATCGATTGATTCATCCACATCGTGTAAGGATTGGTCGCCATCGAACGCATTTCTGAAATTGAAATCTACGTTTGTGTTTACGCTGAAATCGCGACTCAAACCACCTTTTTGGAATTTCATACCCCCAATATCCAAGATCGAGATACCGGCGCGCATTTTGTATTTTTCTTTGTCGGAACGCCACAAATTGGTTTCACCGTCCATTTCATATTTATACTCTTGGTATTTCGGGCGCCATTCGTAAACGAATCCAAGATCCAATCCGATTCCGAATTTTGAAGAGCCTTTCATGAAATCACCCAAGCCGATCGACACGTTTGGATCGTTATTCTGTTGATCCATTTTATCGAACAAGCCTGAGGAGTGTCCGTATGAGATATCACCGGACAAACTCGCGAAAGTTGAATCATTCTTTACTTCGTATTTGAAATTGTTCGTATGAATGTAAGCGGCTGCAATTCCAGATAACCATTTGGCTTTTACACCGGCTTTCATGAAATGTTCCCCATCATCTTTGATCACCTGTGAATAGTTGATCCCATATTCCATCCAGGTCAAATGGTTCAAATTGAGTAGTTCCTCATTGAAGCGCTGATTCCAAAGCGACGAATAGTCCCAGTTTTTTTCTAGGAGAACAGCTAGTTTTGGATCTACATCATCCATGTTGGTTATACTGCGCATTTTCACAAATGCACCCACAGCAATAGTAGGTTTGATGTGGAACATGAAGTTCAGGACATCTAATTGTGTGTTGCTATAAAAACCGAGCGTTTTTGTTGTGTTAGCGTCATAGTTTCTGGTCAAATAGCGATCCATGAATGTAGAATCCGGAATGATCCAGTCGTTGTTGGGATTTGTCCCTCCGATCTCGTAACCATTTCCTCCTGTCGACAATTGGTCAGCTTTAAACGATTTAACCCACCATTTAGGCATGTCTGCTGTTGAAAAAGAAGCAGCATTTGTCCAGTTTGTCATGTTGAAACTGAATAAATTGACATCGACCTTAAAGCGACTATCAACAAAACTTGCGGGTTGAAGGTCTACACCCATTACACCGGAGTAATTGCTGCTGTGTACACCCAGATAATTTTGAGCAAGCGCAATGTGCGAACCAATGAGTGCACTGGCAGAAAGCATTACATGCAGTAACCGTTTTCTCATAAAGTAGTTTTTAGTTGTTAATTGGATAGCGAATGACATACGTATTGGATTCAGAGATCAAAACCAAGGAACCGTCTGCTTGTTTGTGAAGCACCAATTGGTTCGAACCTTCATACTCCTTTTTGCTGTATTCGTTTCCGTTTAAGGTATAAATATAACTGTTATTTGCAATTCCATCCAAAATTCCCACGAGCGTTTTGCCATTTTCTGCCGTAGCTGAATACATATCCTGGATCTGGCGAACGCGTGTTTCGAATTGGGTGAGTAGGCTTCCATCGCTTTTGATCACAAAAATGCGCGGACCTTGCGTGAGGTAGATCAGGTCTTGATCGTTCGTGCTGTTGCGACGCAGTATGTTTTGAACATTTCCGATTAGAACGGCTTTTTTTCCGTTGTCGCCTACTTTTACAAATTGCTTGTTTACAAGCCCCAGAGCACTCATACGGCCATTGTTTTTCGCCAAGTACCATTCTCCGGCGTCAACTGGGATCGACTTGATCAAGGTGCGCTTCCGAAGATTGTAACTGTTCCATTTCCCCTGAACGATTACATGGGCGATCAGTTCTCCGCGAACTCCCTGAACTGCCAACGGTGTTTCAGAACTGGCATTATTGCCAATATTTACTGAACCTATTCGCTTTCCCTGTGAATTGACGCAATGGACCTGTCCATCCAAAATAGTGGCAAAACATGCCTGACCTTTCCATTCAAACGGGTGGATAGAACCTCGAGGCGTTCCTTTCAGTGGAAACCCATCGGCCAAATTTCCTCCCGACGTGTAGACGTAAAGTCCGTCCGTGCAAATGACTGCTACTGCCTGACCGTTTAGTGCAAGTACCGGTTTGCCGACCAATGGCGCTGGTAACGACTGCTGCCACACAATCTGGTTGTTACGCAAACAAAATAGCGTGTTGTTCGAACTGATGACGTAGAATGTTGCGGTGTTTTGTACAGGTAAGATGTGCGCCAAAGAACCATCGATACGGATTGGCGGGAATTGAACCACTTCCGAAGTTTCCTGGGTCTCTGATTCATCATTCAAAGAATGCAATACCCGATGCGTGGAACCTTTCAACTGGCTGATCGTTTCGTGAATGGAGTCGTTGATCGAGCGATAGCTCACTTTCTTAGGCGTTTCGGCGAAAAGTTTGTTTTTACGCATTTGCGCTTGTGCCAACGTGTTTCCTGTCTCGTAATTCCCGATGATCTCATTGATGATTTGCACATCGGATGCAATCAGCGCGTAATTATTGAAGATCTCGACATGGCATTTTTCACCTTGAAAAAGTGCAAATGGAAGTGGGATGCGCTTTGTTGTAATCCGTTTTACATTGGAAAGATCGATGTCGTTATCTACATATGGCTCCAGAATGGCCATGGGAGATTGACCAGCAATGAAATCACTGATGATACACGTTCCTTTTTTCGTTTCGATCACCACAAATCCTTTGTCTAACCATTGAAAGAGTGGTGACTGGGAGTTTGCTTCTTGGATTGCATAGTTTTTTTCGTAGAAAGTGTATTGGTTAAAACTAGCAGGAATGATGTCCAAAAAAGCATCCTGATCGTCGGCCAGCGGTAAGCCACGCTGATTCGTTTCAGAAATATATTTGACTTTATTGGAATTGATAAAATAGGTGTTTTCAATGCGGAATTGATTTCCGGTGCGCGTGATCAGCGAAGCAGAGGATTTTCGGTCGATAAAATTCCAATTTACCAGCGATTTATCGGTTTCATGGAGTTCCGTCCGATACAGCACTAAAAAGTTATCGTGATAGCGGGCATGCCACTCATTGCTCAGCTTGATCTCTTTGGAATAACGCAGGTTCGAGCCGATATTCAATTTTCCGAAATAGTTTTCAATAAGTTCAAAAGTCCAAGGTTTTGATCGTTCCAGAATAGCCAAGTCCCGGTTTGTGGAAAAGTAGTAATGCTGAATGCGCTCCGTTTTACTCAGCAACTGCTGGAAAAACGGCTTTTCACGCAAAAAGGCGAAGGCAGGTTGGTTATAGTCGATCTCTGCTGTTTTGTGGATGACCACCACTCCGGAATCTTGCTCGGTAAATACTTTTTCCGGATGAGGGATGAAATTCGTTGCAGATAAATTAAAAGCAACATAGGCGATCCATCCCAGGGAAAGGACACCGAGTATCATAAGAAATGATCTGTTCAGCATAGTACTAACTTCTGAGATCAAAGTTAAGTTGCCGTCCGACTGTTCTTGCGGTGATCCCTGTGAAATCTTCAACAGGTTGTTGTTAGGTGTTTTAAAAAAGACTCAGCTGACCGTGGCCCAACAAATTGAATGTCATCCGGTGATGTACTGTAGGACCGTATGTGGCGATAGCTTCCCGATGATCTTTGGTAGGATATCCTTTGTTTACGTTCCAATGGTATTCAGGAAAATCGGCATGTAACTTTTCCATGTATTCATCGCGGTAGGTTTTTGCTAAAACAGAGGCAGCGGCAATCGCCGTATATTTTCCGTCACCCTTCACAACAGCGATGGAAGGAATGTCTGTGTGGGTCAGTTTTTTGTTGCCGTCAATGAGTAGTAATTCCGGTCGGATCGATAGCTTTTCGGCCGCTCGTGCCATTCCCAATAAACTTGCTTGCAGGATGTTGTGTGCTTCGATCTCCTTTTCGGTCATAAACTGAACTGCAAAAGCCAAGGCCTCTTTTTCAATGATCGGGCGCAGGATATTTCGCTTTTTCTCGGAGAGTTGTTTGGAATCGTTGAGGAGTGGGTGGTAAAAATCGTCTGGGAGGATCACAGCGGCACAGACAACAGGTCCGGCCAGACAACCTCTCCCGGCTTCATCACAACCGGCTTCGATCCCTGATGTTGAAAAACGATTTTGTAACATGAATTCAAAGTTGGCAAAATAGTTGTATATTTCCGAAACGCAAACAACTAAATGAGTGATAATTGCGTCTTACAACAAACAACACAACGATGAAAAAATTAATTTCTGCTCTTACGGTGTTTTTATTCGTCTTCGCTGCGAATGCACAGTACACGGCATCTGCTACTGTTGCAGATGTTAAAAGTGGTAAGTCGAATGGTTCATTTTCATTCGTCCTTTCCAAGGAGATCACTGCGGAACAAGTGGATGGCGTTAAAGGATATTATGAAAATTATTTTACTGTAGCATTCAATCCGACCTCGCATGTGATCCAAGTAAAAATGAAGGCAAATGAGGAGTTGAACTACAAAGTGATGAACCGTTTGATGATTTCTTTGAATGTTCAAACGTTTATGATCGACGGTACGGCACAAAATTTTGATCAGTTCTACAATACGTATTTGTTGAAATAAGTAACGATTGAAAGAAAATAAGAAGGGGGAGCCAAAAGCTCCCCCTTTCTGTTACAAGAAATATGCGTTTGTATCGATCAGTTTTTGTGCGATCAATTGACGTGTTTCTTTCGGATTGATCGGTGCGTTCTTGGTGAAGCGCTTGATACCGGTCAACATCATGCGCGCTTCGTCACCATCTGCAAAACTAAGAACAGCATCCTTGGCGTGTTTTTCCAATTTGTCGGCGGTATCGTAGAAATGTGTTTTTACGATTGCGATCTCGATTTGGCAATTTTCTGCACCGCGCTTTTCGATCAGTTTCTCAACACGCAGAAGCACCGACTCTGCCAAATAGGTTTGAATGGCCATGTCAGCAATGTTCATCAACACTTCTTGTTCTTTGGACAGTGTTTGCATCAATTTTTGAACTGCAGCACCGGCGACCATCAGAATGGATTTTTTAAATCCGGCTAACAGATCGCGTTCGTTCCCCAGTGGATGATCGGACGCCTCCTTCATTTCCGGAATGCTCATCAATTCGTTGGCAACTTTCATGGCTGGACCCATCAGATCCAATTCACCTTTCAAGGCACGTCTCAATACCATATCAACCGTAAGCAGTCGATTGATCTCATTGGTTCCTTCAAATATACGGTTGATACGAGAGTCACGATAGCTGCGTTCCACAGAAGATTCAGCACTGTAACCCATTCCTCCGAAGATTTGAACACCTTCATCCACCACGTAATCTAGACATTCTGAACCGGCAACTTTCAAAATCGCACATTCCGGCGCGAATTGCTCGATCCCTTTCAATGTCGCTGCTCCTTTTTCCATTCCACCAACTTCGTAAGCAGCTATAGCATCATCTATATTCTGTCCCGCACGATAAATGGCAGATTCGACGACAAAGGTGCGGATCACTTGTTCGGCTAATTTGCTGCGAATGGCTCCGTATTTTGAGATCAATCGACCAAATTGTTCGCGTTCATTTGCATAACGCACCGAATCGGTGATCGTTTGTTTAGCGCCACCCAAAACGGCAGCGGCCAACTTGATCCGTCCGATATTTAAAATGTTCAAAGCGATCTTGAATCCATTCCCGCGCTCGCTGAGCATATTTTCGACCGGAACGTGAACGTTATTGAAGAAAACTTGTCGGGTAGACGATCCTTTGATCCCCATTTTTTTCTCCTCCGGATTTAAGGAAATACCCTCCGAGTCAGCCTCAACTAAAAAGGCAGATAAATTGGCGTCGTCATCGATCTTGGCAAAAACCGTGAAGAAATTTGCGAATCCACCATTGGTGATCCACATTTTCTGACCATTCAAGATGTAGTGTTTGCCATCGGCGGATAACGTTGCTTTTGTTTTTCCGGAATTCGCATCTGATCCAGATCCGGGTTCGGTCAAACAATAGGCCGCTTTCCATTCGCCGCTTACCAATTTAGGAACGTATTTTTCTTTTTGTGCGGCAGTTCCGTAATACAATAAAGGTAAGGTACCAATTCCTGTGTGCGCACCATACGCTACCGAAAATGAATGTCCCGTTCCCAAGCGCTCTGTTGCCAACAAGGTAGTTTTGAAATCCACTCCCATTCCGCCGTAAGATTCCGGTACTGAGAGTCCCAACATGCCGAGTGCTCCGGCTTTATCCAATAGGGAAGGCATCAATCCTTCTTCCATTTTATCAATGCGCTCTAAGACTGGTGTGATCTCTTGTTCGATGAAATCATCACACGTTTGCGCGATCATGCGCTGCTCTTCTGTCCATTCTTCGGGAATAAATACTTCGCTGTGGTGTACGTCACGAATGATGAATTCTCCTCCTTTGATTGCTTGCGACATAGTTTTCGATTTTGTTTGTACCAATATACAAATTTATTTCAAAAAGCTATGCTTGCATAATAAAAATTAACGAATTACTGTTCCAAGTGCCTTTCCATCGTGTGTTTTATAGCCGATAGTTTGATGGTGTTTGACGTTGGGATAATCATTTAGAGCATTCAAAACTTCTTTTACAGATATCTGTTTCATGCATTGATTGTCTCCCTTGCACGGTGGAACAATGAATTCGTGGACACATGGACTGCAGTACAAGTTTTTGTAAATGGCACGCACATGCGGACCTAAACCATATTGCTGCGGGGAACACGGTCCGAATAATGCCAAAACAGAAGTTTGAAGCGCTGCGGAAAGATGCATTGGCCCAGTGTCATTCGTGATGACCAGTTCAGCGTGTTTTAACAACGACAATAATCCTTCGATATTTGTTTTACCACTCATGTCCACAACGCGTTCTGCATGCTGGAATTCTTTTGTAATGCTGTTTACGTAGGATCTTTCATTGTTTGAACCGATCAATACAAAGGTCTTTTCTGGAAAGCGGTCCAACAATTCATGCAAAAGTTCCACAAATTTGGTCGCTGGCCATCGCCGTTCATAACGCAAATCGGATGCGTTTGGATTGATCACCCAGTAATTGTTTAAACCGACCGATGTTTGCTCCTTGAATGGAAGCGGAAACAGGGATGGTGTTTCTTCTTCATATCCCAGTAATCGGGCGAACTGCATGTATGCCTCGGCGATGGGTGCTTTTGTATTGAAGTACATCATGTGCGTGTACATACCCATGCGGTAGGTGTTCGATCGCAAGAAATAGCCAAATCGATCGTGTGCCAGACTGAGTGTTGTAACGATGCTGCTGAAATGCGAGTAGATTTCTAAATCGATATACAGGTCGGCGCGTTTTCGGATTAATTTTCCTATTAACCGACCCGTGTCGCGAATCAGTTTTCCAAATCCCCGGTCATCGATCAAAATGATCTCATCCAAAAGGTCGATCCGTTCCAAAATTGCTTTATTCTCCATGGAACTAACGAAAATCAGTTCGGCATGTGGGTATCGCGCTCGCAGGGCTTGGAGTAGTGGAGTGGCTTGAACGATGCTTCCCATACCTTTGAATTTGCAGACAACGATCCGTTTCATATCCTTTTGCAAAGAATGATCGAAACGCATGATCTTTCCAACCAATCTGACCAGTAGATTGAGCGGATATGCCACGAAAAGTCCGAGTGCTTTATCTAATGCTATTTTCGTGCGCGTATTCATCGGGCATCTAATCTAAGCATTTGAACTGATTTCAACTGAATGCTTCTTTCAGAAAGGAAATGCAAGGTGTCTTTGGTATACACACAATTTTCTGAAACACCCACGGGCAGGTAGTACTGATGCTGCCCTTGTTTCAATGTCAAGGTCAGATCGAAGCCCGGTTTGGAGACACGGATGTCTTGGTCTATTTCAGAATTCACTGAAACTTCAACAAACGTTCCCGGTTGAAGTGCGCGTTCAAATACAATACTTTTTTCGTGAATAGCCCCATTATCGGGCAGTTTACGCCATTGCTCCTGTTTTTCCGGTTTCCATAGTGCAGGGATCAAGCCTAAATTCCATTGTTCCGGGAGTAATTTCGTGCGATCCCACGTAGGACTCGACTTACGGCGCCAGATTCGGAATTTCCCAATGATCGTATCTGGTTCATAGTGGTTGAAAATGTGCGTTGCGATCACGTGATAGCGGACTTTATTGGGGATACCATCACTGTTATCAAAAAAGCCTTCAGGAAACTGAGAGAAAACCACGTAGTTGACAGGAAAATCCTTCAAATGGATCAGATTCAGGCGTTGTAGCTTCGTTGAAACGGTATTTTGCAAGTACTGATTGAAATAAGAAGGAACGCGTTTTTGACTGTAGAAATAGAGCATGGGCGAGTTCGAGAAATCCAAAAAGGTCTCTTGGCTACTTAAGTTTTTCTTCAGAAATGAAATGACCGGTTTCACGCCTTCCTCGAATTCCTGAACCGGTTTGATGCGTTCCAGTCCTTGTGCTCCTGCGAGTGGAATGTCTTTTAATGAAAACCCTGCTTGCAATAGGAAAATACTGCGTTGCTGACTACCAGGTGCGATCG
The DNA here is from genome assembly GCA_964427665.1 of uncultured Fluviicola sp. Classification (GTDB taxonomy): domain Bacteria; phylum Bacteroidota; class Bacteroidia; order Flavobacteriales_D; family Crocinitomicaceae; genus Fluviicola. The sequence goes on along the minus strand of CAYRVL010000001.1, from coordinate 9,265 downwards.
AAACGAGAAATGGCATCAAGAAAGTTCCCGCCAAAAAAACCGGCTTCCAGGTTGTCTCTGTGAACCTCCTCAACCAAATTATACTGTGGATTACGATCACCGACCAACCCAAGGAGAGGATCTGGGTATCATACCCTTCTACGAAGCTGTGACGCACCATGCCGCGCTGTAAATTTGCGAAATAGAATAGTCCGGCAAAAATGAGGTAAGCCTGTAATACATTCCAGTTTCTCCAAGTACGCACAAGGTGGTAGGTGATCACGAAAATCAAGCCTATCGGTAACATAAAATAGTCGATGAGGTAAAGATTACTCGTTGTCAACGTCATGACCGAAAAGCCATGGGCTTGGCTGGCACCAAAATAACCGATTAGCTGCTGTACCTGATCCGGATAGTTCAATACGAAAATTACGAATAGGATCAAAAATGGACTCGCAATAAGAAAGATCTGAAGCAATGCGGAACGCCACCAATCCCGGTGTTGCAGGGCCGTAAATAAAAAACAACCTATACTTGCGATGATCACTGAAACACCGATATCAAGTCGCCATAGACTTAATGAGATCACCGAAAAAACAAACCATCGGGTGTTTCGCTTGCTTGGTTCCTGAAAAACACGTAAAAATAGGATCAGCGGCCAACAAACTAGTGCATAGTATGGAGGGATCAGTAAAAAAAGTGCGGGACTGAACAAGAGGAACCACAGTGCCGTGTTCGAATTTTGGAACAAGATTCTGATCAGGTAGTAAATGGCTAAAGCGCCTACAACGAATATGAAATTGTCGTAGATAAGTAGCGCCGCTGATGTGCTAACTCCGTTTAATGCTGCATACACGAAGGTCCAGAAGTAATCACTGATCAAATGACTGGAAATATGATCTGTAAAAGGCCATTCACCTTGTTGCCAGCGCATCACCGGATTCACTTTATTCGCATATTCGAACAGGTCCAACGGTTGATCAAGCATTGGATGATATACATGGATCAATGCGATACCGGCAAGCGACACAGGGAGGATCCATTTTTTTAGTAAATCCTCGTCATTCACAGATTGGAAACGTTTGACAAAGCCGACAAGCAGCAGGATCAGGACGCATGCAATGACAAGATAAGAAACGTGTAAGCCATGAGCGGCTGAAATGAACGACCCCTCTATGGACAAGGTAACAACCATTGGAAGAGCAGCTGCAAGGAAGAGAACATAATGCGTGAACGCATTCTTCAGGTAGGTATGTATCAAAACAATTCCTGTGGCGATAAGCGTGCCGATCAACGCGGAATGAAAAAGTTGATAGTACGCCATGAACAAGACGCTGATGATTAGCAGCGTTACTTCCGAAACCTCAGAACCCTTAAAGCGGTACCACACGTTACTTCCAACATACAGAAAAATCATCCATTGCGTGATCTCGATAAACTGCGGATTGATGAATGCGATCATTCCAGCCGCGGTTCCGATTGTTAAAATGGTTGAATCGACTTGTTGAGCACGAAGAATTAGTCTTTTCGCGAAGTAGTATCCGGTAAAAAACAGGATCGCTACGAAGAAAAGTAGTTTATAGGTATTCGAAATTCGCGCGCCTACCGAAATGCCTTTCGCTGTGGCTTCACCGATAACAAATGGTTCTTCACCCGTGAGCAACGGATTAAAAAGTTGCTGCGCGTAAAAGCAACCGAGGATCGTGATACATGAAATGACCAGCAGACGAATGCGCTCCATCTGTCAAAGATAACAATCGGGATCAATGATGGGACTCCATCAAGCGTTGATTTCCTAATAGTTCATAATCGGTTAATGTTTTTAGGAATGCGATCAGTTGCTGTTTTTCCGTATTTGTCAAGGCAATTCCTGATTGCAACATCGGGTCCAGCGTTGATGATTGTTGGATTCCGGATGCATAATGATCCAACACTTGGGATAGCGTGAAGAATCTGCCGTCATGCATGTAAGGATAGGTCAGTTCGACATTGCGCAAGGATGGCACTTTGAATTTACCATTGTCACTCGCATTTCCGGTGATCAAACCACGACCCAAGTCAGTAAACGTTTGGTCTAGTCCGTTGTTGCGGTACGAATAATCCGTGAATAGCGGTTCAGTATGACATTGGCTGCATTTTTGAACGAATAGATCGTATCCGGCTTGTTCAGTCGCTGTAAAAGAGGCTTCACCGCGTTTCACTTGATCGTATTTGGATTGATCTGAAACGATCATAGCAAGGAATTGAGCCATGGCTTTCAGCAATTTTTGGTCGGTCACTTGTTCACTGCCATAGGCATCTTTAAAAAGTTTGCGGTAGCGCGCTGAATTTTGCAGTTTTTGTACCACATTGGCCATTGTTTCGTTCATTTCAACCGGATTGGTGATCGGCGCAATGGGCATGACTTCGAGGTGATTGATACCACCGTCCCACATGAAGCTCGGATTCCAGGCAAGATTAAAGATAGGAGGTGAATTGCGCGTTCCTAACTGATTGTTTACACCCGCACTGAATTGTGAACTGTGTCCACCAAAAGCATGTGGCTGTTCGTGACAAGTAGCACATGAAACGGTACTGTCGCTGGACAGGTATTCATCGTAAAAAAGGGCTTTTCCCAGTAAAAATGCTTGGTAACTCTGTGGATTATTCTGGAAATTAAAAACCGGATCCGGAAAATTGGGGTCATAATTAAATCCCCATTTTTCCATAGGCTCCACTTTATTTTTAGAACAGGACGCGATCAGAAAACAGAGCAGTATAACGGAAAAAAAGCGCATGATCTTAATTGGTTACGTAGGATAAATTCCAGGAATCAACAAAACTTGTCGCCATGGTGTTTGCTTTCGCTCCAGTAGACTGAATGTCTGAAACGGTCGCTAATGGCGGCAATGAACTCCACATGGGAGCCGCATTTAGGTTGATGCCTATTTTGCCATGGCTGGTTTCTGTAACTATACTGTTCGCTATGCCGGAAAGACTAAAGTTTTTGGTTTTCACCACGCTGTATGGACCTTCGAATCCTCCTAAGTGGAAAGCAAAAGAACCGGAAAAGCTGTTCGGACTAATTCCTTCTGCCTTCAACATGATGTAGCCGGTGTTCCAGGACCAGAACATTCCATGAATTGTAGAAAGTGCGCCACTTTGAGCTCCGGAAACATTGCGAGCACTATCTACTCCTAAAGTCAAAGAAATATCCGTGTAGGTTCCACTCGGTATACCACTAATGGAGAGCGCGGTCGAATTTCCATTGTTTAGATCGACCAAGTAGTAGGATTCCGGTACGCTATACCAGCTGCCACTTGAATTTTTCAAGCGAATATTGGAAACGTAATATTTGAACGTCGTGAATTCGAACGTGTCGGAGGTGACGCTTTGAACGTAGGATGAGCCGAGTTGCAGACTGTCCGCGTCCCAGAAATGATGCAGATTCACGTGCAGGGTTCCGCTACTCGCAGCTAGTGTTTTCTCTTTGTCTTTTTTGCAGGCAGTCGTAATTGCCAGCAAAACCAAGGGTAAGATCCATTTCCAATTCATGTGTGAAAAATATAAAATTTACAACGAAGTATCAGAATTAAAATGAACGAATTCTTGTGATGCTATTTTTTTTAAGTCAACCCCTTGTTTTTCAAAAAAATAGATTTTATTTGTTAGACAACTTTTTACTACTACATGTCGCAAAGCAGTATACTCAACATGTTGCAGGCGCTTATTTCCGGTTTGGATGAGTGTCTGGTGATCTTCGACAATCAAGGCAAGATCTTGTTTGCATCTCATGGTGTGAAGGAACTTTTTGAGGATGATGTTCAAACCAACGATACGATCTTTCGTTTTATTGACGGCGATGCGAACGATGTAAAAGTGTTTCTGAAAGGATTGAATCATTCTCATTTTTTAGATCTTCAGTTGATGATGTTGCGCCACGGAAAGAGATTTCCGGTTCGTTTGCGCATGGCCGCGTGGTCCGTCACCGAAAAGGAGTTTGTTGTGGTTGCTTCCTTAGTGGACGCCACAACTATTGAGCGAAAAAAACGCGATCTACTCCGAAAAACCCTTACGATTGAGCAATTATCCAAGTCGCAAAAGATTCGTGAAGGAAAATTACACGATGCTATTTACGAGATCTTGGAAATGTCTTCAAAAGCAGTTGGGTCTACTCGTGTGAACGCTTGGTTGTTTTCCGAAGACAATTCACGGATTGAATGCATTGGCAATTTTGATGCACGGGTAAATCAATTAGTACCACTCCAGGACCTGCCAGTGTTCGATAAACCCAATTATTTTCAATTATTCGAAACAGAAAAGATCATCATTGCTTCAGATGCTCAGCATAATACAGCGACGAAAGAATTGAGCGTCACGTATCTTGTTCCAAATAACATTCAGTCTATTATGGACATTCCATTGCGTCTTGAAGGTGAGATCATCGGTGTGATCTGTTTTGAGCAGGTGGGAAGTCAACGTGTTTGGACTTTGAATGATCAAAAATTTGGCTTGATCGCTTCGCAAATGGTGTCATTGGCTGTTGAAACGCATAAAAGAAAGCTCATTCAGCGAGATCTCGAGGAGGCCTTGGCACAACAAAAGCGCATCACCTCTGAGACCAATCATCGCATCAAGAATAATTTGGCTATTACCTTGAGTTTGCTGCGTCTTCAACTGAATAAGTGCAAGGATGCTTACCATCGAAATCTGATCCAGAGTTCCGTAAATCGCTTACACTCGATTGTTGCGCTGCACGATCTGTTGTCTGATAAGGAACATTTTCGTTCTAAAGTGCCTTTTCAAAAGTACGCCGAACAACTTTTGGAAGGTATACGAACTAGCATGGATACGGAAGGAAAAGAAATCACCTTGACGTATCAGATTGCAGCATGTGATGTTACAAGTGATTTGGCAATCACTTTGGGATTGATCATCAACGAAAGTGTGACGAATGCGTATAAACATGCATTTGCTGACAGCATTTCAGGTAATGTCCGCGTTATTTTCACTTTGGATGGAAAAATGGGACATTTGGAAGTGATCGATAGCGGAAAAGGCTTGTCAGCGACAAGTGAAAATGCAGATGGTGAAGGGATGGATATTTTAAAGGGCATGGCAGACCACATTGATGCAGATTTTAGGATCATCAGTGAAAACGGAACAAAAGTCTATCTAGATTTTTCAGTCGGTTAATTCCTTATACATTTCAAAATGCTGAAGCACATCAAACAATTTGTAAGACGGACCCACTAACGTATAGCCTTGTTTTTTGTAAAAATCCAACGCGTAGTCTCGAGCGTGCAAAATGATCTTTTTGCCACCTCTTTGTTTGGTTGCTTCCTCTACCGCTTGCATCAGGATCAATCCCAAACCTTTACCCTGTAGATGAGATGCTACCGCCACAAATCTCACTTGAAAGGTGTTTTCAGATAATGCATCTAAACGAGCTACGGCAAGGAGTACGTGCTTATCAAACAAAGCAAAATGTTGTGCCAGTTCGTCGCCCTCATTGCGTTCACTTCCTCGTGGTTTTCCCAGAGGTTCTCGTAAAACCCGGTAACGCAGATCGTAATAAGCTTCCCATTCCGTGGGATTCTGGGGTGATCTAATTTCCATGACGATTAAATTGAAAAGCAATTTGAGAAACGCGCTTCGTAAGCTGTCCTGAAAGTTCTTCTTCGCGGATCAATTTACGGGCTGCATGTTGCTGGAATACTTCATCGAGACCTTGGATGATCCCCATGGGGACAAAGACTTGGTTCATGGCGTTTTGTAGCTCAGAAGCGGTGAATTTGCGAATTTCACGATGAAGAAGTTCATATAACTCCGAACGATGTTTCACGCGATCAACATTGGTCCTAAAACGTTCATCGAATGCTAATTCCGGAAGTCCCAGGAACTGACAAAGTCCCTGAAAATGGCGATCACTCCCAATTGCAAAAGTGACGTGTTTGTGATCGGATGTTTCAAAAATTTCTCCGTATGGCGCAATGTTGGGATGCAAACTACCAATTCGTTGGGGGATGTGACCCGCCATTAAATAATTCGAAGCTTGATTAGCAAGTGAGCAAACTGCAGCGTCGTATAGCGAAACAGTCACCACCGAACCTTGTTGGGTGCGTTCACGATCAATAAGTGCACAGAGTAAACCTTCTTTCAATTGATGAGCAGCCAACACATCGATCAGGGCAACAGGCATTTTTACAGGACCGGAATCGGGAGTTCCATTCATCGACATGAATCCTGTTTCTGCTTGTAAGATCAAGTCGTACGCTACACGATCCGATTCGGTGCCGTACCCATTGATCTTTCCGATGATCAGTTTTGGGTTTTGGGCAAGAAGTGCGGCGTCTTCCAGACCAAATTTTTCGGCATCACCTTTTTTAAAGTTACTGATAAATATGTCCGCGGTACAAAGAGCCGTCAGCACGTGTTCGCGGTCTGCGTGCGACTTAAAATCCGCTTGTGCGTACTGTTTTTTGTAGTTGACAGAGGCGAAATAAGCCGAAATGGAAGATTCCTGCGGTTCTGATGCCAATTTCCAGGACCGTGTAACATCCGGATTGCTCGGGTTTTCAAATTTGATCACCTGTGCTCCGAGTTCTGCAAAAAAAGTGGCTACAGAAGGACCTGCTAACACCGTGGAGCAGTCCACTATCGTTAATTTTTCGAACATGCCCCGAATTTACAAATTCTAGCGAAGGGAATCTTTTCGGATTTCTTCAATGACCACTTTGGTGATTCCGCTTCGAACAAAATTCAACTTTTTCGCTGCGGCCATACTGAGGTCAATGACATGTGGAGACGATTTCCCCATGCGATCGATCACACGGACCATGACAACCGAATCATTCTTTTTGTTGGTGACTTTCAACATGGTTCCGAATGGTAAGGATTTGTGTGCGCATACCATGCTGTCTTTGTGATATTTTTCACCGGATGAGGTACGTCTTCCATGAAATTTATTGGCATAATAACTGGCGTTACCGGTTTGTGTGAAAAGTTCCTTTGCAGTAAAGCTCATCAATCCGAAAACGATCAAGAATCCAATGAATTTTGTCATAACTTCAATTTGGGAGGCCGAAGATACCGAATCTTCTTTGGGGAACGGATTCGTTTACAATTCGTTAACAAAAAAAGTTGACTTTACGGAGGTTTTTCTCCAGTCATGTCAGGGGTCGTTTCAAAAACAGTCGTTGTTTGTTTCGAACGGAAGTTTGCGATCTGTTGAATCTGGATGTGCCACAACAATGGTCTTGATCAATCAGCAATTACATGGGCATTATACGTTGAAGTTATTGAGTTCACCATGTTATTCTAAGTTGGTGCTGGACATGTTTACATTCACTTATCTCTGATATGATTTTAGTATGTAATTTTGTATGAAATGTTTAAACGAATCATCGAAATCGTTTTGCTGCTATTTCTTTGCGCAAATGCCAGTTTTTCTCAAACGGAAAGATGGCACTTCGCAGACGTCAAAAAGCGGGTGGATCTCTTGCAGAGCGCAGGAAACTATAAGGAAGGATTGCATCAATTGCTTCTTGATTTGGATCGTTCTTTATTTTCAAATGGCGAGGAATGGAAAAGATCGATCAACTACATCGTGCGTTCATCTGCCGTTCAATCAGATACCAGTTATTTTAAAACGCTGATCACTGCTGTAAAACACTTGCAGCATCAAAGCGATTACAAAAGTGCTTTTGTTTTTTTGTACGATGCCCGTGCTGCGCGAAAGCAGATCTCCGATATTTCTTGTGATTGGCAAAGAAAGTACTGGGAAGTGGAGGGCTTGTCGTCCTATTATTTTGGACAATGGAAGGATGCGATCAGAGCTACGACTCAGGCTCTAAAAATGGAGGTGAGCACCTCGAAAGACAGTATCAGTTATTTGAATACATTAGGTTTGTGTCACATCAAAAGAGGTGAATTTCAACAGGCAAACTTTCGTTTTTTGAGTGCTTACAAATTAGCCAAACGTGTAAACGCGAAAGAATGGATCGGGGTACTTTCCGGAAATATTGGATCGAATTTGTATCATCAAGGAAAACGGAATGAGGCAATACCTTTCTTGGTGCGTGATTATAAGTTAAGTATTCAGTCAAAACAATTTGAAAGCGCACTGGCGGCATTATCTACTTTAGTGCGTATTTCGATCGAATTGGGTGAACGCAATCAGGCGGAAGATTATTACCACAAAATGAATGCCCTTGAAGTCCATGCAAAGGATTTGTTCTCTCGGCGAAATTTGCTCGAAGCACAATCGGTATTTGAAGAGAGTCAAGGGAATTTTAAGGCTGCTCTGAAAATAGAGCGCAATCTTTTTGTGCTCAATGACAGCATCGCCAAATTGAGAAGTTTGGAAGGAATTGAACGGATTCGATTTCAGTTGGAATTTCAGAAGGAGCAGACTAAGTCGCGGTTGCTGAATGAAAAAGAAATGCGTTACCGCCTGTTTTTGATCGCTTCCCTGGTGTTGTTGATTATCACAATACTATTGGGTTGGTTTATTTTCCGGAATTGGAAACGAGCACGCTTGATCAAAGAAATGAAATTGATTCGCGAAAATGAAGCGTTGGATCAAGAACTGCGTTTGGTGGCGCACGAGATGCAGCAGCTCATTATGAATCTCATGGAAAAGAACCGGTTGGTTGATGCGTTGAGCGAGGAATTGGATAAACAAGATGCTCATCGAAATATAGAGCAAAGCGCATCTGTAAGTGAGGAAGACAAGCGATCACTAGAAGCATTTGTGCTATTAACAGATGAAGATTGGTTGCGATTTAAACTATTGTTTGATCGCCTGAATCCAGGCTTTTTTGATCGCTTGCATGAGCATGTAAGAAGTTTATCGAATGGTGAAGTGCGTTTGGCCGCGCTATTACGTATGAATCTGTCAAAAACGGAAATTTCCAGAATGCTGGGTATTTCACCGGAATCGGTGCGGAAAGCCATTTTTCGCTTTCGTAAACACGCGAATATGGAGGATGTAGATGCCTTGCGTCAATTTCTGAGAAAACTGTGATAAAAAAAAGTGGTTTTCCTTCTGAGAAAACCACTTTTGTAACCAACAATACCTAACTACTACTTAAACTACTATCTATCTTTCTAAAAATCTCCGTTGGTGGGAGATGTTCTATAGGTGGAGCAAATTTAGGCACATAGAAACGAATGCGGTAAAATATCACGTGACAAAAACGGGACAAAAAATAAGTGGCTGTATATCAATAAGTAAAAATTGATTTGTTCCGTTGTTTGTTTCGTGTTGTTTTGACAAGTTCCGAAAGCCCTTATCTTTGTCCAC